>DASVYG010000095.1:0-47401 GCA_036392315.1 Gemmatimonadaceae bacterium
CCACGTCGTCGACGGCGACCCACGCGTGCCGCGGCCGCAGAGCGAAGAGATGCATATGGCGCTGTCCAAGCTCGGCGTCCCCAACGAGTTTTGGGTCTATCCCGGCACCACGCACGGCATTCCCGATGCGCGCAATCAATATCTCAAGGCCGTCGCCGAGATGGCGTGGATGGACTACTATGTGCGCGGCAGTGGAAAGAAATTCGCCTGGCGTGACGTGCTGAAGTCGGTCGAGGCAAACGGGCCGCAGCTCGCCGGGGAAGCATTGCCGCAGCCGTGAACCCTGTCCCCCCGAGGAGCTCGACGACGAAGGATTTCGTGGTCGATATTCGTGGTCGATAATCGAAGGGCGACGCGATGCGCGTCGCCCTTCTTTGTTCTCCCCGCCAAACGAGATCACACCGGAAAGAGCATCTCTCGGTACTTGGGCAGCGGCCAGCACTCGTCGCTCACCGCCACCTCGAGTGCGTCGCAGCACGAGCGAACGCCGGCCATCGCGTCGGCACCGGCCGACGTCAGGAACTGCGCCTGCTTCGCCAGATCGTCGTGCATTCCTTCCGCCTTCTCGATTGCACTGCCCAACGTCTTGCGATGCTTCTGCAAGTCGGCGATAAGAGCACCCACTGCGTTCGCCGCGTCGATTTGAGGGATCGACTTGATGCCCGCCGCCTTGGCCTGCGCCGCCGAAGCCGTCAGGCCGCCGGAGTAGTCGAAGGCGGCCGGCAGCACGAAGGTGTCGACCAGCTCGCGCAACGTATGCAGCTCGATGAGCATGTCCTTGATGTATCGCTCGAGCCGAACGTGATAGCGCGAATCGAGCTCGGTGTCGTTCAAGATGCTGAGCGACGTGAGCAGCTTGCGCGACTGCTTGGTGACGAGCTGCGCCAGGGCTTCAGGCGTCCGGCGAAGATTGAGCAGCCCGCGCTTCGCGGCCTCCTTCACCCACTCTTCCGAATAGTTGTTGCCCTCGAACCGAACGGCGGCGGTGTCCTTGAAGATCGGACGCACGACCTTGAGCACTGCGTCGTCGACCTTCTTCGTTTTCTTCAGCTCCGCCTTGAGCGCCACCGTGATCTCACCGATCGCCTCGGCGACCGCGGCATTGAGCAGCACGATGGGAAACGCGATCGACTGCGACGACCCGACCGCGCGGAACTCGAACTTGTTCCCCGTGAACGCGAACGGTGACGTGCGGTTGCGATCCGTGTTGTCCTTCTCGATCTCCGGCAACCGCGCGACGCCAAGCTTGATCATCTCCTGCTCGGCGCTCGTCGCGATCTTGCCCGACGCGATCGATTCGATCACATGCGTGAGCATCTGCCCCATGAAAATGGAGATGATGGCCGGCGGCGCTTCGTTCGCGCCAAGCCGATGCTCGTTGCCCGACGTGCCGATACCCGCCCGCAGCAGCCCGGCGTGCTTGTGCACGGCATGCAGCACCGCCGCCAAGAACACGAGAAAGCGGACGTTCTGATGCGGCGTTTGTCCCGGCTTGAGCAGGTTCTGCCCATCGAGCTCCGGATTCTCGGCCGCGATCGACATGGACCAGTTGCAGTGCTTGCCCGATCCGTTGATTCCGGCGAACGGCTTTTCGTGGAGCACGGCCTGCAGACCGTGACGTAGCGCGACGCGACGCAGCGTCGCCATCACCAGCTGATTGTGATCGACGGCGACGTCCGTCTCCTCGAAGCGCGGTGCCATCTCGAACTGGCTCGGCGCCACCTCGTTGTGTCGCGTCACGATCGGCACGCCGAGTCGATAGAGCTCGTACTCGACCTCGGCGATGCACGCCTGGATGCGCTCGGGAATGCCGCCGAAGTAGTGATCTTCGAGCTGCTGGCCGCGCGGCGGTGGCGCGCCGATCAGCGTGCGGCCCGCCATGACGAGGTCGGGTCGCAATGCGAAGTGCGCGCGGTCGATGAGGAAATACTCCTGCTCCGGTCCGAGTGTCGTGTATACGCGATAGGCGCTTCGATCACCGAGCAGCTCGAGCAGCTCGATCGCCTTCATCGAGAGCGCGTCGGAGCTTCGGAGCAGCGGCGTCATCTCGTCCAGTGCCTCGCCGTTGTAGCCGACGAACACCGACGGGATGCAGAGCGTCTTCACGCCGGCCCATTCGGCGATGAAGACGGGACTCGCCGGATTCCACGCCGTGTACCCGCGCGCCTCCCAGGTTGCGCGAAGACCGCCCGACGGGAAACTCGACGCGTCCGGCTCGCTTTGAATCAGCTGCGACGCACCGAACACTTCCATCGGCTGGCCGTCGTCGAACGACAAGAATGCGTCATGCTTCTCGGCGGTCAGGCCGGTCTGCGGCTGAAACCAGTGCGTGAAGTGCGTCGCGCCGCGGCCGATCGCCCATTCCTTGATTGCCTGCGCAACGCGCGGGGCTACCTCGGTGTCGAGCTTCTTTCCATGACGCACGGCGTCCAGCAGCTTGGCGTAGGTATCGCGCGGCAGTTTGTCGCGCATCTGCCGTACACCAAACGTGTTGACGCCGAAGTATTCGGATGTGCGTGGCGACGTGCCGTTCTCGCTCACCCCGGGCGGCGTACGCACGTCGCGTTCGGTGATTTCGCGGATGACCGCCTTGCGTGGCGACAAGCTGGACGCGGGCATTTGCTGATGGGCCTCAGGCTTGAGAGTTTTGTCGTAATCCTACGAAGTCCAAAATGTACTCGTATTCGTGCAAAAAATGCAAATCTTTGCGATCATTTTGCGGAAAAATTCGACATTCGAGCAAGAACGTCAATCCGCTCGTGCCGGCAGAGCATTCGAGGCCGCGCGGCGCAACTCATTCAGGGCCCGCATTTTAGAGGCCACCATCCCCCGAGCTCCAACCCTCGACCCTCAGCCCTCAACCCTCAACCCTCAGCCCTCAACCCTCAACCCTCAACCCTGCCCCATCAGCCTCGTCGATTCGGCCCAGCCTCCTGAGCCGCGGAACCGTCGCGCCGATCCCAATCACCACTCCCAGCGACGCCAGTCCACCCAGCACCACCGACGTCACGGTTCCGAGCAGCTTTGCCGCGACGCCGGATTCGAACGCGCCCAGCTCGTTCGACGACCCGACGAAGATCGAATTCACCGACGACACCCGCCCGAGCAGATGCGGCGGGGTCAACACCTGCAGCAGCGTCGAGCGAATCAGCACGCTCACGTTGTCCGCCATCCCGCTGATCGCGAGCACGGCCGCCGAGAACAAAAAGCTGCGCGAGATGCCGAATCCCACGATGCATAACGCGAACGTCGCGACCGCGTACAGCAACGTTCGCCCCGCGCGTTTGAACGGGGGACGATGCGCGAGATAGACCGACGCAACCACGGCGCCCGCGGCCGGCGCCGCGCGGAGAATGCCCAGTCCCTGCGGACCGACGTGCAGAATCCGATCGGCAAACACCGGCAGTAGCGCCTCTGCTCCGCCGAGCAGCACCGAGAACAGATCGAGCGTCAACGCTGAGAGCAACACCGATTCGCGGAACACGAAACGCAGCCCCGAGCGCAAGCTGTCGCTGATCGATTCAGTTTCGTTGGCGACGGGGCGCGTCGCGTAGGTGATCAGTGAAAACGTCAACACCGCGATCGCCATCATGATGGCGTCGGCAACGTACGCGACGCGCGGCGATGTGAATCCGTAGATCAAGCCGCCAAGCGCTGGACCGACGACCGCTGCCGTTTGCCAGGTGGAGCTACGCCACGCCACAGCGTTCGCATACAACGAGCGATCGACGATCTCTGCCCCGAGCGCGTTCCGCGCCGGCTGTAAAAAGCTGCGCGCCAGACCGCTCACGAAGATGACGCCATAGAACGGCCAGGCGCCGTGATCGTGCAGAAACCCGGGGATCAGGTTGAAGGCGAGCAGAGACAGCGAGCAGACGAACAGAACCGTCAACGACGCAATGGCCACGCGACGCCGATTGAGCAAATCCGCCACATGGCCCGCGTAGAGCGCGACCCCGATGAACGGCAGCGCCTCGGCCAAACCCATGAGCCCGAGCGACAGCGGGTCGTGCGTGATGTCGTAGATTTGCCAGGCCACGACGACGCCTTGAATCTGCGACGAGATGGTCATCGTGAACAACGAAACGATGAACCATCGATAGTTCTTGACTCGCAGTGCGGCGTACGGGTCGTGGGGCACGGAAGGGGAAACTAGTGGGGCCTGGAACGTCGCTCCCCACGGCGGCTCATCCTTTGCGGCCGTCTCGGCTCGCCAGTACATTCGTCGGCGATGAATCCATCCCCGGCGTCCGAGCCGTATCCTTAAACGATGACGAGCGAGTCAGCGACGTCCGGCGCTGCCGCGAGCCCTTCAACGGCGAGTCGCGGTGCCGACATGGACGCGGAGCTCATTCGCCGCATGCAGTCGGGTGACGAGCGCGCACTCGGTGCGTTCTACGACCGCTGGTTTCCGATCGTGAACGGGTTGGTTGCGCGAATGCTCAAATCGGCGGACGACGTGGAAGACGTAGTCGAAGAAACGTTCTGGCAAGTGTGGCGGCAAGCGGATCGCTTCGCTGAAGGGCGGGGATCGGTGCAAACCTGGATCCTGACGATCGCCCGCAGCCGCGCGCTCGATCGGTTGCGCGCCACGCGTCGGCGGCGCGAGGAATCGATCGACGACGACGCGGGCGAGAAGCTCGCGTCGAGCGCCGAACCGACGTTCGTGCGCGCCGCCGCCGACCCGTCGCTCGCGCTCGAGCACAAGGAACGGCGCCAGATGATCATGGCGGCGCTCGGCGATCTGCCGCGCGAACAACGTGAGGCGCTCGAGCTGGGATATTTCGGCGGACTATCTCAATCGGAGATCGCGGAGCGAACGGGACAACCGCTTGGTACGATCAAGACACGAATGCGATTGGCCATGCAGAAACTGCGCGATCGATTATCTCCACTGCGCGAGGTCGCCCGATGATGCGCGAGTTGAGCCACGAAGAGGCGTTCGCCGCGCTCGATGCGGCCGCACTCGACGCGCTCGATTCAGCCGAGCGTGAGGCGGTGTTGGCGCACGCCGACCGCTGCGAGAGTTGCCGCGACGAGCTTGCCGCTCTGCGCGCGACGGCGGCGCAACTCGCCTTCATGTCGCCGCTGGCGCCCGACAGCGGAGGCGGATCTCGGGACCGCATTCGCGCACGACTCACCGCGCACGCGGCCGCCGACGCAAAAGTCCGTGGACTTGCCGTCGATAGAGGGCCGGATCTGTCCACGCGAGAGTATCGTGCGATTCGCACGAGAATCAACGTGCTCGCGTGGCGGCGCGCCGAGTGGATCGCCCTCGCGGCGAGCATTCTCCTGATCGTGGGAATTGGTGTGATGGCGTCGGTGCTCCGCGAACGAGAGAACCTGCGGGATGCGTTGGTCGGCGCCACGGCAAGCACGCAGCGATCGCAACGATCTACCGATTCGCTCCGTGCGCTCGTGATGTACAAAGACAGCCTCATCAACGGCATCACGGGCCGCGATGTCGCGATGGTGCATCTCACGTCCAGTGCGGCGCGGGCGCCGAATGCGATGATGTTCTGGGATCGATCGCGCAACGGCTGGACGCTCGTGGCGCACGATCTGCCGATGCCCCAGCCCGGACGGACCTATCAGCTGTGGCTCGTGACGCCGACGTCGAAGATCAGCGCCGGCACGTTCATGCCGAGCAATGGCGAAGCGATGGTTCGAGCGACGTATGCGCTCGCCCGCGATTCGCTCCGCGCTGTCGCGGTGACCGATGAGCCTGCCGGAGGAATGCCACAGCCGACCGGACAGATGGTCGTGGCCGGCAACGCGACGAAATAGAGCGCGGAGCGAATTCGGCCGAAACGCGAGCGCCATTTTGGGGTATGAATAGATCGATTGGACTTTGACGACCGCTTGGATTGGGAGCAGCACATGACGATGGATGTGAAGATCGATTTCGATGCCGCCGGCGGCGTCGATCTCGACAGACTGGAGCGGAGCCTCGGACTCCGCGGTGAACGAGTAGGGCAGGGACGGTATCGCGTCACCGGAGGCACCCAAGTCCATTGGGTCGACCTCTACACGACTTCGCACCCCCGCTGCGATTGCGGCGATCACCTGTGGCGCGAACGAATCTGCAAACACATTCTGGCCGCACTCCTGCGTGAGGGGAATGAGCGCGTCTTGACGGCGTTGCCTCGACTCCTCGAGCGGGTTCAAGCGGCCTGAGTGAAACGACCTTTTCGATTCGGCGTCGTTCTCCGACGCATTCGAGAACACTTAGAGGAAAGCACCCTCGCCGACGCGGCGATGTTCGAGCTCGCCGATCGCGGGCATGGCTCATTATTCGAGCAGCTCGTCGCCTGCATCATCTCGATCCGCACGCGCGACGAGGTGTCGCTTCCCCTTGCACTCGAATTGTTCCGGTGTGCATCGACGCCGGCCGCGATCGCAAAGCTGTCGCCGACTCGAATTGAGGCCCTGATCGGTGCCAGCACCTTTCATCGCGGCAAGGCGGAGACGATCCGCGCGATCGCGACCCGGACCGTGGAAGAATTCGACGGCGAGCTTCCGTGCGACTTCGGCGTGCTCACGTCGTTCAAAGGCGTCGGTCCAAAGTGCGCCAACCTCGCACTCGGAATCGCGTGTGGTCACGTCAGAATCGGCGTCGACATCCACGTCCATCGCGTCACGAATCGGTGGGGCGTCGTGTCCACACGCTCGCCCGAGCAGACCATGGTTCGGCTCGAGCAAGTCCTGCCGAAGCGCTACTGGGTCGAGATCAATCGGCTGCTGGTGCCATTCGGCAAGCACGTTTGCACGGGCCAGCTCCCGAAATGCTCGACGTGCCCGGTGTTGGAATACTGCAAGCAGGTCGGCGTCACGAAGCACCGCTGACGACGGCGCCCGACGATTTAGAGAGCTCTCATTGCCTCAACAGGCTCGATCGACAGCGCACGGCGCGCCGCAAGATACGTCGCGATCACGATGACAAGAGCGGCGGTACCGACCACTATGACCAGCACCGGAAGGTCGAATGCTCGAACGCCATACAGTGACGACGCCAGTACGCGCGCAATCGGCGCCGACACCAGCAGCCCGGCGCAGACGCCAGCTAGTGCGGGGCGCGCACCGTGTCGTCCCGCGGCGAACACCACCTGCGCCGGACGCGCTCCAAGAGCGACGCGAATACCGATCTCCCTTCGCCGATCGCCGACCGCGTGCGCGATCACGGCGAAGATGCCCATTCCCGCCAACAGCAATGCCGTCACGGCAAACGCACCAACCAGCTGCATCTGGTACGACAGACGCGCCCACGAGTCGTGGATGCGATCGTTCATCGTTCGCACCTCGAACAATGCGAGATTCGGATCGGCGGCGCGCACGGCGGCGCGGACCGCCGGCACGACTGCGCTGGGCGTTCCTCGCGTTCGCACGAGCACCGTTCGCGTCGCGAACGTGAACTGGGCATACGGCGTGTAGAAGTCGGGTTGGAAAGGATGCTCATCCAGGGGCTGGTACGCGACGTCGCCAACAATTCCAACTATCACCGCGCTCGAGTCGGGGCGATCGAAATTGCTTCCGCCGCCGAACCACACCCGCTTGCCGATCGGATCCTCGTTCGGCCAGAACCGCCTCGCGGCCGTCTCACTGATGATCGCAACGCGCGGAGCACCGGCGCGATCCGCCGGAGTGAATGCGCGCCCGCGGATCAGCGGAACGCCCAGCACACGGAAGTGGTCCGGTCCAACGTAGTGACGCAACACCAATGGAGCGTCGCTTGCGCTCGGCTCCGCGCGTCCCATGATGTGGAGAGTGCTATTGGCGCATCCCACGCCCACGGGCGCACAACCGTCGACCGACGCAGCGTAGACGCCGGGCACGCGCTCGATCTCCGCGAGGACGCGCGCGATCAACGCCGGCGCCTTGGGCGCAGGATATTCGACTTCTGACGGCCGAATTATGAATGTCAGCAGATGCGTGCGATCGAATCCGATGGGGGCGGCGTCGAGGCGTTGCCAACTTGCGAGGAGCAACCCCGCGCACGACAACAGGACGACCGCGAGCGCCGCTTCGGCCCCGACGATGAACTGGCGCGGCGCGATGCGGCCGTGACCCTCGCCTCCCGCCGCGCCATCTTTCAGATCTCTCGTGAGATCGACTCGCGCCGCCCGCAACGCGGGGAACAACCCGCAGGCGAACGTGGTCACGCCACACGCCAACAAGCAAAACAGAACCACGCGCCAATCCGTGCGCGGCGTGGCGAACTCGCCCAACGCGCCGTAGAAATTGCGGCCGCGCGACGCCGACGGAGGGAACACGAGCCGATTCGCGATCGGAACCGCAATGAGCAGGGCAATGACTCCACCGCTGGCGGCAAGCAGCGCGGCTTCGACGAGCAGCTGACGCACGACGCGGCCACGGCTCGCGCCGGTCGCGACGCGAATGGCGATCTCTCGACGTCGCGAGACCGCTCTGCCAAGCAGCAGTCCGGCGACGTTCGCGCACGAAAGCAACAGCAGACAGGCGACACCGGTGAGCAGCAGCGACATCGCGCGCCGCGTCGACGGATCAATGCGCGCCTCGGCCAACGGCACGGCGGTCGCGGCGAATCGCGCGGCAGGATCTGTCGTGGCGCTCGGCAGCGTGCGTTGGATCTTGTCGCCCACGAGGGCGAGCTCGGCACGCGCCTGCGCGATCGACACGTGGTCTCGCAGCCGCGCGACCACGCTGATGAAGTTCTGGTTCGTTACCAGGTAATCGACGTAGCTGAGACGCGGCGCCATCGTCGCCGGAATCCAGACTTGCGCGCGCCCCGAAAGCCCCGAGAACCCGGTGGGCGCGATGCCGACAATGGTAAGGCTCACCCCATTGACGAGGATGGTCTTGCCGACGAGTGACGGGTCGCGTCCGAATCGGCGCTCCCAGAGATCATGACAGACGATGACGACGGGATGCGCACCGGATCCAACGTCCTCATCGGGCGTAAACGCGCGACCAACGAGTGGTCGAATTCGGAGGGTCGACCAATACGACGCGGACACCAGCTCGACGTTCACGGGCTCCGGTTCGCTCTCGGCGCTCGTGATCGCGAGCACCGACTGGCTGAAGCTGGCGGCATCGCTGAACGACGTCATCTCTTCGCGTAAGAGCCGGCTCCGCGGCCACGACCACCGCTGGCGTTCGACCGCCGCATTCGGCTGCTGCTTCGTGATGAAGACGATCGCCAGCCGGTCGGCATCGGGGAACGGGGGAGCGCGAAAGAGTGCCGCGTCGACAACGCTGAACACGGATGTCGTCGCGGCAATGCCGAGCGCGATCGAGAACACGGCCGCGCCGGTGAAGACGCGCGCTCGGCACAGACTCCGCCAGGCAACACGAACGTCGCGGCGCGATGTATCGAGCACGGGCTACTCCGGTCGGAGTCGAATCGTGCCCTTGAACGTTCGCGCGGTCACCTGGGCTCCGCCGCGTCCAAGGCTCAATCGAACTGAATGCGGCGTCGAAGCGGTCGGTCGAATCTGGGAGAACCCGTTCTCGATCGAGCCGACGACGCTCGACAGCGAAAAGACGCCGGACACCGAACGCGCGAGCGAGAACTCGATCGCGCCGCTGTGATTAGAGAAATCGAACACGGCACCGGCGGCTGGCGAACCGGCGTAGCGGATGTCGCCCGTGACGGATCCGAACTGCCCGCGGAGAATCGCCGAGCTCGAGACGCCGAGCGTTCCGGCGATCGTCGAGGCGTCCACGTCCTGGGGTTCGCCACGGACGAGCAGGTTCCCGTCGCCGGTGCGTGCCCGCACCCACGGCGTGATCACGTCGAGATCGACGTTGCCGCTCATCGATAGCACGTCGAGCGTGGTTGCCGAGCCGCTGAGCCGAATGTTGCCGCCCACGGTATAGAACCACCCTGACGCGTCGCTTGCGATGATGTCGCCCGTGACGGTCTTCACCGAGACCTGGCTTCCCTTCGGGAAATAGACCACCAAATCGAAGTGCGGCATCGGCTTGCCGTCGGCCGGCTCTTCGAATCCAAGCTTCATTTGCGCGTCGTTCCCGTAGAGATAAAACGCTTTCGTCGTGGGGCCACGTCCGCGCACGACAATCGAGTCGTGTTCCCAGCCGACGAGTCGAACCGCACCGGCTGGATTGAACACCTTGATTTGCGACATCCGCGTCGCATGCCGCGCCCGAAGCAGCCGACCGTCCGCGGCGCTGGGTTGCGCCGTGAGAGCGCTCGCCGCACACGCCGCGGCCAAGGCGGCCCACACGAACGACTGGCGCATGGTCAGCTCGCGTTGCCGACGCGCTTGAGCACGTCGACCTTTTGCCGGTACGACGACGCCAACAGTCGTCGCAACGCGGGGTTATTGGGATCGCGCGCGATTGCGTCCTTGAGCTCAGCGATCGCCGAATCGACGACGCGAAGATCGTGGTCGATTGCGACGACGGCCTCGGGACGCAACATGGCGCGGCGAAGCTCGAGTTGATCGAGCAGCGTTTGCGCTTCCTCTTCGTACATATGGGCCGAGTCGGCCACGGCGATGAGCGATGGCGTATCGCCGGACGGCAAATCGGGTGCTGTGCTGTGTGCGCCAGCACGGACCCTCACGCCGACGGCAATAATGACGAGCGCGGCGGCCACCAGCATGGCCGAGCCGACGCGGCGCGCTCGACGACCGCCGTCGCGCGGAACCGCGTTCGATGACAGCGGCACGACCTTGCTTGCCTCGATTCGCTTGCGGATCGATGGCCACAGATCGTCGGGCGGCGCGGGCAACGCCGAGTCGTGGAGTCGGGTCATGAGAGTTCTGATACGCGCGACGTCGTCCGCGCACGCCGGACAACCGCCCAGATGCGATTCAACGAGCGAAAGCTGCTCGGCCGACAACGAACCCTCGGCGGCTGCATGCCGCTCCTCCTCGGTGAGATGCGATTGAGCGTCAGTCATACGTCGAGCAGCCTCATGAGAGTTCGGCGGGCGCGCCACAGTTGCGCTCGGGCCGTTCCCGGCGCGATGCCGGTCATCTGTGCGATCTCATCGTGGGAGTAGCCTTCGATGTCGTGCAGCACGAACACGGTGCGCGCGCCACCGGGCAGCCGTAGCAACGCCGCATCGATGTCGATGCGCGCATCGATCTGTCCGTCGGGCGACCGAGCGCCGAACGTCGCGTCGTCGCCTTCGATCAATCGCAACGCATCGCGCTTGGAGGACCGCATCTGCTCGAGCACGACGTTCACCCCGAGTCGATGCAGCCACGTCCCGAGGGAGCTCTGGCCGCGAAACGTGGTGAGTCGCTCCCATGCGCGGACGAAAACGTCCTGCACGAGGTCGACCGCTTCGCGGTCGTTTCCGACCATGCGGCGACACAGCGCGAGGATGGCCGCGGCGTGCGCGCGGTACAGCGACTCGAATGCCTCGACGTCACCGTGCTGTGCGCGGAGAACGACGTCATCTACCTCGCTGACGTCGCTCACCGTCGTCGGTACTTCGGCCGCTCCACGCACGCGAGCGTTCATGATCCGCCGGTAGTGGATTATCGTCTCGCCGCTTCGGCGAGCGTGGAATCAATCTCTTTTGGTCCGACAGAGCGAGGGAGCTGATTCCCATTCGCGAGCTCCGTTGGCACGCGCACCGACGCGACGAGACCATCTCGACCGAGCGTGACGATGGCGGTCGTCTGGCGTAGAGCGATGCGGAGCAGCCACGTTCCATCGGTCGGCCATTGCCGTCGCACGGCAAAGACTCCCGGACGCCCGGTGGTGTCGAAGCGCAGCGTGATGCTGCGGCGTGCTCCGTTGACGATGCCCTCGGCGCTACCATTGAGATCGGCGAGTTGCGCCTGGCCGTCGCGGAAGGCGGCGTGGACGAGCAGCGTCGCGCCACGCGTCGTGGGATCGAAGGGATTGACCGGCGATTCGATCGACAGCCAGGGCGGCC
The DNA here is from genome assembly GCA_036392315.1 of Gemmatimonadaceae bacterium. Taxonomy (GTDB): domain Bacteria; phylum Gemmatimonadota; class Gemmatimonadetes; order Gemmatimonadales; family Gemmatimonadaceae; genus JAQBQB01. Next base: position 11,894 of record DASVYG010000095.1, read on the forward strand.
ATTTGGCGACGAGCGGGGTCGAGAATGCCGCGGTCACCGTAGCGAATGACAACAGAGCGGCGGGAAGCAGGGCGCGACGTCTCATGGATCCTCCAATCGGTTGAGGCACGGTCTCCTCACTCAACCGATTGGATGTTCGAATGCCTCGATCTGCTTACCGCGTCTTTCTCGCCGCGATCACGAACGCTTCTTTCGCCCGCCCTTCTTCCGAGGCACCTTGGCGCCCTTCTTCCGAGCCTCCGACAGTCCGATCGCGATCGCCTGCTTGCGGCTCTTCACCTTGCCGCCTTTGCCGCCGCGACCGCTCCTGAGCGTTCCTTTCTTCCGTCGGCGCATTGCGCTCGCCACGCGTTTGCCCGCCGCCTTGCCGTACTTTCGACCGCCCGACTTCTTCCTCGCTGCCATAGTCGCCTCTGGTTGAGGAGTCCATGCGCCACTCGCGATTCTTGCGACCGTGAACCCGGGCGGACGGATTCAAAACGCGTTCCAGCGAGGTCTTCTATGACGAAGGAGCGGCGCCCTTTGGCGCGGGCCTTTCGTCTTTGAGCAACTGCGGCGCGTTGCGCTTGGCATAGAGCTGTGCGGCCTCGAGCACGGCCATACAGAATCCCGCCCAAGCAAGTCCTATGACGACCCCGGCGAGCACGTCCGACGGATAATGCACGCCGAGATACAGCCGGCTACTGCAGATGAGCAGAATGATCACCCCTGCCATGGCCATCGTCAGAATTCGCGACGTCACGTTTTGCTGAAGCCGGGCGGCCAAGTAGGCGACCGTTCCGTACACGATGGTCGATGCCATTGCGTGTCCCGATGGGAATGACGAGCTGACGACCTGCGTTCCCCAATGAAAGATCTGCGGCCGCGGGCGGTTGAATCCGATCTTCAACAAGCCGTCGAGCACCATTCCGCCCAGCGTCGCCGCGATGAGCAGGATGGCCGAGTGCTTGTGGTGGTTGAGCCAAAGGAACAGACCGGCGATGAACACGATCATGGCGACCACCGCGCTCGTGCCGAGCGCGGTGATCTCGAGCATCACGCTCTGAACGCCTGGTGACTGGTGCGCCGCCATCCAATGCATCACGGCGTCGTCGATACCCTGCGTGCTTCCGGCGCGCACGCGCTCGGCGATCTCGGAAAACGCCCACGTCAATACGATGGCGACCGCCGCGCCCGACAACAGGAAGATGCCGAACATGGCGTAAAAGTTCTGCGCGTGCTTCCCAATGAACCGGAGCGCGCCGAAGATGACGTCCCAGACGAGCCGGAGATGGCCTCGAGTGGGCCCGGGCCCCGGCGAGAGATCTCGTCGGTCGTTGTTCGGAATGGTCATAGGCACACCATTGCCCCATTCAAGACGCGCGCCGTGCCTGCTTCTTCGACGCCGCGCAGACTTTTTGCGCACTGAGTTGGGCGTGACGCGCTCAGCAACATGAGGGGACGAGTAAGGAGACTCACATGGCGACCGCCGTGCCGGCGACCCAAGGCGCCCAACAGCAATCGCAGCAGGCAGCGAACGACGAGGACGTCAATCAATATCGCTGGTTGATCCTCCTTGGATTGATCACCGCGGCGGTGATGGAGGTGCTCGACACCACCATCATCAACGTCGCTCTGCCGCAAATGGCCGGAAACCTGGGCGCCACCACCCAGGAAATCGCGTGGGTCGCCACGGGCTACATCCTGTCGAACGTCGTCGTCCTGCCAATGACCGCGTTCTTCACGTCCGCGTTCGGGCGACGCAACTACCTCTCCGTCTCGATCGCCATCTTCGTCATCGCATCGTTCTTGTGCGGCACGTCGCACAGCCTCGGCGAACTCGTGTTATGGCGCGTAGTGCAAGGTGCGGGCGGTGCCGCGCTGCTCTCGACGGCGCAGGCTACGCTGCGACAGATCTTCCCGCGAGAACAGCAGGGCATGGTTCAGGCGATCTTCATCCTCGGGATCATCGTGGCGCCGACGCTCGGACCGACGCTCGGCGGCTGGATCACCGACAACTACAACTGGAACTGGTGCTTCTTCATCAACATTCCGATTGGGGCGTTGTCCGTCTTCGACCCCCCTGGAATGCGTCGAAAACCGGAGTCGATCGACTTTGTGGGGATCAGCCTGCTGATCGTCGGATTGGCGTCGTTGCAGTACGTGCTCGAGGAAGGTCGAGAAAAGGATTGGTTCAGCGATGTCTTGATCGTTCGCTTGAGCATCATCGCGGCGATCTGCCTCACGACGTTGGTCTGGTGGGAGCTCTCGCCTCGAAATGAGCATCCCGTCGTCAACTTTCGCGTGTTGCACAACCGCGATCTAGCGGGATCGATCTTCTTGTTCGTCGCTCTTGGCTTCGGACTCTACGGCGGCGTTTTCCTGTTCCCCCTGTTCACGCAGAATCTGCTGCACTTTACGCCGACCGAGACGGGTCTGACACTGATGCCGGGTGGTATCGCGACCGGCGCCATGGCCATCGTGTGCGGACGTCTTCTGAACGGCAAGCGACCGTTGGCCGATCCGCGAATTCTCATCTACCTCGGCGTGTCGCTGTTCGTCGTCTCGATGTGGCGCCTCGGCCATTTGACGACGACCGCCGGCGAAGCCGACGCGCGCTTTCCGCTCATCATTCGCGGGCTCGGACTGGGCTTTCTCTTCACGCCGATCAACAACGTCGCGTACGCGAATCTGAAGCCGAGCGAGGCACAGCAAGCGTCGGGGCTGATCAATCTCTCGCGCCAGCTCGGCGGATCCTTCGGCATCGCGCTGCTCACCACGTTTCTCGACCATCAGATCGCCGTGCATCGCGCCGATCTGATCGCCACCACCTACGCTGCCAACCCGCTGTTCGTTCAGCGCCAGCAGGAGGTCGCGGCCGGATTGATGGCGCACGGCTACACCGCCGTCCAAGCGCAGCAAGGCTCCCTGGCGGTGATCAATCAGCTCGTGATGGCGCAGGCCAGCATGTTGAGCTACAACGACGCGTGGATGTTCATCCTTGTGACGTTCGTGCTCGTGTCGCCCGCGATCCTGATCCTTCGCAAGCCGCGCAGCCACGGCGCAGCGGGCGAAATGCACTAAGGAATTCGCTGACGGCGCTTGACGCACGATTGACTTGTCAACCGTCTGCTTGGCTTGAGGAAGCCCTCACCGCGTCATAAGTTGAAGGCTCTTCGGCGCGGTAGCCAAGTGGTAAGGCAGCGGTCTGCAAAACCGCTATTCGCCGGTTCGATTCCGGCCCGCGCCTCTCTGTGAGGATCTACTCACTCACGATCAAGAATCGCCTCACGGCGATCGCAGTCGCCGTTGGCGTCGTCGGCATCGGCGTTCTCTTTGTGTTCGCCGGCGTCGCCCTGCTGGCGGCGCTCACCGTCGCCGGCGCGGTGCTTGGCACCGGATTCGCCGCATATCGTTGGCTGCGTGGTGAGCGAACCCAGTTCCCTCGCGCGCACGACCCTGGCCTCGACCCCGCGCTGGAGGTTCGGCCGAGGACACAGCCCATCGCACCGTCGCGCGAACGCACGGAGGACACGGACGACACGGACGGTTCCACGCCGACCGCATAGGCGTTTCACCCGCGATGTGGGGCACGGTTTCGCCTCTTGCGCACGGGTGGATAGTGATACTACTGTATCAGCTATAGATACAGCAGCACCAACGACGCAGCTTTTCCTTCGCGCGGAGCGTCCCTCATGCGCTGGGTTACTCGTGAACGCCCAAAGGTCGATCGAATCGCGTGCCCGTGGCTGATCGCCCGGTTCATCGATCGAGAGGCGGAATTTCTGTTCGTGCCGGCGACCGACGTGGCACGGGTCGCCAAGGAGACAGGGGCGACGCCGTTCGATGTCGAAGGGGTCGAGCTGACGCACGTCGGGCCCAAGTGCAGCTTCGACGCGTTTCTGAAGAAGTACGCCTTGAGCGACCCGGCGCTTGGGGATTTGGCCCTGATCGTCCGCGGAGCCGACACTGCCAGACTCGACTTGGCACCCGAGTGCGCTGGACTCCTCGCCCTATCGCTGGGGCTGTCCCGATTGTTCAGCGACGATTTGGAGCAATTGACGCACGGATTCGTGATGTACGATGCGCTCTATCGCTGGCTCCGTGAGGCGCGCACCGAAACCCATACGTGGAATCCGCAGCGCGACGTGGGTCCGGCCGCCGGATAGAACGCGCGCGATCGGCGTCGTCGGCAAGGGCAGCAATCTCGGCGGCCACATTCATTTTCAAAACAGACCGGTTGTCCGGTTTGTATGCTCGTGTTATGCTCTTGTCTGACGCCTTCGGACATAAGCCATTATGCCCACTCGCGATACAGGACGGACTCGCCGATCCAACAATCCCGCCGCCATGCGTGGTCGGATTCTCGACGCCGCGGCTGGCGCGTTCCAGTCGCGCGGCTACAACGCGACGAGCATGCACGACATCGTGCGCTCTGCCGGCGCCACGGGCGGCGCTACCTACCATCACTTCGCTACGAAGAAGGACCTTGGCATCGCGGTGGTCCGGGAGCGCGTCGCACGCGCTGTCGACGAGAGCTGGATCGCGCCGATGCGATCCGCCCAGTCGACGTTGGACGGCGTGCTCACGGTATTCGCCGAGGTCATCGCGTCCTTGGACCACCGCGGGCGTGTCTCGGGTTGCGAAACCAGCAACCTGGCGCTCGAGCTCTCCCTCGCCGACGACGACTTTCGCGCCGAGCTCCACGGCGTGTTCGACCGATGGCGCAACGCGATCGCCGACCGGATTCGCTCCGACCAAGCCAGCGGGATGCTCGACGACACCGACGCGGACGAGCTCGCGACGTTTGTGGTCGCGACTTACTCGGGCGCCATGGCGATCGCGAAAACCGCCCAGAGCTCCGCTCCGCTCAAGACGTGCGCGCTTCAGCTCGCACGAGTGCTGTCGCGGCGTGGACCCACGGTTCGCCGAACCTAGACTACCGCCCGGAGCTATTCTTCGATCCACTGCGCCGATCCCGTGGCGTCGCCGCCAGGGAAGCAGATCGAGTCGAAAAGATTGCGGAATGAGGGACACATCATGATCACCGGCGACCTGCTCACCCGAGTTCCGCTGTTTGCCGGACTACCCGACAACGAGCGCGCTTCGCTTGCCGCGCGGGCCGCGGACGTTCGTATCGGCCGCGACGAGTGGCTCATTCTCGAAGGCCAGGCGCCAGCCTTCTTCGCGCTGCTCGAAGGACAGCTCGCCGTGTTCAAGGCCGTTGCCGGCCACGATCGACGAATTCACACGTACGAGCCCGGCGAGTACTTCGGCGAAGTCCCCTTGCTTCTCGGGTCGCCGGCGATCGCAAGCCTCCGGGCCACCGAACCATCGCGCGTCGCGCGACTCGACGCGTCGGATTTCCACGAGCTGATCACGCATTGCCGAGTGCTGAACGCCGAGATACTCAAGACGATGACAACACGCGTCGGGCGGCTGCAGCAGTTGGCGATGGACGCGCCGCCGCCAGAAGCGACGGTCATCGGCCACCATCTCGACCTCGCCTGCCACGAGATGCGCGACTTTCTGGCGCGAAATCGCGTCCCGTTCACGTGGCTGGATCTCGATGATCCGTCGTGCCTCGAGCGACTCACGACCGACACAGCGCTGCCGATGCCCGAGGATCTCGCCGGCAGATCGTTGCCGGTCATGGTGCTGGCCGACGGACGCCAGCTCGAGGCGCCGTCGATTCGCGTCGCGGCCGATGCGATCGGCCTGCCGACCACCCCGGCGCACGACGTCTATGATGTCATCGTGGTCGGCGGCGGCCCGGCGGGTCTCGCCGCCGCGGTCTACGGCGCATCCGAAGGACTGCGAACGCTCGCTGTCGAGCGCATCGCCTGCGGAGGGCAAGCCGGCACATCGTCTCGCATCGAGAACTATCTGGGCTTCCCCGCCGGATTATCCGGCGACGAATTGAGCGGACGCGCGCGCCAACAGGCACTTCGGTTCGGCGCCGAGCTGCTGGTCGCGCGGTCGGCGGTTGCAATCGAGACCGGTGATGCATCATACGCGGCGAGCGAGCGTCATGTCGTCGTGCTCGAGGACGACACTCGCGTCAAGGCGAAGGCGATCGTGTTGGCGAACGGCGTGCAGTGGCGGCGGCTCGACGTGCCCGGCATGGAACGCTTCGCCGAGCGGGGCGTCTACTACGGTGCGGCGGCGACCGAAGCGCTGGGTCTTCGTGGTCGCACCGTCCACTTGGTCGGCGGCGGCAACTCCGCCGGCCAGGCGGCGTTGCTGTTCTCGAGCTACGCGGACTCGGTGACGATGCTCGTGCGCGGCCCATCACTCGCCGCGAGCATGTCGCAATACCTGATCGACCAACTCGCCGCCAAGGCGAACGTCACGATCGAGACCGAGACCGAAGTCGTTGGCGTCGACGGCGAGAGCCGGCTCGAGACGATCGAGGTCGCGCGCGGTGTGACGCGCCAGCGTGAGCGACGCGCCAGCGACGCGTTGTTCGTCTTCATTGGTGCGCACGCCGAGACGGCGTGGCTCCCCGATGAGTTGATCCGCGATCAGTGGGGCTACGTCTGCACCGGACGGGACGTGATGGATCTGCTTCGCGAGCGGACCACGACGACGTGGCCTCGCGAGCGCGACCCGTATCTACTCGAGACGAGCGTTCCTGGTGTGTTTGCGGCCGGCGACGTGCGGCACGGCTCGATCAAGCGCGTCGCGTCCGGCGTTGGCGAAGGGAGCATGGCGATCGCGTTCGTGCACCAGTATCTCGCCGAAGTCGAGGCGGCCAAGGTCGCGCACTGACGCTCGATCAGCCCAGCTCAATCCGGACCTGCAGCGATGCGTCGTCGGCCTCGATCGCAAGCACGTTCACGAGCGTGCGCGTCGCGTGACGTGCGAAATGGAGCGACACGCGCGCGCGTCCCACAGCGAGGTTCGTGATCGTGAGCTCCTGCAAATGCGTCGGCAGGACCGGATTGCGCACGTGTAGGAGATGGCGCGGGGCGTCGGGGAAGATTCCCAGCACGCCTTGGAGCATCAGAAACAGCGCACCGCTCGCCCACGCCTGCGGTGAGCAACTCACCGGATACGACACCGGCGCCGCCGCGCCGTCGCGACTGATTCCGCAGTAGAGCTCCGGCAGACGATTCAAGTCTGCGACTGCGGCCGCATCCTGCATCGCCGCCACGACGGGCAGCGCGTCGGCCGACAATCCATAAAGCGACAGCCCCATCATGACGAGCGCGTTGTCGTGCGGCCAGATGGAGCCGTTGTGGTAGCTCATTGGATTGAAGACGCGATGCCGCGAGCTGAGCGTTCGAATGCCCCAGCCGCACGACATGTCCGACGCGAGCAGCGTGTGGCCGACGCGCGCGGCGCGCGCCGCGTCGGGCAGGCGACTCCACAATAGGTGCCCCGCGTTCGACGTCACGGTCGGCAGCGGTCGCTTGTGGCCGTCGAGCGCGAGCGCGAACGTGCCGAGATCGTCGAGCCAGAATCGATCGATGACCTGCGCTCGCAGACGCTCGGCTTCGATGCGAAGACGAATGGCCGCGTCGTGGTCGCCGGCGCGCTCGAACAGCTCCGCCGCGCGGACCTTCGCGTCGTAGACGTAACCCTGGACTTCGATGAGCGCGACCGGCGGCTCGGGCAATCGGCCGTCGGGGAACGGAACGCCATCGCCCGAATCTTTCCACCCTTGATTGACGAGACCACGCGCCGAGGTGCGCGCGTACTCGACCAACCCGTCGCCATCGAGATCGCCGAAGCGATCGATCCACTCGAGCGCTCGTCGTGCGTTCGGCAGAAGCTCCTGAACGAGATCGAAGTCGCCCGTCCACCGCCACGTTTCGTGCAGCAAGACGAGCCATAGCGGTGTCGCGTCGATCGTCCCGTAGTAGGGCAGGTGCGGAATCTCGCCGCTCCTCGCCAACTCGCCGCGACGGAGCTCGTGCATGATTCGGCCCGGCTGCTCTTCGGTGTATGCGTTCTCTCGCGTGCCTTGTCGTCGCGCGAGATACCGCAGTGTATCGACGGCGATGCCTGGATTGAGCGGAAGCGTTTCGATCGACGTGATGATCGAGTCGCGACCGAAGACGGTCGAGTACCACGGGATGCCTGCGGAGATCGCCCGATCGCCACCGGTGGTGACGTACAACGAACAGAGGTCGTCGACGGCGCGCGACAACACGGCGTCGAACACTTCAACGTCGCTCGTCCATTGCGAGCACTCGGTGCGCCAGGCGTCGTACACGCCGCTGAGGCGCTCGCGCCGTTGCTCGAAGGAGGCACCGGCGAGGACGGACGTCTTGTGCCGGCATTGGACTTCCCACTCGAGCTCCACGGGAACGCCCGGCATGAGCCGGAACGACCATCGGGCCCCGTGCGGGCCGATGGTGTGTGGCGCCTCACGAAAACACACCGCGCTGTGGATCACCAAGCCGTCGCGACCGCGGTACGCGAACCGAATCGCGCGATCGTCGACGACCGGCCGAAAGAACTCGCCGCGCGCGTCGCGCTTCCACCCGCGCAGCTCGAAGATGTCGGCAAAGTCGCAGCCTACCGCGAGCTCGACCCAGTAATCGATCGGACGAACGAGAAAATTCGTCAGCGTCAATCGCTCGATAAGCCCGTCGTCGACGATGATCTCGCGCTCGATGTGAATCGCGTGCTTCGGGTCCCAGCTGTCGCCGCCGAACGCGTGATCGTTCACCGCCAGATCGATGCGTGCCCTGAACGGCTGGACGACTTGCGCCGACAACCGAACCGGCGGCGTGCCGGCGCCGCGCAGCTCATAGTGACTGAGAATCCGCGTGTCGTCCTCGAACAAGCCCAATGAGCAGCGTCCCGCCGGCGCCACGTTGCCCGACCGGTCGATCAGGAGAAACACGCGGTCGTTCTTGAGCGCGATCGCATCGGCCACCGGCATCTCGTGCTCGCACGGCAGCGTTGCGTAGCCGACCGCCTCGTCCATCGATGACAGCTCGCCGGCGGGCGCACCGGTGCGCGTGCCCGGCTCGGCGTCCGCGACCTGCTGATCGGCAGTCGATCGGGTCATCTTCACGCGGGAATCAGCGACGTCCGATCGGATCGACGAAACGAGCGAGGCGCCGAACGAAGCACGCGTTCGTACAACGCCGCGTGATCCGCGACCATGCGATCCCTGCTGAATCGTTGCACCGCGCGATCGCGGCAGCGGCGACGGTCGAACTGGTCGATTGGGCCGCCCCGACGTATGAGCGACGCCATGTCGTCGACGTCGTTCGCAACGAAGCCCGTCACGCCGTGCTCCACCAATTCCGGCACGCTTCCGCGCGCGAACGCCACGACGGGACATCCGGACAGCATCGCCTCGATGATGATCAGTCCGAACGGCTCGTTCCATTCGATCGGCATCAGGAGCGCGCGAGCGTCGCGAAGCAGTGGCCGCTTCTCATTCAGACCAATCGACCCCATGTGGCTCACGTGGCGTTCGGCGAGCCGGGGTCGAAGCTCCGCGGCCGCCCACGGCTCGTCGGGCGGATGCACTTCGCCGGCGATGCGAATGGGGACACCGGCTCGCCCTGCGGCCTCGATGGCCGTGTGTGGTCCCTTCACGCGCGAGAAGCGGCCGACGAAGCAAACGTAGTCGCCGGCGCCACGCGAGGTCCACTCGTATTTCGAGGGCTGGAGTCCATGATGAATGACGTCGATCCGATCGAGTGGAATCTCACGCCGCCGCTGGTCGTGCGAGATCGCGATGTACTGGACGTGCGGGCAATGACGGTAAAACGCGGACAAGTTCTCGTCGCGTTCGTGATGCAGCGTGTAGACGAGCGGCGTCGACGGCAACAGCCGCGCGCACGCGAGCGCGACGGCGGAATGCGCGTGGATGATATCGAAGCGCTCCCCATTCGCGATTTCCTGCATGGCCCACGATACGTGATTCAAATCCGCGAGCATCTCGGGCGGCCATTGTGCTCGAGGATACAGCGCTCGCAAATCGGCCGTCGTGTGCGAGTCACCGGTCGCGAACAGCACGACTTCGTGTCCGCGATCGGTGAGGCCCTCGGCCAATTCGTGAACGACCAGCTCGGTGCCCCCGTACAGACGAGGTGGCACGGCGACAAACGGGGTGGATACGATGGCAATGCGCATGAGGCTGGATCCGAGGCCGCAACCCGACGGTCTCGGCTGCTGGGGACGACAAAGGTTTTCTCTTCGTCCCTACCGACCGCACCACATATGCCAACGCGCGTCCTATAGAGATTTCAAATACTCGATGAGATCCGCCTTCTGTCGCGCCGTGAGTGTAAGCCCTTGGAGCTGAACGTAGTGATCGACGACCGCAGCGAGGCCTGTCGCATGGCCGTCGTGGAAATACGGACCCATGAGTTGCGGCGGATGCCAAAGGCCACGGAGCGGAGTCGTGCGGTACAGTTTGGTCGCACTGCGAAGCGCGTACGCGGGATCTTGTCCGTCCTCCGCGGGCGTGTGCAGGACGCCCTGGTTCACGTCGGTATACGCCGAGCCGACGTGACACCGTGCGCAACCGCCGACGCTGTTGAACACCGCTCTGCCGCGCTTCGCGGCATCGGCATCGAAGCTTCCGTCGATCGGCTGTGGAGTTTCCAAGCTGAACTGATATGTGCGCAGCGCCGCGAGCTTCGATGACACGAGGTCCGGCGGATTCGTCACGTCGACGCTGATGCGTGGATCGGTGAAGTGTCCGTGGCCGTGCATCTGCGTGATCGCGACGTACGCGTTCCAGTACGAGATGGTGTCGTCGCCGGTGTAGATCTCGCGCTTCACATCGCGCAATCCGAACGCGGGTGGAATGACGACGGGAATGTTCTTTCCATCGATGTTGAAGCGGGGATCGTATTTGCCCGGCCCCCACGACTGATAGACCGCGCGCTGCGATGACGTCAGTGCCGGAGACAGCGCGATGATTGCTCCGACGTTCAGGTTTCGGTTCGGCCAGCCGTCTAGACGATGGCCGATGCTCGGCGCGAACGAGTTGTCGACGGTGGAATGGCAAAAGGCGCAGGTGATGCCGACGCCGGTGAGCGTGTTGTTCGCGTCGACGTGGCCGATCACACCGAGCACCGCGCCGAGTTTGAGGAGCGCGACCGTCGTTGCCGGCGAGTTCAAGTCGATCGTTCCGTTTTGCAGGGCCTCCTTCACGCTCGGCGGCAGTGCATCGACATCGATCTTGAGACCAACGGACAGTGCCGTTGCGGGCGATACCGAATTCCGGATGACCTCGTGCATGCGCAGTGTGTCGGTCCAGAAAGTCTCATCGCCGTACGTGTCGAAGCGAAAAATGCCCTTTCCGTCGGCGATCAACGCTGGATTGAGCGGTCCTCGGCTCGTAGCCGCGGAGGCACTGGTGGCAGGAGAGGTCGGACGGTCGCTCCTGCATCCGGCAATGATAGCCACGGCGACGAACACGCCGCAGAATTTCATGAGCATTTCTATATTCTCCTTTTATAAGGCACCAGCAGCGCCGCCACGACGAGCGCCCCGGCGAAAACCACGTACAGTCCCGGTCCTGGGCGCGCGATCAGGAATGGGTGTTGGCCGAGCGCTCGAGTCGTGGAGCGAAGCCCGTATAGGATCCAGCCGGCGAAGAGGGTGAGCATGACGCCCAACCCTCCGAGCCCGGCGCGGAGCCGGCGATCAGGTCGGCGCGCAATCGCAACCCCACCGGCGATGGCCAACACGCCGCCGGCGAAGGCCAGGCGTCCGTACAACCCGGCCATGCCGGAGTAGCGCTGGAGGCCGGCGAAGAGCGACATCCACGGCAATACCGCGCCGATGACGACGAGCAATCCGCCGCTCACGGCCACGACGGCCGCGACCAAACCGCCCCCTCCACTCATTCTCATGTCTTCGGGCGAACGCTGAAAAAGAGGTAGGCGTTCGAGAGAATGTCGCCCGTAATGCCGACACCCTTGGCTTGCAGTGCTCGCACCGTAGCGAGGCTCTTTCCGGCGACGATCTGATCCCACACGGCGGGTGAGGTCACGCCGATGACCTTGATCTCCCACCACCCCGCCTGCCCGCCGTCCGCCTGCGATTCAGCCAGGTCGGAATCGATGATGTGACTGTGCGCGGGAAGCGGCACATCGGCGAACCCCGGCCCGAACACGCGCGACAGATCGATCGTCGACGGATGGTTGATGCAATTTCCAACGATCGGGCACTGCAGGGTCGACTCCGCCGGCCGGAACCCCGTCGGCGTCATGACATAAAGGACCGGAATCTTGCCCGGACGCGGATCGCTCGTTCCATCTGCACCGGCCTCGCAACCACTCGGCGCTCCACTCGGCGGGCCGTCGGAGCAGAAGAAGTTCTTCGTGTAGAAGAACGAGACGGTCTGACCGTTTTCCCATCCATCGGTGAATCCGACGGAAGCGCCGCCGTGAGCGTCGTGGCTCGCGGCGAGCCCCGGCTGCGTCGACGGCTCGCTTGGCGCGCGACGATCGGAGCAACCGATCACGGCAAATACGGCGAGGACTGCTGCTAGTGACATCGAGGAACGCGAATACATTCGGACCTCCCGCTTCGAAGTGGCGTGCTCGACCAACGCGACGGTCGTCCGCGTCGAGCCGCGCCGAGAGCGGGAGCCACACAGCAGATGACATGCCGATAGTTTACGTGCTAACTAAATTTCGGCCGTCGTCCTGATACGTGTTTTCTTGCGCAGCGCGGTCGAGTCCGCGCACGATGATGCCTAGTGAGCTGCTGCTTCTTGGCCGGGTCTGCTTCCTGCCGCGCCGGGAGGACGAGGCGATGGCAAGCTCACGAGGACGGCCGTGATCAGAAGAACGATCGCCGCGACCGTCAACTCCGTCGTGGCTGAGCGGCGGATCGATGTTGCCGCCGCCTCCGATCCGAGCGTTGGGCGTTGGCGTCGCCAGTTCCACGCGCCCAATCCAAACACCAGGGCGACAAAGCAAAGTTTGGCAATCAGCGTGTACCCGTACGGCGTCGACCAGAGGTTCGCGAGGACGTGAAGATGGCGCCAAGCCGTGATCACGCCGAACAGCACGACGACTCCGCCCATCGTCAGGGCCAAAGGCGAAAAGCCATTCACCATATCGGCAGCGATCGCGCCGCGGCGATCGCGAGTCGGTTCATGGCGTAGCAGCGACGTGAGCCCCGCGGTAACAAGTACGAACAACGTCCCGATCCAAAGCCCGGCGGCCAAGACGTGAACCGGATTGACGGCTGAGGCCCACTTGCCGAGGAATACGGCGCGCAACGAGCCCGCGACCACACTCGTCGCAGCAAGCGGCCATCCCAGGCTCAGTCGACCGATGGCGAGCGCGAATCCGACGAGTGCCAGAGCGAGAAACGCGACCTGAAGCGCGGTCGAGGCGTCCGTCGTCACGAGCGCGGCAACCGACACGTGCCGGCGGGCGGCGAGCGACGGCACCTGTGCGACCGCCAAAAGAACGCTCATCAGGACGCCGACGAGCCCGATAACGGCCGCGCGCCGAGCGGCGTCATCGTAAAAGGCGCGATCCGTCTCGATTCGGCGTCCACGCAATGCGAAGTAACGGAAGCCAATGGCCCCGGCAGCCAGGAATTGCGCAACGAAACCAGCGAGCTCGCGCGGGGGATCGGCCCAGTCGATGAGCGGTGCCTGCATGACGAAGTCTCCAAAGCAAGGACGAGCCCGTCAACGCACGTCTCGTTCCGCCATAGTGCCGGCGCTCGGCATCGAGCGGAGGATGAACCGCCTGACCGGTCTGTTCTTGACGTCGCCGGTCATCTGTCCGAATGTGGAGACATGACTAGTCGCCGAACGTTCGTATCGTCCTTGGTTGGCGCGGGCGCATCTCTTCCGGTGATGCGCCATTCGGCCTTCCGCCACCTGCTTGCCGCCGAGCCGATCGCCGCGGCGCGTCCGTCGGTGAGTGTCGCCGAGGATGAGACGTATTGGCGGGAGATCCAACGCGCGTTCGATCTCGATCGGACGATGGTGAATCTCAACAACGGCGGCTGCAGTCCGGCGCCGACCCATGTGCTCGAGCAGATGATTCGAGATCTCAGATTCTCGAACGAGCTGCCGGTGGACCACATGTGGCGCGTGCTCGAGCCGCGAATCGAATCGGTGCGACGCGATCTCGCGCAGGATTTCGGCTGCGACCCCGAGGAGATGGCGATCACCCGCAACGCCTCCGAGGCGAATGAGACGATGATCTTCGGCCTCGATCTCAAAGCGGGCGACGAGATCGTGTTCACCACGCAGAACTACCCGCGAATGCAGAACGCGTGGCGGCAACGCGAGCGCCGCGACGGCCTCGTGCTCAAGCGCGTGAAGATCGAGACGCCGGTGAAGAGCACGGCGTCCTACGTCGAGCAGATCGCAGCCGCGATCACGCCGCGCACACGCGTGATCGAGGTCATGCACATCAGCTTCATGACGGGCTACATCGCGCCGGTGCGCGAGATCGTCGAGCTGGCGCGTCCGAAGGGGATTCAGGTGTTCGTCGACGGAGCGCACGCGTTCGCGCATTTCCCGTTCACGCGCGACGACCTCGGATGCGACTATTACGGCACGAGCTTGCACAAGTGGCTGCACGCGCCGATCGGCACGGGTTTCCTGTACGTGCGCCGCAACCGGATCAAATCACTCTGGCCGTTGATGGCCGGCGGCGTGGAGCAGGAAGACAACATCCGCAAGTACGAGGAGATAGGCACGCACCCGGCGGCGAATCACAACGCCATCGCGGTGGCAATCGCGTTCAACCGCGGCATTGGGCCCGAGCGCAAGATCGCTCGGCTTCGCTACCTGCGCGATCGCTGGGCCAACCGGCTGCTCGCGGCAAGCGATCGCGTGAAGATGATCACGCCGATCGGACCGAAGGCGAGCGGCGCGATCGGCGTGTTTGGGATCGAGGGGATGGACATGGGGAAGCTGGGCGGCTGGCTCATGTCGAAGCACAACATCGTGACGACGCCGATGGTGAACGACGAGTTTCAGGGGATGCGGATCACGCCGAACGTCTACACAACGGTGGACGAGGTCGATCTCTTCGCGGACCGGGTCATGTCGGCCATCAGGACCGGGATCGCGTAGCCGGCGGCTGAGCGGCGCGGAACCTCCACGGCCAAACGGTCTTACAACGTCGGGGCCCGTGGCCGCGTACTCTTATGAATGAACGTGGCGGCGCCTCCGTTCGGGGCGCCGTTTTGCTTCGACGCATCACCCGCGAGTACCTCGTACCTTTCCATAGCGCTCCGGCGCCCCACTCTCCGCGCCATGCTTCTTCGTCGCACCACTTTTTTCGTTCCGTTCGTCTTCACCGCACTCGTTGCGTGTCAGACTAAAGCGACTGGGCCGGCACCGCTGCCGACCACGGCGGTGACGCGTGGTGACATCGCCGTGCGCGTGCAAGCGACCGGAAGCGTCGAGCCGATCGACCCGGTGGACATCAAGTCCAAAGCGCAGGGAATGATCCTCAAAATGCCGGTCGAGGTCGGAACGCGCGTCGAGAAGGGCGCCCTGATCGCGCAGATCGACCCGCGTGACGTCAAGAATCAGTTCGACCAAGCCATGGCCGACGATGTGGTGTCGTCGGCAACGCTGACCCAGACGCTCCGGGACCAAGCGCGAAAAGATTCGCTCTTCGCGCGGCACGTCATCACGGCGGCCGAGCACGACAGCTCGAGGTCGGCGACGGCGGCCGCCCAAGCGGATCTCGTCAGCAAGCGCGCGAGCCTCGACTTGGCGCGCCAGAAGACGGAAGACGCTTCGATGGAAGCGCCGATCGGTGGCACGGTCATCTCACGACCGGTGACGCAGGGCCAGATCATCACCTCAGCGACATCGGCAAGCGGTGGAACGACGCTGATGACGATCGCCGACTTGAACCGGGTTCGCATGCGCGTGACGATCGACGAAGTCGAGATGGGCAACGTGCGCGTCGGCGAACAAGCGACTGTGTTGGTCGACGCGTTTCCCGATCATCCCTTTCAAGGTGTGATCGAGAAGGTCGAGCCGCAGGCCGTCGTGACGCAGGGCGTGACGTTCTTTCCGGTGCTCGTGAGCATCAGCAACAAAGAAGGTCTCTTGATGCCGGGAATGAACGGCGAGGTGACGATCAAGGCGGCCGATCTGACGGGCGTGCTTCAGGTTCCGATCGACGCGGTTCGACCGACGAACGAGCTCGCCCCGGTCGCGCGCATGTTCAGCGTGTCGGTCGATACGCTCATCGGCCAGCTTCGGCGGGATCTGGTGGGCGGCGAGGGTACGACTGGCGTTCCCGGCAGGTACGCGATCGTCGCGCTTCCCACAGGTGGTTACGAGATGCGTCTCGTGAAGACCGGACCAACCGATCTTCGCGTCATGCAAATCCTTGGCGGTCTCAAAGAAGGCGATAAAGTCGTCATGCTCGGCGCGATCATGACGTCGCGGCCGCTGGTGCCGCCCAAACTGCAGATCGCCGCCGAAATGCAACGTGGCGCGCCCGTGGCTCGAGAAGTGGATGCGAGCACCACGACGCAGGCCGGCAAGCCGGCGTCGACCGGAGCGCCGGCCCGCGCGAGGAAGCCGCTCAAGCCGTGAAATACTCGGTCATCGCCGCGCTCTGTGTCGCCGGTTCGGCGTGCGTGCACACGCCGCCGTCGATCGATGGAGCGGCGCCGGTGCCTGCAACCCCCAGCTCGCTCTGGACGCCGTCGGCGTCGGTGACAGCGGCCGCGAGGCGCGACACTGCACATTTTGCGTTGTCGGCCGCGGCGGTTCGTCAGTTCACTCTTCCGGAAGTCGTCGACCTCGCGCTTCGGAACAGTCCGGCGACACGCCTCTCATGGGCCCAGGCGCGTGCGGCGGCCGACGCGTACGGGTCGACTGAGGGTCGCTTGTATCCGACATTGAGCGCCGGCGTAGCCGTCAACCACTCGCTGTCACTTGCGACGCCAGGTCGCCCGCCGATCGAGCGGTCGCAGTACGGCCCGTCGCTCACGCTCGCGTACACGGTGCTCGACTTCGGCGGCCGCTCCGGCTCGATCGACGTGACGCGTCAGACGGCCATCGCGCTCGACTTGTCGCACAATGCGACCGTCGAGAACACGATTCTCCAAGTGGAAGCGGCGGCGTTCGGCTACCTGTCGACGCGCGCGCAACGCGACGCGCAGAAAGTCGCGATGGATTTGGCGACAGCCGCTCTCGACGCCGCGAACGAGCGGCATCGCGTAGGACTGGCGACGATCGCGGACGTGCTGCAGGCGCAAACGGCGCGCTCGCAAGCCGAGCTGCAGCTCGAGACGCTCGAGGGCGCATTGCAGGTCGCGCGCGGGGCGCTCGCTGTGGCGATGGGCATTCCGGCGAACAGCCCGTACGACATACCAGACGTGCCGGCAACCGACTCGGTGCACTTCGTGGCGGAGTCGGTCGACTCGCTGATCGAGATGGCGGTGCGCAATCGGCCGGAGCTCGCGTCGGCGCGTGCGCAGGCGGCAGGGGCGTCGTCGCAGATTCGCGTCGCGCGGTCGGGCTACCTGCCCGCATTGGCGATCAGTGCGACGGGCGCGAACAACGGATCGAACGTCTCGACCTTCTCGGGTCGAACGTACTCGGTGAACGTCGGCGTGCAGATGCCGGTGTTCACCGGCTTCTCGAATCAGTACGACGTGGCGGCGGCCGCGGAGCAATACCAGGCCGCGCTCGCACGCGCCGAGACGACGAAGCAACAGATCATCCAAGAAGTGTTCACGGCGTATTATACGCTACGCACCTCAACGAATCGTGTCCGTACAGCCGCCGATCTGCTAGCGAGCGCCATTCAATCCGAAACGGTGGCGCGTGAGCGCTATCGTGAGGGCGTCGGCAGTATCGTGGACCTGCTCGTGGCACAGAGCGCGTTGGCCAACGCGCGCGCACAGTCGGTGGACGCGCGCTGGCAGTGGCGCACGGCGCTGGCCCAGCTCGCGCACGATGTCGGTGTGCTCAACGCGCGCGGCGACACGAGTTTCGCGCCGTTCACACCGGTGCCGGACATCAGACCGGGACGATGACGATCAGCTTCTCATGAATCTTCGTATATATAGAACCTTGGTTCCCGTCGTACTCGTGACATTCGCCGTCGCGGCGTGCTCGAAGGCGCCGGAGCAGCGGACGCCACCCGTGCCCGTGCAGGTCGCGCCGGTCACGCGGATCGCCGCGCCTTTGACGATCGTGGCCAACGGCGTGGTCGAGCCGTTGCAGACGGTTGCGATCGAAGCGCAGGTGGGCGGCGCGCTGGACACGGTGACATTCAACGAAGGACAAGATGTCGTCGCCGGCCAGGTCCTGTTCAAGCTGGACGCGCGTCCATTCGAGGCCGCGCTTCGTCAAGCCGAGGCGACGTTGGCGCGTGACGATGCGCAGGCGAAGAACGCCCAGCGCGACGCCGAACGATATGCTGCGCTGGTCGAGAAGGACTACGTCACGAAGTCGCAAGCGGATCAAGCGCAGGCCACCGCGTCCGCGGCCTTGGCGACCGTGCAAGCGGACAAGGCCGCCGCTGACAATGCGCGGCTGAATCTCAACTACGCAACGATACGAGCTCCGATCTCCGGGCGAACCGGCCGCTTGCTCGTGCGGCGCGGGAACATCGTGAAGCCGAACGCCGACCCGCTGGTGGTGATCAACCAGCTACACCCGATCCTGGTGCGATTCCCCGTGGCGCAGCATGATTTTCCCGCGCTCCAGCGCCGCAATGCGCGGGGGCCGGTGCCGGTCCGCGTGGTCACGGCGGACAGCGGACGGGTCGGAGAGGCGGGAACGCTTGCGTTCCTCGACAACGCGGTCGACTCGCTCACCGGAACGGTGACCGCCAAAGCCCGCTTCGCCAATCAAGCGAGCGAGCTGTGGCCTGGAGAGTACGTACGTGTGAGCGTGGAGCTGGACGTGCAGCCGGACGTGGTGGCCGTTCCCACACGTGCGGTCCTCGCCGGGCAACAGGGCAGTTATGTGTTCGTCATCGGCAGTGACAAGTTGGCCAAGGTTCGACCGATCTCGGTTGGGCGGGCAGTCGGCGAACTGACGACGATCGACAAGGGATTGACTCCGGGTGAGCAGGTGGTGGTGGACGGCCAGTCACGGCTGACGCCCGACGCGCACGTCGAGTTGAAGGCGACGCCGGGTGGAGGGGCGACTGGGGCCGCGGCAACTACGCAGGCAGGGGCGGCACGATGAACTTCTCGGAACTGTTCATTCGACGGCCCGTCACGACGGTGCTCGTGATGGCGGGAATTCTGTTCTTCGGCATCAACGCGTATGGGCGGCTGCCCGTGAGCGATCTGCCGACGGTCGACTTCCCGACGATCACGGTGAACGCGAGCCTACCGGGCGCGAGCCCGGAGACGATGGCGTCGGCGGTGGCCACGCCGCTCGAGAAACAGTTCTCGACGATCGCCGGCATCGACAACATGACGTCGACGTCGGGACTCGGATCGTGCTCGATCACGATTCAGTTCTCGCTCGAGCGTAACATCGACGCTGCGGCGCAGGACGTTCAGGCGATGATCGCCAAGACGCTCAAGAACCTGCCGCCGGGAATCATTCCACCGTCCTATCAGAAGGTGAACCCGGCCGACCAGCCGATCGTCTTCTACGGCTTCACGTCGTCGCTGATGCCGATCTCGCAGCTCGATCAGTACGCCGAGACGTTCATGGCGCAGCGGATCTCGATGATCCCGGGCGTGGCGCAGGTGAACGTGTACGGATCGGCGAAGTACGCCGTGCGCATCCAGCTCGATCCGAGCACGCTCGCGAGCCGGCAGATCGGCATCGATGAAGTCGCGGAAGCGATCAACGATCAGAACGTCAATCTTCCGACGGGCATTCTCAACGGTCCGAACAGGACGTACACGGTGCAGGCAAACGGCCAGCTCCAGGACGCTGCGTCGTTCCGCCGGATGATCGTCACCTACCGCAATGGCGCGCCGGTGCACCTCGGCGATCTCGGCCAGGTGCTCGACGACATTCAGAACAACAAGTCGATCGCATGGTTCGCGGAGAAAGGCAGCGACACGCGCGGTGTCATCCTCGCCATTCAGCGCCAGCCGGGCACGAATACGGTCGCCGTCGCGGATGCCGTGAAGGAAACGATGGCCAAGCTGCAGAAGCAGATCCCGGCCAGCGTCAACATGACGTTGATGTACGATCGCGCGGCAACGATTCGCGAGTCGGTGAGGGACGTCAAGCTCACACTCATGCTGACGCTCGCGCTCGTGATCGCCGTGATCTTCCTGTTCCTCCGCAATGTGTCGGCGACGGTGATTCCGAGTCTCGCGCTGCCTATCTCGGTGATCGGCACGTTCGCCGTCATGTTCCTGCTCGACTACAGCCTCGACAATCTCTCGTTGATGGCGCTCACGCTCGCCGTCGGCTTCGTGGTCGACGACGCGATCGTCATGCTCGAGAACATCGTGCGCCACATGGAGATGGGAAAGCCGCCCATGAAGGCGGCGGTCGACGGCGCGGCGGAGGTCGGTTTCACGATCATGTCGATGACGATCTCGCTCACCGCGGTCTTCATCCCGATTCTCTTCCTCGGCGGCATCGTGGGGCGGTTGTTCCACGAGTTCGCGGTCGTGATCGCGGTGTCGATCCTCGTGTCGGGCTTCGTGTCGTTGACGCTCACGCCGATGCTGTCGAGCCGATTCCTACGGCCGCATTCGCACGATGAGAAGCATGGTCGCGCGTATCAGGTTACCGAGGCCGGCTATGACTGGCTGCTCGCGCGGTACAAGGGTAGCCTCGAGTGGGTGATGAATCATCGCGGGACGACGATGGTGTTCTCGTTCGGGATCCTCGCCGGTACCGTCGTGTTGTTCATGCTCATTCCGAAGGGCTTCATCCCGAGCCAGGACAGCGGGCAACTCTTCGTGACGACGGAGACGGCACAGGGCACGTCATTCGACGATATGCGGGCGCATCAGCAGCAAGTGAACGCAATTCTTGCGGCCGACACCAATATCGCGGGCTTCTACTCGGCGATTGGTGGCAGCACGATTGCCTCGGGGACGAATCAGGGCCGTCTCCTCATTGGCCTCAAGCCCCGCCACGAACGGTTGGGCGTCGAAGACATGATCAAGGAGTTGCGCCCCAAATTGGCGAAGATTCCCGGCATCGTCGTGTACATGCAGAACCCGCCGCCGATTCAGATCGGCGGACGTGTGTCGAAGAGCTTGTATCAGTTCACGATGCAGAGCTCGGACATCGCGACGCTGTATCCCGCCGCGGACCAACTCATGGCGCAAGCGCGGAACTCGCGGCTGCTACAGGACGTCACCAGCGATCTGCAGCTCGGCAATCCGCAGGCGAGCGTCGAGATCGATCGCGAGCGTGCGGCGTCGCTCGGTGTGACGGCCGAGCAGATCGAGACGGCGTTGTACGACGCATACGGGTCGCGGCAGGTGTCAACGATCTACACGCCGAACGACGAGTACTGGGTCGTGATGGAGTTGCTGCCGCAATACCAGCTCGATCTGTCGGCAATGAGCTTGTTGTACATTCGCTCGAAGACCGGCACGCTCGTCCCGCTCAGTGCGGTGGCGAACATCACGCAGAGCGCGGGCGCGTTGAGCGTGAATCACTCCGGGCAGCTGCCGTCCGTGACGCTCTCGTTCAACCTCCGCCCGGGCGTGTCGCTCGGCGCGGCGACGACGGAAGTGCAGAAGATCGCCGACAAGACATTGCCGGCGTCGATCAGCACCGGTTTCAGCGGCACTGCGCAGGCCTTCCAGTCGACGCAGGCCGGCATGCTCGCGCTGCTGGGCATCGCGATCTTCGTGATCTACGTCGTGCTCGGGATCTTGTACGAAAGCTTCATTCATCCGATCACGATTCTCTCAGGATTGCCGTTCGCGGCGTTCGGCGCGCTGCTCACTCTGTTGATCTTCAAGATCGATCTGAGCGTGTACGCGTTTGTCGGCATCATCCTGCTCGTCGGACTGGTGAAAAAGAACGCGATCATGATGATCGACTTCGCGCTGGAAGCCGAGCGCTCGGAAGGTCGTTCGCCGGCGGATGCCATCGTGCACGCATGTCTGATCCGGTTCCGCCCGATCATGATGACGACGATGGCAGCGCTGATGGGAACGCTGCCGATTGCCATGTCGACCGGCGCAGGCGCGGAGTCGCGCCGGCCGCTGGGCATCGCGGTGGTCGGCGGCTTGGCGTTCTCGCAGCTCATCACGCTGTTCATCACGCCGGTCGTCTATACGTACATGGATACGGCGAGCCACGGCGTTGGTCATTGGATGAGTCGCTTCGGGCGCAAACGGGGCGAGGAAGCGATGCCCGTTCCCGTGCCTACTGGTGCTGTCGCGCTCGACACGCGGGTGGTCGCGAGCTCGAGCGGCGACGCCGCAGATTGATGCGCCAATCCATGTGAATCCGATTGCTCCGCCGTGGCGTACTCCTTGTACCAATAAGGAAGCGCGACAACGAGTCGCGCCAACGGCGGAGAAGAATCATGTGGAGCATCGCAACGACGAGCGCGCGGCCCTTCCGGGCTATTGCGATTTCATTTGCACTGGCGACTGCCGGAGTCGGCGTGCTCGCGGCGCAAGCCGCTCCGTCGACGTCCATCGGAGGTCATTCCATGAGCGGATACAAGAAGCCGGCTGAGAGTGAGCTCAAGCAGAAGCTCACGCCCGTTCAGTATCAGGTCACGCAGCACGAAGGGACGGAGCGTCCGTTCCAAAACGAATATTGGAACAATCACGAGGCCGGCATTTATGTCGACGTCGTGTCGGGCGAGCCGTTGTTCAGCTCACTCGACAAATTCGATTCAGGCACGGGGTGGCCGAGCTTCACCAAACCGCTGGTGCCCGAGAACATCAAGACGAAGACGGATCGCAGTCTCTTCATGACGCGGACGGAAGTCCGATCGGCGCACGCCGACTCGCATCTCGGTCACCTTTTCGACGACGGGCCGAAGCCGACCGGTCAGCGTTACTGCATGAACTCTGCGTCGATGCGATTCATCCCGGTCTCGAAGCTGGCCGAAGAGGGATACGGCGAATACCTCAAGCTGTTCGAGACGGCGAAGAAGTAGCGACGGCCGGAGTCTCTCCTCTCGATGCCGTTGCACTTGGATGGCGTCGATGACGGTCCGCTAGATTTATTCTCGTGAGATCGCGTTCAAGGCTCCCGTTTCGTGCGACAGCGTCCACGTGGATCGGCGCCCTGCTGTGGCTTTGGTGCGCCACCGCGGGTCGCCCGGCGTCGCACGCAGCGTGGCGCGTCGCGTCTCCGCGGATCGATGCCGCCAGTGCGCAGCGTCACCTTCGAGCAGCGCTCGTCCCACAGCGAGTCGGGGCGGCCGGGCGAAGTGAGGGTCAGAGCCAGCGCGGACGCTGGACTCCGACGACCGGTGCCGGCGCGCTGCCGCGAACAGCAGTGCTGCTCGCGGGTGCTCCCGGTGCGCGGCTCGCATCCGAACAGGACGCCGCGCCACGGCCGCGCCGTTTGGCTTTTCCATTCGACTCCACAGCGCCCCCCCGCGGCCTGTAAGCCCCACCCACAACTGACCTAGTGCTGTCGAGTGCCCGGCGACCGTCGGGGGCTCACGCACACCCTTCCGCACAGCGGTCCGCCAGCGAGGCGTGACGAGCGCGTGGATGGGTCACGCTTACAGCAGCGCGGCCGAAACGTCGGCGCGCGGGAGACGACAATGGACAAACGAATTGACGATGTAGAGGTGCTTCAGCACGACCATGCTCATGTGCCGCGATACGAACCGTGGATCGGCGTTGCGATGGCAGCTTTCATTCCGCTCGGCGTAATGTTCATCTTGCCGCCATCTTTCCTGTGGCCAATGGTCGCGGCCGCGGGCCTCCTGCTCCTCACCAGCATCGTGATACTCGTTCGGCAGGAGCGAAGAGCAAAACCAGAGACCTGATGCACGACGCGCACGCGTTCCTGCAGAACCTCGCACTGGTTCTTTGCATCGCCGCTCTCACGACGGTGGTCTTTCACCGTCTGAGACAGCCGGTCGTGTTCGGGTACCTGCTCGCCGGCATGATTGTCGGGCCGCACCTCCCGCTGCCCGTCGTGGCCGATGAATCGACCGTGCGTGAGTTGTCGGAGCTCGGCGTCATCTTGCTGATGTTCTCGCTCGGATTGGAGTTCAGTCTGCGGCGCGTCGTGCGCGTCGCCGGCACGTCCGGTCTCGCGGCACTCGCCGAGACGAGCGTAATGCTCGGACTCGGGTTCATGACGGCGCGACTGCTCGGCTGGACTCCGATCGAGAGCGCGTTCACGGGCGCGATGGTCGCCATCTCGAGCACGACGATCGTCGCCAAGGCATTCGCCGAGCGTGGGGTGCAGGGGCGCGTGACGGAAGTCGTCTTCGGCATTCTCATCGTCGAAGATCTCATCGCGATCCTGCTCGTTGCGGTGCTCACGGCACTCGCGACCGGCGGGCAACTTTCGGCGTCCGGCCTCGCGATGACCAGCATTCGACTCGCGACGTTTCTGGTGGCGCTGATCGGCGTCGGCATTCTGATCGTGCCACGACTCGTGCGTGCCGTGACGCGGGCCCAGCGTCCCGAGATGACACTGGTCGCGAGCATCGGCATCTGCTTCGCCGCGGCGCTCATCGCGCTGGCGTTTGGCTACTCGGTGGCGCTCGGCGCGTTCATCGCGGGTTCGCTCGTGTCCGAGTCCGGCGAGGGAAAGGCCATCGAGACGCTCGTGCAACCGGTTCGTGATCTTTTCCTCGCGATCTTTTTCGTCTCGGTCGGCATGCTCATCGATCCGCACGTCTTGGTCGAGCACTGGGGCGCCGTGTTGGCGCTCACGGTCGTAGTTCTCGTCGGCAAAGTCGTCGCGGTGACGGGGGGCGCGTTTCTCACGGGCAACGGGCTGAGGCCATCGGTGCAAGCCGGAATGAGTCTGGCGCAGATTGGAGAATTCTCATTCATCATCGCGGCGGTCGGCACGGCGGCCGGCGCGATCCGGCTCGAGCTCTACCCGATCGCGATCGCGGTGTCGGCGCTCACGACGTTCACGACGCCGTGGCTCATTCGAGCGGCCGATCCGGTGGCATTGATCGTGGACCGCAAGCTTCCACGCTCGGTCCAGACGTTCGTGGCGCTTTACGGGTCATGGATCGAGCGCTTGCGCGCGACCTCGCCGGCCGCCGGCGGTCGCGCCCGCATTCGCCGGTTGGTCCGGCTGCTGGTGATCGACGTGGTGCTGCTCGCGATGGTCATCATCGCCGCGGCCGCCGAGGTGGAACGCTCGACCGTTCTCCTCGGCCGTTGGCTGGGGTTGTCGGAACGCCTCGCGCAGATCGTGGTGATCGGCGTGAGCATGGTGATCGGCACTCCGCTCGTCGCCGGGCTTGTCCGCACGTCGTGGCTCCTCGGCCTCGCGCTCGCCGTGCGCGCGCTGCCAGTGACCGATGCCGCGGGCGTCGACTTCGCGCGCGCTCCGCGCGCGGCGCTCGTCACCACGCTGCAGATTGCCATCTTGCTGGCGATCGTCGCGCCACTCACCGCGGTGACGGAGCCCTTCCTCCGTGGTGCACCGACGATCGGAGTCCTGCTGCTCGTCGCGGTCATGTTTGCGATCGCATTTCTACGGGCGGCGCGAGATCTTCACGGCCACGCGCGAGCCGGCGCGCATGCCATCGTCGCCGCGCTCTCGAAGCAGATGACGACGACAACGACGGATTCCGAGCCCCAGTCCGACGAGCTGTCGCGCACGATGGAGCACATGAACGCGTCGCTGCCCGGGCTCGGCGAGCCGACCGTGGTCGTGCTGCCGGCCACGAGCCCGGTCGTCGGCCGCTCGTTGGCCGAGCTCGATCTTCGAGGTCTGACCGGCGCGACGATCCTTTGCATCACTCGGTCGACCGGCGAGGAGCGCGAGACACTGGTCCCGGCCGGCCGCGAACGACTGCGCGCGGGCGACGTCCTGGCGATCGCCGGGCCGCACGACTCGGTCGTGGCGGCCCGCGTGATTCTCCTCCGCTGACGCACTACGTTTGGTGGCATTGCGGGTACTGCGGATACGAACCGGCCCGTGGACGCATCGGTAGACGCTTTTTTTCGCCGGCGCGCGACGGACCGCATCTCATTTTCAAAGGTGACATGAGAATCTTCTGGTCGGTCGCCGTGGGTGGAGCGCTCGGATGCGTCTCGCGTTATTACCTGACCGCGTTCATACAGCAGCGCGCGGGCGCGAGCTTTCCCGCCGGCACGATGATCATCAACATCACGGGCAGCTTTCTGGTGGGGTTCATCATGCGCTACGCGTTGCAGTCCGGCGCCGTGAGTGCGGAAACACGAACGCTGTTGACGACCGGCTTCTGCGGCGGCTACACGACGTTTTCGACGTACAGCTACGAAGCCGCGATGATGCTCGAGGATCGAGAATATGGGCGGGCGGCGCTCTACGTCGGCGCGACTGTAGTGCTCGCGTTGGCCGGCACGTTCTTGGGCTTTGCCGCCGCACATCGAGTATTGGCGGTCCGCGAAGGCGCGTAATCGGACTGAAAGGAGGGACAAGTGCACGGTTTTACAGGGGAGCGCATCCTGATGCGCATCCATATCGGCGAATCGGATCGCTATCACGGAAAGCCGTTGTATCAACAGATCGTCGAGCTGCTCCGCGCACGCCACTACGCCGGCGCGACCGTGCAGCGCGGCATCATGGGGTTCGGTCCGAGCTCCAAGCTGCACACCGATCGGTTCCTCGAGCTCTCGAGCGATCTGCCGATCGTGATCGAGTGCATCGAAACCGAGGAGAAGATCGAGGCGATCCTGCCGGAGCTCGACGCCATGCTTGGCGGAGGCCTGATCACGTTGGAACGGGCGCGCGTCATCATGTATCGGGCGGATCAGCCCCCCGAACAGCGGACCGGCAGCTGGTCGATCGATATGTCGGCCGTGCGACCGCGCGACGAGGGCTCGAGCGACTAGCCGCGACCGCGCCAATCGGCGGTGGTGACCATCGCCAAGGCTCATCAGTCTGCTTTCATCGGCCGCTTAGCCATCGCCGGCCAAGCGGCGGTGGCGTGCCTCAAGTCACTGGCTCCGAAAGTCGACCACGTTCTCCGATCGAATGCCCAACCACCAACTCCGACGCCGGAATGTGTGGTCACGCCACGGCTTTTCCGTGACGGGGCCAGTTGCCGTCCAAGCGGGGTTGGTCATCGGCTACGTCTGGACGCTGCTGGCGTTGAGGCATGTTCCCGAGTCGGAATCGAATCCGACGCTATGCCTCCTCTACTCGCCCGTCGAAATCATCGCGACGGCAATGGCGTGGATGGCGTCCCGCGCGGTCGACGGACGAATGCGCCGAGGCTGGGCGCTCATAGCGGCGGCGATGGCCTGCTCCGCCGTCGTCAACATCGACTGGGTGTGGCTGGCGTTCGATCAGACGCACCACTTTTCCTGGCCGATCTACATCGTCGCCTACGCGCAATATCCACTCGCATTCTGGGCGTTCGCGTCGTTCCCTCGCATGGGCTCGCGCGAGGTGGATCGCAAGACCCACTTGCTCGACGCCGCAATAGTACTCGTCGCCGCGGCGGTGTTGGCCTGGCACTTCGTCTTCAGCGACATCCTGGAACGCAGTGGTGCGGGCGTGCTCGCGACGACGCGCGCGCTGGCGTACACGGTGCTCTGCTTGACCGTGCTGTTCGGCGCCGCCGTGCTGTATGTGCAAGGCGCAGCGCGACGACTCTCGACTCCCCTGAAACTGCTCATCGGTGCGTGGGCGATTCTGACGCTCGCGAACACGCTGCAGATGCGGGCGTCGCTGTTGAAGCTCCCGCTCTCCGGTGTCACGCTCAACGCGTGCTTCGCGCTGGCCGCGCTGTTGGTGACGATCGCGGCCGCCGTGTTTCGTGCGCGCTCTGGCGCCGAGCTCGAAGGCGCGGCGCCGGACAGCCGCGCGACGCGGTCCTGGTGGGCACCCGTGTACATCCTGTTTCCTTCGGCAGCCATCGCGGGCGTGTACGCGATTCTGCTCCGTCAGGCTCGCGATGCAGCTCAGCATCCATCGCATGAAACGACGGCGCCGCTCACCGCGCTCGTTGTCGGAGCGGTCGCGATCACTATGCTCGTGGTGTTTCGCCAACTCTCGGCACAGCGCCGGAACGCGGCGTTGCAGGCGCACTTTGGCGCGCTCGTGCAGCACGCGTCGGACGTGGTGCTCGTCGTGGATGCCACGGGAACGATTCGAGAAGCGAGTCCGTCGGTGGCACACACGCTCGGCCATCTACCGCAAGCGCTCGTCGGCTGTGAGCTCGCCGAACTGATCGCACCCGACGATCGCCCAGTGGTGCACGCCGATTTTGCGCAGATCACCGACGCCACGACGGTCGACGGCCGCCCGCGTCCATCGGCCCCATGTGAGTGGCGCGTGGTGCACGCCGACGGCGCTGTGCGCTGGCTCGAGGTCCTCTGCACCAACCTGATCAACGATCCGGCGGTCCGCGGGGTCGTGATCAACGGCCGGGATGTGAGCGAGCGCAAGGCACTCGAGATGGAGCTGACGCATCAAGCCTATCACGACGCGCTCACCGGGCTCGTGAACCAAGCGCGCTTTCGCAAACTCGTGGAAGCGGCGCTCGACCGTCGTGATGCGAACAGCTCGGCGAACAGCGATACGCGCGGCGATCTGTGGGACCGGACTTCGGTTGCCGTCCTGTATATCGATCTCGATGAGTTCAAGCCGGTGAACGACACGCTCGGACACGGCGCGGGAGATCGCGTCCTCGAAGTCGTCACGGAACGCCTCCTCGACGCCACACGCGGATCGGACGTCGTCGCACGCGTGGGCGGCGATGAGTTCGCGGTGCTGCTCGAGCACGTACGCGACGTGGACGAGGCGAGTGCCGTTGCCCGGCGCGTGCTCGAGCGTATTCAGCAGCCGATCATGGTCGCCGGGGTGAGCGTCGCCGTCGGCGCCAGCATCGGAATTGCTTGCACGGAGAACGGCGACTCGCTCTCCCGCCACGAGGGCCTGGCCCTCGCCACGATGTGCGAGGGCTTGCTGCGCGACGCGGACGAGGCCATGTACGCGGCAAAGGCGCGAGGCGGCCGGCGATACGAGGTATATTCCGGCTGAGTCGGCAGTTGGCGAGGCGCCGCCGTTCACATCTCAGACGGAGAACCGGAATGAGCGCAGCCGAAGAACGTCTCCGCCCACATCCTTCAGATCGATTTGCCGGAGTCGAGCATGAGCTCGACTTGCCGGCGGCGCTCGAAACGTTGCGCGCTGAGACGGGCGCCGGCGCACACGGGCACCGACAGATCACGTTGCTGCATCACGGGCCCGTGCGGCTCGTTTTGTTTGCCTTCGATGAAGGGGGACGGATACCGCAACACCAGGCGCCCGGCTGGGTGACCATCCACGTGTTGCGCGGCCTACTTCGCGTGCGATCGTCCAACGGCGAGCACGTTGTGAATGAAGGGCAGCTGCTCGTGCTCGCGCCGAACATCGCGCACGATGTGGATGCGGTCGACGAATCGGACATGCTGCTCGGTGTCTATCCGGAATCGCCCACAGGGACCGGGGCGTCCTACGGATAACCGATCGGCCTGGACCCGCGTAATTTCTTGGGATCCCCGCGCGCCGAGTCCACCACCATGCCCTGCCTGTTCGCGATCTTCGCTCTCGTCACACCGCGTCTGCTCATCGTCGTGCTGTGGCTGTTCACAACCTGGTTCAAGGGGTTGTTCAACACGGCGCTTTGGCCGGTGCTCGGTTTCATCTTTTTGCCGACGACGTTTCTTTGGTATACGGCCGTGCAGCACTGGTGGCACGGGGTATGGTCTCTCTGGCCGATCATCGGGTTGGTGATTGCGCTGATGATTGACGTCTCACCGGCCAAGGGACGTCGACGCCGTGTGTCGGTGCCGGCCGAGTGATTCATGCCGGCACGCCGTTCGAGGCGCGCCGGTCATTTCGGTCATTTCGGTCATTCGGTCATTATCATCGGCGGGATTGCCTCGAGCTGATCGTGACCCGACGGCGCAACAATGATCTATCGTTGGCTCGCTGACCTCACCGTGCTCGCGCACGGCGCTTTCGTCGCGTTCGTCGTGCTTGGCGGTTTTGTCGTGGTCCGCTGGCGACGACTTGTCTGGTTGCACGTCCCGGCAGCGATCTGGGGCGTGCTGATCGAATTCGGCGGTTGGATCTGCCCGCTCACCCCTATCGAAAACACGCTCCGCCAACGGGCTGGCGAGGCGGGCTACTCAGGCGGCTTCGTCGAGCACTACGTGCTACACGCGCTCTATCCCAACGGATTGACTCGGGGTGTGCAGTGGCTGCTTGGTATCCTCGCGCTGGCGGTGAACACACTCGCGTACGGAATCGTCATTCATCGCGCGCGCTCGTCGTGATGACGGCGTGGGACGACCGTGGCGAGAGTGCGCGACGCACTCTCGCCACGGTCAACGATACTGCCGTTACCGCCACGTGATGCCGAACAACACCGGCCAGTAATTCGTCGGCCGATCCTTCGTGAACACGGTGACGTACCGGCCTTCGACGAACATGTTCGCCGGTCCGACACCCCACTGCATGCCGACGCCTGCGTTGGCGCCAGGACGCGTGACGGCCGAGTATCCGCCGGTGGAATAGCTGCTGGCAGATGTCGCGGAGTTGACCGCGGCGTGGAGCTGTGCAAACTTGGCCCGTTCTGCTGCCGGATTCGTGAGCGCGAGCGAGCTCGCGTAGTTGAAGAAATAGTGTAAACCGCCGCCGCCGACCACGTAGAGCGCCGTGGAGGAATTGGAACCGAATAACGGCAAGCGGAGTTTCGCGTCGAGCATTGCCGAGGCAAGCGCTGCATCGGTGTTGGCGATCCTCGCTGTGCCGGTGTAGCCGCCCGTCGTACCGGTGGAACCGGTGGTGGAACCGGTGGTGGAACCGGTGGTCGAACCAGTCGTACCGCCGTACGTCGTCCCGGTCGGCGTGCTCGTCGAGCCGGTGCTGTAACCCCCATTCGTGCTGACGACCGTGCTGGTTTGCCCGTTATTGCGGAACGTCGAGCGCGCCATCAGTCGGTCATAGGAGACGTCGAACCGCAGACCGAGCGGCCATCGATTGCTGTCCCAGCCCATTGGCAGACTGAGGTTAAAGCCGGGGTTGTACCCGTTGTAGATGTCGCCGGCTGGAATGCTCGTTCCACCACCGACGCCGATGTAGAATGTGCCGAATCGCGTCCTGACGACTGGCAGCGGCTTCGGCCGCGTGGTTGTGTCAGCCGGCGGAGCGGCGGTTGTCGTGTCGACGACGCGGGCTGTGTCTCGGGTCATCGCCGTGTCAGTGCGAGCGGTCGTGTCTGGTACTGGGGGGAGCGGAGGTGCGACGGGCGTTACCGCTGTGTCGGGACGCGCGGGTGGCGCGACCTCGCCAGCCGCCGACCGCGTTTCGCCTTTCTTGATTTTGATTCGAGTGGCCGACTTGGCCGTTTTCGTCGAGGTCGTTCGTTTCGTCGTGTCGGCCTGCTGCGCTTGTGCCGCAGAGCTGAGGCCGATGGTGAGCGCGGCAGCCACCGTCGCGATCACGCTCGAGGCCGATATGCGTTTCCTCATCATGTTGCCTCCTTCGTCCGAATGCCGGCGGCGGACATCGTCGCGGCCGAGGAACACACCGGCAGACGACATGCCGACTATTCACACGTCATGCGATTTTTCGGATTGAGTCAGCGGACGAGAACGCCGTGTCAGCCGCGTGACGCGGACGCCCACGCGAGCGCGGCGGCACTGCCGAACGCGCTCAACCGCCGTAGCTTTTCACGCGCGGAAAATGGCGGGAATAAACCCGGCGAGACAGAAGTCTGGTCTAGGGACGTTGGGACCAGGACCGCAATTCATTTCGTACCAGCTGACGGAGACTGATGGCGCAGCGAGACGTGGAGCGATTCGAGCGAATCGTGTTGCCGCATTTGGATGATGCGTACACGCTCGCGCGATATCTGCTGCGCGACGAGCATGACGCTCAGGATGTCGTGCAGGATGCGGTACTTCGCGCACTTCGGTACTTCGACGGCTACCGCGATGGCGACGCACGGTCATGGCTCCTGGCAATCGTTCGCAACTGTTGTCTGACGTGGCAACGGCGCCAGCGGGGCGATCGGCTAGCCGTCCCGTTCGGCGACGAGGTCGTCGAGCGCATCAGTGACTCGGCCGAAACCGATACGGTCGCCATCCAGCGCTCCGAGCGCGCGATGCTCGAACGAGCCATGGCCGGGCTTCCAACGGAATTTCGCGAGGTGATCGTGCTTCGAGAGGTAGAAGGACTGTCGTACCGGGAGATCAGTGATGTAGTCGGTGCCCCGATCGGGACGGTGATGTCGCGCCTCGCGCGCGCGCGAAAACGCCTCGCGTCCGCGCTCGGGCTCGACGTGCGGGAGGCGAGCTGACATGCGGTGCGCCGATTGTCGGGAGGCGATAAACGCCTATGTCGATGGCGAGCTGCTCGCCGAGGAGCAGCGCGATGTACGCGAGCATCTCGCGTCGTGCGTCGAATGTCGCAGTGAGCATGACGTCGTCATCGCCACCAGTCGTACACTCAAGGAGGGTCTCGTGCGGCATGCCGCGCCCGACGTCCTGAAGGCGCGAATTCGGAGCGCGCTCGCTCAGCCCGATGCCTTCGAGCCGCCGGTCGCTCCGCCGCGGCGGGCGTGGCCACGGCTACTGGCGGCGGGCGTGGTGATCGCCGCCGCGAGCAGCGCACTCACTTTTTCCGCAGTACGGCCTCGCGACGTTCAACAGACGACGACAAGCGAGATTCTCGCGAGCCACATTCGGTCGTTGATGCCTGGCCACCTCGTCGACATCGCCTCGACCGATCAACACAACGTGAAGCCGTGGTTCAACGGCCGCATCGACCTGTCGCCCTCGGTGCCGCGGCTGGACTCGCTGGGATTCCCGCTCGTCGGTGGTCGCGTCGACTACGTAGGAGGTCGCGCGGTTCCCGCCGTGGTGTACGGACGGCGACAGCACCTGATCAATGTCTTCTCCTGGCCGGCGACCGATGCAACCCCGCTGGCACCCACGGCCTCGACCGAGAACGGGTACCATCTCGTGCACTGGCGAGGCCAGGGCATGGAAGTTTGGGCGGTATCCGATCTCAACTTCGCCGAGCTGCAGCAGTTCGTCGCCGTGTTTGCTCGGACCGACTCGACGGCCGGACGCTGATATCGCGCGCCGGAGCGGGCTTGACTTCAAGTGCGCTCGAAGATGTAGAATGCGCCATGCGATCAAAATCCAGTGATGCGTCGACTGCCCTGGCCAAGCTCTGCACGCTCGAGGCGAGCGAGCGAGACCGAAGATGGCGCTCGGCGTCGCGACTTCTCGCCACGGCGGTCAGCGCGTTCGAGCTGGCGGATGGGGTGGGCTTCGAGTTTCCGCGCTCGGATGCGGCAACGCGTGGCGTGCTCGATTTCTTGCGAATGGAATGCGGGTGCTGCCCGACACTCTCATATACCGTGCGCCCTGGTTCAGCGGACGCGACCATCGTCCTCGACATTCGCGGTCGTGATGCCGATGTGACCGCTCTCAAGGCGCTGTACGCCGAGTTTTTGCACGCTTAGACTCTATGAACCACAGAGCCGCGGAGCGCGCGATGAGCATCGGCGCATCATTGATTCCGGAGTTCGACCAGGAAACGGCGACAACGCGTCGAGTGCTGGAGCGCGTGCCGAGTGAGAAGGGGGACTGGAAACCGCACCCGAAGTCCTTCTCGCTGGCGCATCTGGCGCAGCTCGTCGCGTGGATGCCCGGCTGGTTGCCCAACATGCTGCGTCAATCGGAGCTCAACCTCGCGGCGTCGAGCCCCTATAGCCGAGAGACCACGGCGACGCTGCTCGAGCTGTTCGATCGTGGCGTACGCGACGGGCGGGACGCGCTGGCAAAGGCGAAAGACGGCGACTTTGCCGCGTTGTGGTCGCTCAAGCATGGAGACCGGGTGCTGGCGTCGATGCCTCGGAGCGTCGTCGTGAGGACACACTTCAGTCACATGGTGCACCATCGGGCGCAGCTCGGCGTGTATCTGCGCCTTCTCGACGTACCAGTCCCGTCGATGTACGGGCCTACGGCCGACGAGCGCATGTGACGGCGCGCGGCACGGTGGGCGCGATGGAGAGCTGACGATCGGTGACGTCGCGCGCCGCGCCCGCGTGCGCACATCGGCGCTTCGATACTACGAGGACGTCGGACTCGTCCAGCCGACCCGGCGTGCCAACGGACGCCGCGTGTACGATGCATCCGTCTTCGAATCGCTCGCCCTCATTCGCGTCGCGCAAGACGCAGGCTTTACCGTCGCCGAGGTGCGGCGGTTGCTGTCGGGCTTCGATCGCGCGACGCCTGCTTCGGTGCGGTTCGGGTAGCGGCGCTGGCGGATTCGGCGCGCCCCCCCGCGTGTCGCCTCTTGACTTGATTCGAAGCGATGATCCACTCCTACGATCACTACGGCCAAATGCTGGAGTATCTGCGCATGAACGGGATCGTTCCGCCGGCGAGTCGCAGATGATTCGCCGCTCCGACGACGACTAGTCCGCGCGCAGTGCGATCATTGGATCAACGGTGCTCGCACGCCGTGCTGGGCCGTAGCTCGCAACCATCGCCGCGACCACGAGGATGGCCGACGCCGCAATGTAGATCGACGGCTCGCGCGCGCTCACGCCGTAGAGCGTATGCGCGAGCGCCCGCGCGGCGATAGTGCCGAGCGCCACGCCGACCGCTCCGCCAATCACGGCGAGCACGGTCCCTTGGCGTACGATCATGCGAACGAGAGCGGCCGGCTCGGCGCCAAGCGCCACTCGAAGCCCGAGCTCTCGCGTTCGCTGAGAAACGAAGAACGACATGGTCGCATAGACGCCAGCCGCGGCGAGGATCAGCGCAATGGCCGCGAACGACGCGTACAGCACGCCGAACATACGCGGCGACGCGACGGCGTCGGCGAGAACCTTCTCGAGTGTCTGCGCTCCATACACGGGCAGCGTCGGGTCGACCGCGCGCATGGCTCGGCGCACATCGGGCATGATGCGATCCGCCTGATCGCCGCGTACGCGGACGGTGAACGTCATCGCGGTCCACGGATCCTGCACGTGCGGGCGATAGAATTGCGGCTCGGGCGCGTCGACGAGGCTCGCTTGCTTGATGTTGCCCACGACGCCGACGATCGTCGACATGCCGTTTCCCGTGTCGATGCGGTGTCCGATCGCGTCGCCGGCGGGCCAGAAGCGTTTGGCGAACGTCTCGTTGATGATGATGACCTTCGGCGCGTCGTCGTCATCGGCGTCGGTGAACTCGCGTCCGGCAATCAGTGGAATGCGGAGCGACCGGAAGAATCCCGGCGTGATCATGTTGCCGGTCACCATCAGCATGTGCGCCGCGTCGGTCGTGCGTCCTTCGATCTGCGTCCCAAACTGCGAGCAGCACCCGACGATCGGGATGTAGGTCGTCGCGCCAACGCTCTCGACGCCGGGAATCGCGGCGAGCCGATGCTCGAACTCACTCATCG
Organism: Gemmatimonadaceae bacterium; assembly: GCA_036392315.1. GTDB lineage: Bacteria > Gemmatimonadota > Gemmatimonadetes > Gemmatimonadales > Gemmatimonadaceae > JAQBQB01. Next base: position 47,325 of record DASVYG010000095.1, read on the forward strand.
CGCGCCCTCGCTCGCGCGTGCTGTCATAGCGGGGGCCCTGCAACGAAAGTCGGAAAGACAGCACGCCGCTCGGGTCC
>DASVYG010000096.1:0-32913 GCA_036392315.1 Gemmatimonadaceae bacterium
AGTCCGGACCACGTCGAGCATCTCTCGGTGTTTGTAGTTGCCGTCCTTGTCCACGAGGTCGAGAACGTACCGTCCCTCGAGGGCGGGGAAGTTCGGATTGACGAGCTCCACTCCGTTCATATCGATTACGAAGATGTACGCATCTTTCGCGAGGAACGGGCTCGTTGGATCGCGGAAGATTGGAAACGCTGCCTCACCGTGTTTCTCGATCTCTCCCACGGCGTTCGTCACCGCGTCCACGACGAACGCGCGTTCCATCCGGTCGTTGTACATGCCGCTGCCGACGATGTAGCTCTTGCCGGACGGAGCCGCGACGAGGCGGACGTAGCTGCTCTTCCACCGCGGCAGAAGTCCACCCGGAACCGGCCATTGGTAGTGATACCATCCCTCGTGTTTGCCGGGGAGCGTCGTGACGGCTCCGAGCAGTCCTCGAATGATTGGCTTGCCGCCGACGTCCTTCAGCTCCAACTGGTTCTTGCCCTCCATCGAAGAATCCGAATGGACCAGCATGTTGCCGTCGGGGTCGAGCACGAAGACGTACGTCTCACCGCGACGCCAGCGACTGCCGGCGATACGGAACTCGGCGAACGCGGATTCTCCCTTCGCCCGGACTAATTCTGTCGCGTCGTCCACCAGAGCGACGAGCTCGCGAGTTTCCTCATGCTCGTAGACCTGATCTAGCGTGGTGGCGGCGTGCGTGCCGCTCGGCGTCGAGAGAAAGGGCTGAGTAGTCATGAAATGCCTCCCGGGTTTCAATTGCACGTCGAACCACGTGCTGGTTTTTGCCACCAGTTCGTCAAACTCTTCCAGCTCATCGGACAACTCGTCCGGTGCGCGTCTCGTATTGGGCGACGCGGGACCACGTCGGCACTCCTTCCACCTCCCGCACTGCCCAGAAGTCGAAGTCGCCGTACTTTCGGTCGCCCGCAGCGTTGAGCACTGTCCACCCGGTGGCGCCGAAGTGTGTGGACGCGGCGGTCGTGAACGCCCGCTTCAGCTCCTCGATGCTGAGAGTGGCGCCAGAAGCGACGTACCCTCTCGCGACTACCCACACGGCATCGTAGACCGCCAGTGCGAACGCATCCGGCTCGAGGTTCGTGCGCGCGCGGATCCGTGCGGCCAGCGGTTGCCAGACATCACGTGCGCCTTCCTCCAGGCCGAAGACAGGGTTCGGGTAACCGACGTGGATCGCAAACGCCGATGCCTCGGCACTGGCGAGTAGCGCGGTGGTCTGTGCCACGCCGTCACTACCGTACCAGCGCACGGAGCTGAGCACCGGATCCGACCTTGCACTCGTGAAGAGTCCCACGACTTCATCGAATGCGGCCAGATAGACGGCCACCTTGTCCGCGCCATGTTGCGCGATTGCCGCGCGAACTTGTGCGTCGAGTCCAGCAATCGTGGTGCTGAAGTCGCTGCTCGCGGCGTCGTAACTGACGCCTTGGAGCACCGTGCCGCCGAGCGCACCGAAGCGGGCGCGCGTGGTGCTCTCCAAACCGATGTTGCCCGGATCGTCGCGCCACACGGGGACGATCGCGCGAACGCCGTCATCCCACATCATCGCGGAGACCGCAACTCCCTCGAGGCTGTCCGATGGGGTGAAGCGGAAGACATTGTCACCCGGGATAGCCAGGGAACCGGCCGTACTGGACGGGCTGACGAGGAGCAGCCCATTGGCATCGACGAAGGACTTGAGGTGCTCGACCTCAGCGCTCGACTGCGGGCCAATGAGGAGTTGCACACCCCGCGCTCGAAGCGCCTTCGCCTTCGTGAGGGCCACCTCAGGATCGAGGCGAGTATCCTCGATCGCAGCGACAAGGCGGACCTTGGCCGCGTTGCCTGCGAGGTACTGATTCACATCCTCGACAGCGAGCTCCATCGCGGCCTGGCTCGTCTGCCCTAGAGTGGACCAGTTACCTGTCAGGGAGAAAAGGCCACCAACCAGTACATCGCGCTCGCGCGGCGCGGTGGGTGACTGTTGGCACGATGCGCCCATCAACATCGTCGACATCGCTGCCAGCGCCGCGACAACTCCTGGCCAGCGTCGCCCAATGTGACGCTTGCTCTGGCGAAGCATGTAGCACCTCCCGTGTAGGTTACTGCCCCACCACTCCGAACCCATACCACCAACCGGTCACCGGCGACTTCCGGTAGAGCACCGTTCGTTTGCCGCCGCGAAACGTGTAAACCACCACGCCCTCCTGGCGGGAGAGCATCTCGCTGAATGCGCGACGCATTCCCTCGTCCCCGAGTTTGAGCGGCTCAGTGAAGATCAGGCTCGGGTCCGAGTTCAGTGCGCCCAGCGGCTCCGAGTCGATGGCGAAGAAGAGCAACCCGTCGCCGAGTCCGCCCATCTCCTGCCGGACGAGCGCGCCAAGGCTGTCCAGGTGTACCGAGCTGCCCACCACGCCCACGACCGAGCCGTCTCGGCCGCGTATCGGCACTGCGACGATCGCGCTGTTGCGGCTCGTAGAGTGACTCACCACGAGATCCCCGATCACGGTCTTCCCCGACAGTACGCGAGGGAAGTACGGGCGGTCCGACAGGTTCGCGGAGGCGCGACCCTGCGCCACGGTCCAGTAGGTGCCGTTCGGCAGTGCAAACCAGAGCGTTGCTGGGACATTCAGCCGAGCGGCTTCGGACAGCGGAACGCGGATGCTGTCCCAATCGCACGAACGCGCGGCGTCCGAAGCAGCGACCATCCGTAGCACGTCTGCCAGTTTCTGTAGATGCATGTCGCTCAGCGACATGAGCGAGTGCAGCGCCACTTGGCCATCCACCGTGAATGTCGGCGCGGCCGGCCGCCCGGGAGCAGGCCACTCCTGGGCAAGCGCGAACTTCGGACCGATAGCAAGGGCTCCGCCACAGGCGATCATCCCCAGCCATCGGAGGCGGGATCTCGGACTGTTCGACATGTTCGTCTCCATTTTTCCGCTCTGCTTTGGAAGGCGGAGCAGCTCTCTCGAGCTGCAACGCGCGCGTCGCCGATCCGTATCGGTGCGGTGGAACGGCGCAATCGCGGCCGAACGTCGAGTTCGGACGCTGACAGCCGCTCAACATGTGGTCCGGCGCGCTCGCTGTATGTCGGAGGAGCGCTGGACGGCGTGTAGGACGTTGGCCTATGCTGTACGCATCAGCGCATCGCTGCGTCGGCGGGCCTTGCCGGTAAAGTGATGCGCCGAGTTCTGCGTCCTCAGCCGACTTTGCGCGTCTTTCGCTTCAGGAAGTCCATGAGAATGAACTGTCCGAGCGTCATCGTCGAGGTGAAGTACGCTTTGCCGCGGCTGATCTCCGACACGCGTTTCACGAACTCGATCAGCGTTCGGTCGCGCGCCAACATGAACGTGTTGATCATGATTCCCGCGCGCCGGCAGTTCGCGACCTCGCGCAGTGTCTGCGCGATGACGGTCGCGTCCAACCCAAACGAATTCTTGTAGACCTGACCGTTGGGCATCGTCAACGCGCTCGGCTTGCCGTCGGTGATCATGATGATCTGCCGCATGTCCTTCTTCTGCGCCATCAGCAGCCGCCGCGCCAGCTTGAGCCCTTCCGCGGTGTTGGTGTGATACGGGCCCACCTGCGACGTCGCGAGCGTCGCGAGCGGAATCTCCTCGGCGGAGTCGTGGAACAGCACGACCTTGAGCGTGTCGCCGGGGAATTGCGTGCGAATGAGATGCGTGAGCGCGAGCGCGACCTTTTTGGCCGGCGTGAAGCGATCCTCGCCGTACAAGATCATGGAGTGCGAGCAGTCGAGCATCAGCACTGTCGCGCACGACGACCGATACTCGGCCTGTCGCACCATCAGGTCGCTGTAGTCGAGATCCATGGGCACTTCGATCTTGCCGGTACGCGCGAGCGAGTTCTTGAGCGTCTCGTTGACGTCGATGTTCAACACGTCGCCGAACTCGTAGGGCTTGCTCCACCCGTCGGCCTCGATGCCGGTTGCGAGGTACGCCGTGTCATGGCTTCCGAAGCTCGATCGGCCCAACGAGCCGAGGAGGTTTCGTAAAGTCTTATAGCCGAGGAAGTCGATGCCCTTCTCGGTGAGGTTGAACTGGACGTCGCGTGCGGCCGCTTGGGCGAGACTGCCCGGACCGGTCACCGGCTGGTGGCCGGCCGGCATCTGCGGCGCGTTCTCGAGGTTGAGGTAGCCCTCTTCGATCAGGCGTTGGACGAGCTTGTCCAGCAGCTCGGCGAGCTTCGCTTGGCCCTCTTCGTCGTCGCCGCCACGGAGCGCCTCGAGCATCTCGGGAGTGAACTGTCCGCTCTCCATGAGTGCGTCGAGGATGGCTTGCTTGAGCGCGTCGAGCGAGCGATTGCCTTCGTCGTTGCCGTCCCACCCGTAGTAGGACTGGTTGTCGCCGCCGGCGAAGCCCGATTGCAGCAGGAAGTCGGCGAGCTTGTCGAGCAGCGACTGCAGGTCGATCGCGTCGGCCAGCTCGGGGCTGAATTTCGTGTAGGTATGAAACCGCATCGAAGCCTCCTGCCGAAGAATACCCCGAGTCGCAAAGGAGTGCCACCGCCGTTCCCGGGCCGGATCGTCTACTTTTCACCCGTGCCCGACGACGCCTCGCTCAATCCGTTCCGGACGCTGCAGCGGCACCGGAACTTCCGGCTGTTCTGGTTCGGTCAGACGCTGTCGCTCATCGGAACGTGGATGCAGACGATGGCGCAAGGATGGCTGGCATTAGAGCTCTCGAATAGCGCCTTTCTGGTCGGCCTGGTCGCGTCGGCGCAGTCGTTTCCGATCCTGGTCTTCTCGCTCCACGCCGGCGTCTTCGTCGATCGGACAGACAAGCTCCGCCTGGTGAAGATCGCCCAGACCTTGCTGGCGCTCGAGGCGGCGGCGCTCTGGTGGTTCACCTGGTCCGGCCACATCACGGTCGGCTGGCTGCTCGTCCTCGCCACGATCAACGGGCTCGTCACGGCGTTCGAGATTCCCGCGCGGCAGTCGCTGATCATCGAGCTCGTGGGACGGGACGACCTCCCGGGCGCGATCGCGCTCAACTCGAGCGGCTTCAACATCGCGCGCGTGGTCGGCCCGAGCATCGGCGCGGTGATCATCGCCAAAGCCGGCCTCTCGTGGTGCTTCGGGGTCAACGCGTTCAGCTACGTCACGGTGCTGATTGGGCTGTTTCTCATCCGGCTGCCCGCCTGGACGGCGCCCGAGCATCTCGCATCGCCGCTCGAGGGCATTCGTGAAGGCGTGCGCTACATGCGCGACACGCCCTCGATCTCGGCGCTCATGCGATTCGTCGCGGTCTACTCGATCCTCGGCGTGCCGTATCTCACGCTCATGCCCGTCGTCGCGCGCGACCAACTCGGTCTTGGCGCCGGTGGATACGGCGCGCTGCTGGCCTGCGTCGGCATCGGCGGCGTGACGGGGGCGCTCACGCTCGCGGCGGTCGGCGATCGTATCCGTCGCACGCAGCTGCTGTCGTATGCGTCGTACGTGTTCGCGACGCTGCTCATCGCGTTCTCGCTCGTTCGAAACGCCTCGCTGGCGTATCCGATCCTGCTCGGCGTGGGGTTCACGATGATCTTGAACAACGCCGTCGCCAACTCGACGCTGCAGCACCTGGTTCCCAACGAGTTGCGCGGACGATTGATGGCGGCGTACTCATTCATCGTCGTCGGGATGTCGCAGGTGTTGGGCTCGGTGCTGGCCGGCAGCATCGCCCATGCGATCGGTGTGTCATGGTCGATCGGCGGTGCGGCGGCGGTCATGTTGGCGTACGCGTATTGGGCGTTCGAGCGTCGTCCCGAGTTGCGGGCAGTGCAGTAAAGCCGCCGTGTACTCGACTTGCATCTTCTGTCATTCCAATCTCGGCGCCAACGAGGCGGTCGAGCATTTCCCAATCGGCCGGCGGCTCGCCTTCGATGCCGTGCACGGTCGCCTGTGGGTCGTCTGCCGGAAATGCGAGCGTTGGAATCTGTCGCCGATCGAGGAGCGATGGGAGGCGATCGAGGAATGCGAGCGGCTGTTTCGAGACACCCGGCTTCGCGTCTCGACCGAGAACGTCGGCCTCGCGCGCGTTCGCGAAGGGCTCGAGCTGGTGCGCGTCGGCTCGCCCCTCCGACCGGAGATGGCGGCCTGGCGCTATGGCGATCAGTTCGGCCGGCGTCGTCGCAAGCATCTCGCCTACATTGGTGCCGGTGCGGCCGCGGTGGCCGGCTTGGTGGTGCTCGGGCCCGTTACCGGGATCATCGCCGGCAGCTCCTGGGGCATGTGGAGTCTGGCAAATTGGGCGAACACGCTCTATCAGGCCCGACGCGTGCGCGCTCGGCTCGCGCTTCCGGAATTCTCGGCGCCGGTCGCCATTCGCCTGAAGCAATTGCATCGCCTCAGCATCGTTCGCGTCGAACAGGATTGGGGCCTCCGAATCTTGTTCGAGGCGCCGTCGGGTGAGACGGAATCACCGGCAGCACTCATTGCGCAAAAAGTGCCCCGATGGTTGAGCGGCGACGAGATCGCCTGGCTCGTCACCGGAGACGCCGCGCTCCACGCCGCCGGAAAACTCCTCCCCGCGATGAACGCCGCCGGCGCCAAACGCGGCGACGTCGAGTCGGCCGTGGAATTGATCGGCGAAGAATCCGAACCGGCGGAGCTGTTCCGGCGCTACGCGGGACAATGGCCCGCGGCGTCGCGCCCGCGCGGCTCACCCGCCGCGGATCCCGGTCATTCGCTGATCAACCTGCCGACGGCGGTTCGCCTCGCGCTCGAGATGGCGGCCCATGAGGACAGCGAGCGCCGCGCGCTCGAGGGCGAGCTGGCCCTGCTCGAGGCGGCATGGCGCGAAGCCGAAGAGATCGCCGCGATTTCCGACGACATGTTCGTCCCCGACAGCACGCGGGCCAGGATCTCCGATCTCACACGCGACGACGATCGCGCCTGACGTCGACCGGCAGGTTCAGGGTGGCAACGCGACCGCGAACTGTCTACGCGCCGCCTCAACCACCAGCTCCGCCGCGCCGTCGAGTCCGAGCCATCCCGTGTTCACGCAGAGATGATAGTTCTCGTGTGCCAGCCAATTTCGATTCCAGTGGCGCTTGACGTACTGCTCGCGTTGCTTGTTCATGTCGGCCACGCGACGGTCGGCCTCGGCGGGTCCCACGTTGAACTTTTCCATGGCGTACGCGCGGAGCGTCGAGCGCGGCGCGAAACAGAACACGTGCAGCGCATCGCTCCGCTCGGCCAGTAGACACTGCGCACCGCGCCCGACGAACACCGCCGGCCCGATCTGGATCGCTTCCTCGATCACCCGGCGCGTCACGGCCACGATCCGTTCCTCCGTCGTCTCCATCGGACCGGACGGCACCGGCGGCATCATCTCGGGCGACGCCAGCGATAACGCGGCTGCCACGCGCTCCGCCATCGACGGAACCCGTTCGTCTTGCGCCGACACCTCAGCGCGCGTGAGGCCCGACCGCTCCGCCACCGCGTCGATCATCGCATTGTCGAACAGCGACCAGCCAAGTGCCTCGGCGACACGCTCGGCCACCTCGGATCCGCCGGACCCGTACATGCGCGAAATCGTGATGACGGGCATCAGCGCGCCGCCGGATGGGCGTTCGGCGTCGCCGTCGCACTGCCCGCGACGGCCGCCGCGCGAAGGGGCCGGCGGCGCACGTGCTCGACGACTTCGAATCCCAACGCACTCCACGCTTGCTCGGCGACGGCGGCCGTCGCCGAGTTGTGGAGACGCATCTCGTCGATGCCACGCTCCTCGCACCATCGATCGGCGGCGGCGAGCAGCGCGCGCAGCACGCCCTTTCGCCGCTCCGCGGGCCGAACGTACACCGACGACACGTAGCAGTACCGCTCCGGAAAGAACAGCGGTGAGCTCGGCGTGTCGACGCAGCGCAGCACCCCGACAACGCGGGTTCCGATCTCCGCCACGAAGATCGTGTCATGCGACGACGTGAGCTGCGCGCGATACAGCGCGTGCGCGCGATCTTCGACGTCGGGCTGGAGATTTCCATAGAGCGGGTGGTCGCTATACTCTCGGAGCAGCGCGAGGCGCAACTCGACGATCGATGACAGATCGTCGAGTTTCGCTCGCCTCACCGAGATCTCGCGCGTCACGCGAGTCCGCCCCCGAACAGATCTTGGTTGGGGCGCCGGCGCGGCTCGGGATTGGCGCGGCCATACTGTCCGGCGTCGGACCGAGAGATCTTCTTTCGCGCGACCAGCGCTTCGAGCACGAGCTCGCACGCGGCGACCGACGTGGCCGGATCATCCTCGGGTGCCAAACCGACCCGATGCACGATGCGCAGCAGATCGGGAACGATCTCGAATCCCTTGAACGCGAGATCGGCCCGCGCATCCTCCGCGACCTGGAGCGCGCCGCCTTCGTCGAACCACATGATGACGTCGTCGACGTTCACGCCGCCTGCGCGGTCCTGGAACGTGGCGTCGGCCGCGCGGCGGATCAGCTCGCGCGCGATCGTCGCGCCTCCGATCAACTCACCTTCGTATTCGAGCTCGATCTTGCCCGTGATCGCCGGCAGCGCCGCGTAGATGTCGGAGATGCGCGGCACGACCTCGGCGTCGCCGGTCGTGATGGCTCGCCGCTCGGCGTTCGACACGACGTTCTCGACCACGGAGATCGGCATGCGTTGCGACACGCCCGACCGCTTGTCGATGCGCCGGTCGGTGCGCGCCTCGAACGCGACGCGCTCGATCACCTCGGACACGAAATCCGGAATCCGCACGGGCCGACTGTCGCGCTTCGTCCACGCTTCTTGCCGCGTGATGTCGATGCCGAGGTCCACCGTCTCCGGATAGTGCGTGAGAATTTCGCTGCCGATTCGATCCTTGAGCGGCGTGATGATCTTGCCGCGCGCCGTGTAGTCCTCGGGGTTCGCCGTGAAGCACAGTTGGACGTCGAGCGGCAGGCGCACGGGGTAGCCTTTGATCTGCACGTCGCCTTCCTGCATGACGTTGAACAATCCGACCTGTACTTTGCCGGCGAGGTCGGGCAGCTCGTTCAGCGCGAAGATGCCGCGATTCGCTCGCGGCAGCATGCCGTAGTGAATGGTGAGCTCGTCGGACAACACGTGTCCGCCGCGGGCCGCGCGGATCGGATCCAGGTCGCCGATCAGGTCGGCGATCGTGACGTCCGGCGTCGCCAGCTTCTCGACGTACCGATTGTCTCGACCGACCCAGGCGATCGGCGTGTCGTCGCCTGCTTCGTTGATCAGATTCCTGGCGTACTTGGAGATCGGCGCGAACGGATTGTCGTTGATCTCGCTCCCGGCCACGATCGGCATCGCGTCGTCGAGCAGCGTGACCAGCGCGCGCAAAATTCGCGACTTCGCCTGCCCGCGCAATCCGAGCAGGATGAAATTGTGCTTGGACAGGATCGCGTTGACGATCTGCGGCATGACGGTCTCTTCGTAGCCGATCACGCCGGCGAACAGCGTGCCGCCCTGGCACAGCCGCTCGAGCAGATTCTGTCGCATCTCGTCCTTGACGGATCGAAATGCCCGATCGGGAACACCATGTGGCGAGCGCTTGAGCGCGCCGAACGTTTCTGGATGCGCGTGCACAAAATCTCCCTTTGCTGACTTGCGTCTCCTGCAATGAAGGCGCCGGAACAACGGGCGCGCAAGTCTCCGTTTGGACGAAGCCTAGCCGCGGAATTCCGCGGAGGCGACGGATGATCACCGAAGCAGCTTTCGGTCGTTGGTCATGATGCGACGGATGAACGTCGCTTTCGGACCGAAGTGCAGAATGAGGCCAAGCTCGAGACGCGTTCCCCGCAAATAGTTGAGGAGTTGCGCCTCGGCGCCGGGGTCCAATCGGTCACCGGCTTTGAATTCCAGCAGAACGACGGACTCGACGATCATGTCCGCGCGAAACGCCCCAACTTGACGCCCTCTGAAGTGGACGCTCACGGGAACTTCTCGTTCGACCCCAAGTCCTTCGTCCGTCAGCGCGTACTCCATTCCCTTTGCATACACCGATTCCAGATATCCGGGTCCGAGCTCTCGATGAACTTGGTAGAACGCACCAAGAATTCGATCAGTGATGTCGCCATGCAGAAGTTCACTCATTGGCCGGTTGCCAGGTGTTCATTCCGTGCTTCTCCATACAATTCCGCGGATCTCCGCGGCAACCCTCGAGGGACCAACCCTCACACGAAACGGCACGGACGCGAAAAAGGCCGCACCGGAACGATCCGATGCGGCCCGAAAAATCCCGGCAGCCAGACTCAGTCCGCCAGCCCGACCTCGACGAGATTGTCGTAGAACACCGGCCCATGCCCCATGTCGGTCTCCCGCTGCGACGTTGTCTGGTTGGCATTCGCTCCGTCGGCGGCGAACTTGCCCCACCAGATCGACGGCGCCCACACCACGCCTGGACGAATGCTCGCCTCGACTCGCGCCACCGCCGTGAACGCGCCGCGATCGTTGTGCACGACGACTCGAGCCCCCACGGCGATGCCGCGCCGCTCGGCGTCGACGGGGTGGAGCAGGCACTCGGGCTCACCTGCCGCGCGGCGCAGCGAGTCGACGTTCACGAACGTCGAATTCAAGAATTGATGCGCCGGCGACGAGATCAGCGTGAGCGGGTATCGCTCGGCAAGGGCCGGCACTTCTTCCGGAAACTCGTACGGCGGCGTGAACGCGGGGAGTGGATCGAGTCCCATCTCCGCCATGCGCGTCGAGTAGAACTCGCATTTGCCCGATGGCGTGGTGAACGCACCATCGGCGTACGGCAGGTACGGCCTCGGTAGGTTGAGTCGCGCCCAGCCTTCGTCGAGGAGTCTCTCGAGCGTCACGCCACCGAGCTTGCCGCTCGATGAGCCGAGCGCCTGGCGGATCAGCGTGACGTCGTCATCGCGGAACATGTCGTCATCGAGCCCCATACGTGCCGCGAGACGCCGGAAGATCTCGCTGTTCGGCAACGCCTCACCCAATGGCTCGATTGACGGGCGGTTCAGCGTCACGTAGTGGTGCCCGTACGACAGGTGCACGTCCCAGTGCTCCAGCTGCGTCGTTGCCGGGAGCACGATGTCGGCCCAGTCGGCGGTGTCCGTTTGAAAATGCTCGAGCACCACGGTGAACAGATCATCGCGCGCGAGGCCGCGGAGAACGACGTTCCGGTCGGGGGCCACCGCCGCCGGATTCGAGTTGTACACCACGAGGGCACGCACTGGTGGACCGCCGACGCCTGCGTTACGCGTCGTCAGGGCCTCGCCCAGTCGAATCATGTTGATCGTGCGGACCGGCGGCGACAGATCCGGTCGCTCGAGCGCTCTCTTGTCGAACGTGAAGTTCGCGCTCGACGACAATTGCACTCCGCCGCCGAACTGCTTCCAATGACCGGTCAGCGCGGGAAGACATGCGATCGTTCGTACGGCCATTCCGCCGCCCCGATGCCGCTGCAAGCCGTAGTTGACGCGAATGAAGGCGGCCCTCGACCTGCCGTACCGCCCGCCCAAGGAAACGATCGTCTCTGCGGGCACGCCGGTGATGGCGCTCACGCGCTCCGGCGGATACTCTCGCACTCGCTCGCGCAACTGGTCGACGCCCAGAGTGTGCGCGGCGATGTACTCGTCGTCAGTCAGCCCTTGCTCGAACAGCACGTGCATCATGCCCAGCGCGAGCGCGGCATCGGTGCCGGGTCGAATCCCGATCCACTCGTCGGCTTGCGCCGCGGTTCGCGTTCGGATCGGATCGATCGCGATCACCTGCGCTCCGCGCTCTCGCGCTTCGAGCACGAACGGCCAGAGATGCGGGTTCGCCGTGAGCGTGTTCGTACCCCACAGGAGAATCAGATCGGCGCTGGGAATGCCTTCCGGGTCGGCTCCAACGTTCGCTCCGACCGTCATCCGCATGCCGACGGTCCCCGCCATGGAGCAGATCGTGCGATCGAGCATCGACGCTCCGATGCGATGGAACAATCGCCGATCCATCGACGAGCCCTGTACCATTCCCATCGTCCCAGCGTACGAGTAGGGAAGGATCGCCTGCGGCCCGTCGCTCGAGGTCCTGATGTCGTTCAGACGCTCGGCGATCTCGGCGAGCGCGCTGTCCCAGGTCGTGCGCTCGAAGCGCCCCGATCCCTTCGGTCCAACGCGGCGCAACGGATGTAAGAGCCTGTCCTGCTGATACGTACGCTCGACATACCTGTTCACCTTCGCGCACAAGAAGCCGCGCGTGAACGGGTGATCCGGGTCACCGGCGACACGCACGGCGCGGCCGGATTCCACCGTCACGAGCATCGCGCAGGTGTCGGGGCAGTCGTGTGGGCAAGCACCGCGCACAACCTGGCTGACAGGCGAAGATTGACTGGACATCGTGGCACTCGGCGTGGAACTCCAATGACAATCAGGCTGAAACGCGGCTCACGCTCAAGCTAATGATCGTTGCGGCGGCACAGCCAGTGGTCCGGAAGGTGCAGCGGCCAAGGATCCATCGCGGCGACGGGGCGAGAACCGTGTCGGTCGATACGTAAGGGAAACTCATTGCCCGATGTGAACTTGCCCAAGCTGCGTCTTGACACGCACCCTGGGTACGGTAACTTTCTCGCCGCTCGACCCGAGCGCCCAGATCGCGTGCACGGACCACGCGGAAGTACCCCCCGACCTACTCTTCAGGAGAATGTCATGAAGCGCCTGGCTTTCGTCGCCGCTGTGCTCGCGGTAAGTGTCACCGCATGTTCGAAGTCTGAGGAAGCAAAGGATACTGCCACGCCCGCGATGGCGCCCGCGCCCGCACCGGCTGCCGCACCGGCCGATACCGGCATGAAGATGGATACGGCCATGAAGATGGATACGTCGAAGAAGATGGATACGTCGAAGGCCGGAAAGAAGAAGCCGTAATCACGCTGGATTCATCAGCTGACTTGAGGGCGCGACACCACGTCGCGCCCTGTTTTTTTGCCGCTTGGCTATGCGAGTGCGTTGCGAAGCGCCGCCACGCGCATCAGCAAACTCGCATCATCCAGCACCGGCGTGGCATTCGACACGTCGATGCCATCGTCGAGCGCGACCCATGACACGCACCCCAGATAGCGGCGCGTCTCCGGCACGATGACCGGCTGCGGCAAGCGCGACACGCGAACGGCCACGACCTGCACGCCCGGCCGATTCTTGTAGCGGAACCGCGACTCCACGGCGCTCCATGCGAGACCATGCGCATCCTCGATCGCGCGCAGCGAGTCGAGCGACAACACCTCCCACACCCCCAACACGTCGGCGACGTACTCGAGTCGAATCGTCCCCTCGTCGGGACGTTGCGCATGCGCCGCGTCCAGCCCCGACACGAGTCGCGTCGCGACTTCATTCGCCTTCTCGTGGAAGAACGTCGGATAGAGGAGAAAGCGGTCGTGACGCACGGAAAATCCGGCGCGCTGCTCGCGAATCCCGCCCTTGCGAATCATCGCGATGATGTCGCCGCGCGCCATCGCGTCGACGAGAACCGCCCACTCCTTGAGCGCCGTGCGCTCGATCAGCGATGCGTCATCCACCACCGAAACGCCTCCGGAACGCCTTCCTCGGGGTGAACCACGGGCGACCATCCCAACTCTCGGCGCGCGCGCTCGGACGTGAAGGGGTTGTCCTCCGTGAGCAGCCGGAGCGACGCGTTCGAGACCATGCTGAATCGTCCACCCGTCAACGTCCGCGTGGCTGACTTGATCGCCTTGAACCCGAACGTCGCGACCGAGAGCGGAATCGGGATGAGCCTCAGCGGTCGCCCCAAGCCCTCCGCAGCCAACTCGAGAAACCGGCGGACCGTGACGTCGTAATCGTTCGCCAGATTGTACGCGCGACCCCCCGCCTCCGCGGACAGAACCGCACGGACCGCGCCGTCGGCGACATTCGCCGCGTGAATGATCGACAACGTCGAGCGCCCGTCGCCGACGATCGGCGCGACGCCAAGGCGCAGAAGCTTCGCGACCCGCGGCACGAACTGACGATCGCGCCGGCCGTAAATGACGTTCGGTCGCACGGCCGTCGCCCAGATTCTGCCCGCCGCGTGCGCGCCGAGCACGAGCTGCTCCGACTCGCGCTTGGATCGCGCATAGTACGCGCGTTCGGGCAACGCTCCGAGCACCGTGTCCTCGTCAGTCTTCCTTCCCGGCCCGCTGAATCGGCCCGTCGGGCCGTACACGGCCACACTGCTCAGCTGCAGCAACCTCGCCCGAGATGATTCGGCGGCCGCGATCGCATTGGTCGTCCCGTCGACGTTGAGCCGTCGGAACACGTGCCAACCACCCGGCGTCGTGATCGCCGCAGCCGTGTGAAAGATCGCGTCGCATCCCGCCGCCGCTCGTACGAACGCGTCCCGATCGAGCACGTCGCCGGGGATCGCGTCGACGCCGGCTGCCGACAGATCGTGCGATGGCGCTCGCACCAGCGCGCGAACGCTCCAGCCATCGGCCAATAGACGCTCGACGATGTGCGAGCCGACCAACCCGGTCGCCCCGGTGACGAGCGCCTTGGGCACCTAAGCGGGGAAGGGCAGCGTCGTCACATCCACGCGTCGCTCGCCACCTTCCCACTTCGCGGTCAGACTCACCCCCGGCGCGATCTCACGTCGCACCATGCCGAGGGCGATGCCGCCCAGCCGCGGCGACGCCACCGAGCTTCGCACGTCGCCGACGTGATTGCCCGAGTCGTCGATCAGCTGTGCGCCTGTTGGCGGCCCTTCGGTGCTCGCGGCGCGCAAGCCGCGCAAATGACGATTCACGTGACCGCGGAAGTGCACGCGGGCCACGACCTCCTGTCCGATGTAGCAACCCTTCGTGTACGAGATCGCATCGAGCTCGTCGAAATTCGCCTCCTGCGGAATCGTCGTGTCGTCGATGTCGATTCCCCATTCAGGACGCCCGGCCTCGACGCGCGCGATCTCCCACGCATCCAACCCGGCCGGCATCGCGCCCTCCGTAATCGCGCGCTCCCAGAATCGATCGAACTGCTCGAACGGCACGAATAGGTCGTAGCCTTCGACGCCGATGTCCGGCGAGCGAGCGATCATGATCGGCGTCGTATCGATCGTTCGGTCGAGGTGGCCGTAGGGCGCCAACGCCCCGAGCTCGTCGGCAATCACGTCGGCGACCGCCGAGACGATGCGCCGCGCCTGCGGACCGAACACGCCCATGTTGCGAATGGCGTGCGATTCGTCGCGATATCCGGACAGACGAGGATTCACATATTTCTTGACCATCGCCAACCAGGCCGCCCACGCACGCGGCGGCGCGTCGACGAGATACGAGCCCGACGCCGCGAAGATGCGCAGATCGGCGACGATTCGTCCCTTCGCCGACAGCGCCGCGCCGTACTGACCATGTCCGGGGTGCATCGCGAGCACGTCGTTCGTGACGAGACCGGTCAACGCCTCGCCGGATTTCTCGCCGAAGAACCTGATACGTCCGCGATGACTGCGATCCACGACGATCGCGGTCGTACGCAGTGCGTCGTACTCCGCGCCGGCGTTCGCGTACGCCAGAACGACGTCCTGCCCGCCGATTTCCTGCGTCGAGCCGCGGCGCTGCGGTGCGATGTCCAGATTCGTCATTGAACAAGCACCTCCTCTCCCTCGCCCGTCACTGCCGACCTGTGAAGCGAAACGTCCGTCATGTTTCGTAAGTAAACCGCGGCGATCGGGCCGCGCCACCGGCTCGTCGGCACGCTACGTTGCCGCTCGCCGGTAGCTCTGATCGAGAAGCTCGACCGGATGCACCGCCTGGGTCGCCGATCCCGCTCGGAGCAAACCGGCGCCAATCTGCATCAAGCATCCGGGGTTTCCGGTCGCAACCACTTCCGGTGCCGCTGCGGCGATATTCTCCAACTTTCGCGCCAAAACGACGTCCGACGTTTCCGGCTCGACCAGATTGTAGATGCCTGCGCTGCCGCAACACACCTCGCTCTCGTTGAGCGGCACGAGCTCGAGCTCGGGAATCGCTCGTAACATATCGTGCGGCGCGACGGCCACACGCTGTGCATGCACCAGATGACAGGGTGCGTCGTACGCCACCCGTACCCTCACAGGGCCCCCGTGCTTGGGACCACCGTCGGCGGCCAGAAGCTCACTCACGTCACGAACCCTGGACGAGACGCGCGCGGCCCGGTCGCGCCACTTCGGATCATCGGCCAACAAATGGCCGTACTCCTTCATCATCGCGCCACACCCGGCCGCGTTCACGCAGATATAATCGGATCCGGAACGCTCGAACGCCTCGATGTTGACTCGCGCCAAGCGGCGCGCCGCGTCGGCATCGCCCGCGTGAGCGTGCAGGGCGCCGCAGCACGCTTGTCCCGGCGCCTCGCGCAGCGCGTATTCGTTTGCGCCCAGCACTCGCTCCGTCGCGCGATTCGTTTCGGCAAACAGGCCCTCCATCACGCAGCCGGTCAGCAGTGCGATGCTCGCTCTCGTACCGGTCGATGTCGGCGTTTCTCTCGCACGTACCGCGGATCGTCGCGTCGAGGCGAGCATTGCCATCGCGAAGCCCGGTCGTCCGGGAAGCTTCGCGAGCAATCGAGCGATTCCGAGGCGGCGCAAGAGTCTCCCGCCCAACATTGCCGCTGCAAGCAGACGCGGGCGCTCGAACACCGACAGGATGCTCCGCGCCACGAACGGAATCGGCCGATGTTCGGCCAGCGTCGCGCGAGTCGCCTCGAGCAGATGGCCATATGGCACACCCGACGGACACGCCGTCTCGCATGCCCGACAGCCGAGGCATTGAGCGATGTGGCGTTGCACGCTCTCGTTCTCCGGCGCAAGCGTTCCCTCCAGGAGCGCGCGCATGAGAACGATGCGTCCACGCGGTGAGTCGTTTTCGTCCTCGAGCGTCAAATACGTCGGACACGCCTGGAGACAAAACCCACAGTGCACACACGCGTCGATCCCGGATCGCTCACCGGCCAACGGGCTCCCCGGCAGCGCGCATTCCGGCGGCACGACCATCGACGCACTCACGCGCGTTCTCCAAGGATGCCCGGATTGAGCACACCGTACGGGTCGAAAGTTCGCTTGATCCCCGCGGAAATTCGATCCTGCATCGGCGACGGTGAGCACGCCGCCCACGCATCGGGCGGCAATCGCTCGCCAATCCGCGTCACTGCCGACTCACTCCATGAACGCCGCAGCGTCGCGACCGAGCCCTGAGCGTTCGGCAGCACGCAGCGCACGATTCCGCGGGCAGGAGTCGCGTCGAGCAGCGTCCCGGGACATTCGCTCGCCAAAACGGACGCGGCGTTCCAAACGCGCGCGATCTCCGACGGCCGAGCGGAGAGGCGGAATACCAAGGAGCCATCCGTCTCGCTCACGCGCAGCCGGCGCCACACCTCGGTGTCGATCTCGCTCACCGGGCCAAGTGCCTCGAGCGCGGTTCGCTGCGCGTCCACGGCGAGACGATTTCCGCCCAATCGGGCGATCGCCGCCACGCCGTCGATCGCCACGAGCTCGCGGGCGAGCGTGGCGTTGATGATCTCGAATGCATAGGGTGTGAACGGCAGCCGCCGGAGCAATTCCCTCGCGTGCGTCACGGCGGCGTCTCCGTCCAGGCGCACGGCGATCGATTCGTCCACTTCTGGGCGGGCGTGCAGCCGTACCGTGGCTTCGGTGATCACGCCGAGCGTGCCCCAGGAGCCGGTGAGCAGTCGCGTGAGATCGAACCCGGCGACGTTCTTCACCACGCGTCCGCCGCCGCGAACGACGTTTCCCTCTCCAGTCACGAACTCCAAGCCGAGCATCAAGTCGCGCGGCACGCCGAAGGCTGTCGACAGCGGACCGGCCGACGCCGTCGCGATCGTGGCGCCGAGCGTTCCCTCATCGCCGCCGTGCGGATCGAGCGCGAGCCACTGATGGTGCGCGGCCGTCGCGTGGCGAATTTCGTTCAGCGTCGTGCCCGCGCGAGCCGTGAGCGTGAGATCACCAGGAACGTATTCGGTGATTCCCGCGAGCTCGCGTGTCGACAACGACTCGTCGGCGACGACCGGTCGCCCGGCGTCGAGCCAGGTTCCGCGGCCGACCACGCGAAGCGACGCTCGCCGATGGGCCGCGTCGCGCACGCGATCGCGCAGCGCCTCGACCGTGTCGACAGCCACTGTCGTCACGCGGATACCGTCGCCGGTCGCGCCGACGGAGCGGCGTGCCACTCGCGGCAACTATGCACCGGCACCACTTTGCCGGGATTCGCTCGACGATCCGGATCGAACACCTCGCGCAGCGCGCACATCGCGGCCAGCGAGTCGGCGGAGAAGATCATCTCCATGTACGGAAGCTTGTCGAGTCCCACGCCGTGCTCGCCGGTGATCGTGCCACCCGCGTTGACGCAGGCCGTCATGATCTCACGCATTGCCACGTGCACGCGCGCGGTCTCGTCGGCATCCGATGCGTTGTACGCGATGTTCGGGTGCAGGTTTCCGTCGCCGGCGTGGAACACGTTGCACACGCGCAGCCGATGGTGCTGTCCGATCTCATGAACTTCGGCGAGCACCTCGGGCAATTTCGTGCGGGGAACCACAGCATCCTGCACGACGAGATGCGACGACACGCGGCCCATCGCGCCAAACGCCTTCTTGCGTCCCTGCCAGAGCCGTGCGCGCTCGGGCTCGTCGCGAGCAATGCGGACGGTGCGCGCGCCTCCGGACTTGCACAGTGCCTCGACAGTCGCGACGTCGTGCTCGAGACCGACGGCCGCGCCATCGAGCTCGATCAGCAGCGCCGCCGCGGCGTCGGTCGGATATCCGGCGGCGTAGATCGACGACTCGACAGCGCGGATCGTCGCCTGGTCGATCATCTCGAGCGCGGCGGGAATGATGCCGGTCGCAACGATCGCCGACACCGACCGCGCCGCCGCGTCGATCGACATGAAGTCCGCCAGCAGCGTGCGGACCGCTTCAGGATTCCGTGATAACCGAACCGTGATGTCGAGCGCAATGCCGAAGCATCCCTCCGACCCGACGAACGCTCCAACGAGGTCGTATCCTTCGCGCTCGCCGTCGGCGTTTCCAAGCGAGACGACCTCGCCGTCGGGCAGCACCACGGTGAGCGCGACGACGTGATTTGTCGTCACGCCGTACTTGAGACAATGCGGACCACCCGCATTTTCGGCGACGTTCCCGCCAATCGTGCACGCCGCTTGGCTGGATGGATCCGGCGCGTAGTGCAGACCGTACGCTGCCACGGCGCGACTCAACGCGACGTTCACCACGCCGGGTTCCACCACCGCGATCCCGTTCTCGGCATCGATTGATATGACCCGGCTCAACCGGTTAAGTCCGATGAGGACGACTCCGTCCGCCAGCGCGCCGCCCGAAAGTCCCGTTCCGGCTCCGCGCGGAACGAACGGAAGCTTGCGTCGCGCCAGCTCGCGAACGACCTCGACCACCTCGTCGCGCGTCCCCGGAAACACGGCGAGGCCCGGCTGCTTGTGATACGACGGCAGCCCGTCGGACGTGTACGTCAGCAGCTCGCTCGGCCGGAACAGCACGCGGCGGTCGCCGACAATCGCAGCGAGACGGTCAGCGAGCCCCTGGTCAATGCTTGCCACGGGAGAAGTCACACCTGAAAGCTACGCGATTGAGCGGTGGAACGAGACACCCACCGACTACGGCACCACCACTCTCAGGTGCCCCGGCACATGGCGATACCGAAGCGGCGGCGCGATCTGCACGATCTCGCCGTCGAGCGACACGCTGCGGCTGCGACGCTCGATCTGGCACTCGTCGACAAGGAACGCGTCGAGGGCGGGAGTTCGCGACATGGCCTCGACCCCTCGCGCCGCCGCCGCCAGTCCGAGTGCCACGGCCCGCGCGCCCGATCGCCGGCGCACCACCATCACGTGAAGTCCGGTCTTTCCGCCGGCGACGCGCGCGCCGAGCGTGGGCAGACGTAGCTCGCGCTCGCCGACGCCGATGAAGACGAGCGGCGTGATGTATTGCCGCGTCTCTTGCTCCACTTGGAGAGTCACGCGAAACGTCGGCATATGAACCAGTAGCTGCACCCCGGCGACGATCGATCCAAGGTGATAACCAACGCGCCGCTCGAGGCGCTCCCGCGCGCGAACGAAACCGACGTAAGCGCCCACGGAGCTGGTGTTCAGGAAAATGCGATCGTTCACGACCGCGGCGTCCACCGGCACCGAATGGCCGCTCTTCGCCACGTGTGCCGCCTCCTCGAGATCGAGGGGCAACGACAGATCTCTGGCCAGGTGATTCAGCGTGCCGCAGGGAAGAATCGCCAACTCGATCCTCGTGCCCGCAATCGCGCCCGCCGCGCTGCCGATCGAGCCGTCGCCGCCCGCCACGAGGACGCGCCGCGCGCCGTCGCGAATCGCCGCCTTCACCTGCTCCGCCAACTTCGCCGGCGCAACGTCGCGAATGTCGAAATCGCCCACGGCCTTCAACGCCCCGCGCGCCGCGTCGGCGTTGCCAGCCCGCGGATTGATGAACGCCGGGATCATGTCTCCCGCGGGCGAAAGAAACGGCGAGCGACACCCGTCAACGGCCGACGCAGTACGCGCGACCACCGTCGTCGTCTCTTCGACAGCCCGCTCAAATCCACCGTCGCTTTGCGCTCGAGTTTGCCCCAGCCCACGACCTGCCCGGAGATGGCCGCCGCGAAGGACTTGAGCACCACCCAATACATGATCTGCCGATACGCGAACCGCTGGAGCAGAATGAGCCACGTCAGCCATTTGTCCTCGCCCGACTCCATGAGGAACGCGATCATGGCCGCGAGCCAATCGACCACGAGGAACACGGCGTAGTAGAACAGGACCTGCTCCAGGTTCGCCAAGGCGTAGTTGCCGCCGTGGGTCTGCCAGGTCATCCAGACCGAAACCAGGCTCCACACGAACATCAGGTCGGCCAGCGGCGAGATCGCCGGCAGGAGAAGCTGGAACAGCCATACGTTGGGCAATGCTACCCAACCGAGAGAGCCGTACCGCGCACGAAACATCGCGTCGCGATGTTTCCACGCGCACTGCAGCGTGCCGAACGACCAACGGAATCGCTGCCGCGCCAATGTGCGAAGCGTGTCGGGTGCCTCCGTGTACGCCACCGCGCCGTCGGCATACGCCACGGAATAGCCAAGCCGACGAATGGCCAGCGTCAGATCCTGATCCTCGGCGAGCGTGTCCTCGCGGAAGCCGCCCACTTCGAGTACGGCCGTCCGACGCCATGCCCCGACTGCCCCCGGCACGACGGTAATGCAGTCGAGCAGCGAGAACGCACGACGCTCGAGGTTCTGGCTCGTGACGTACTCCACCGCTTGCCATCGCGTGAGCAGGTTGATCCGGTTGCCGACCTTCGCGTTTCCCGCGACCGCGCCCACGTTCGGATCGTGTAGCGGTTGCACGAGCTCGGCGACCGTATCACTCGAGAAGATCGTGTCCGCGTCGAGGCAGATCACGATCTCATGTTTCGCTCGCTGTAATCCGAAGTTGAGCGCGCTCGCCTTGCCGCCGTTCGGTTTCGTGTAGACGGCGACCTTGGGGTGCGTGCCATGCGCGGCAAGCGCGGAGTCGTACGTCGAATCCGACGATCCGTCGTCCACGACGACGATCTCGATGTCGCCGTCGTATTCCTGCATGAGGAGGCTGGCGATGGTGTGGCCAATCACCTTCTCCTCGTTGTACGCCGGGACGATGACGCTCACGGGCGGGGAAAAGGTCGTCGGGAGCGCGCGATTCTGGTGCTGGCGCACACGCTGCGTGATCGCCAGCGCCCCGATGATCACGAGCCGCGCGATTCCCAAGATGACGGCAATCGTGAACACCCAGAACACGACGAGCTCCGTCGTTCCAAGAACGCTGAACCCGGCTCGGCGAAGCGCGCGTCGCACCACGCTGACGTTCGCGAGTGGCGGCATCGCCTGGTCGCGCGTCAGTCCGGCGAGAGCCGACACCAGCACGATCGTGTCGCCGCGCGCGCGGAGCGAGTCGATCAGCGGGCCGAGGGCGCGCACGGTGTTCGCGCGATTGCCTCCGCCGTCGTGCAGCAGTATCACGTTGGCGGCGACGTTCGTGTCGGCGCCGCGCTTCGCGAACGCCGCGAGTGTGTCGAGCATCTCGTCACGCTTCTCGAGCACGCGCGCGATGATCGTGTCGACGGGCGGATTCATCCAATCGTCTGAATCGACGTGCAATCCCACTGTCAGATAGTGGCGATCGGACGCCAATGCGACGGGCACAAGCTCGTCCGCCGTCGTTGGCTCGGCGTCGCCGAAATACGGTGGACGAAAGAGCGCCGTCTGCCGGTTCAACACCGACTCGATGAGCTCCTCGTTCAACTCGATCTCGGCGCGCGTCCGCAGGTCTTTGGTCAAGCCAAGGTTGGGATGCGAGTAGGTGTGATTCCCGACCTCGTGTCCTTCGGCGTAGATCCGCTGCAGTACCCGGGTGTGCGTGTCGGCGTTGACTCCGACGACGAAAAACGTGGCTTTGGCGCCGCGCGACGCCAGCGTGTCGAGAATGATCGGCGTCCAGGTTCCATCCGGTCCGTCGTCGAACGTGAGCGCGACCCAATGCGGATGGAGCGACTGCACGCCATATCGCTTCACGATGAACGGCGTGGGATAGGTGACGAACGCCTCGTCGGTCACCAGGCCGTTCGTCGAATCGGCGCGCACCGTGCGAGAGCCGTTCGTCGGACGCGCGCTGATGCGAATGATCTCGCCCACCTGCTCCGTCTCAGGGTAGTAACCCGGCGGGACGAGCCGCAGACTGTCCGCCGACATGAGAGAGCCGTCGCCGGCGAGTGCGCGCCACAAGGCGGGGTCTTCGTCGCCGAGCCGCCAAACGGCACTACCGGCCGCGTTCAGTTCACGCGCGAACCGGATCTCGTTGTATGCCGTCGCGCCGTCGAGATACCAGACGAGATGCTCCGTCGAGTCGGGGCTCGTGTAGCGCATGTAGGGATTCAACGAGACGCGGTCGAAATGCATCACGGCTCCGCTGTCTCGCAGTGCGGCAACGACCTCCTGAAAGTTTGTCTCTTCGGCGATGCGCGGCTTGCCGGGCTCCGGCGGTAGATCGGTCCAGTCGTATCCGTATGCACCGAACATGAGGATCAGCTTGTCCGGCGGCACGACCTTGGCCAGTCGCCGCGCGCTTGCTTCGTAGAAGCTCTGACTCGCGACCGGTCCCGGGTCGCCCGCACCGTAATGCTCGTCGAACAACATCGCGAACAGTTTGTCAGACGACGCAGCCGCTTCCTTGAGCTCGGGTATCCCGATGTAGGAGGGTACGGCGTAGGTCGTGATCTTCTTCATCGGCGCCAGCGTTGCGCGAAGCTCGCGCGTGAATTGGAGCGCCGGTGCATGGACGTCGAGCGAGTTCGGACCGACCTCGAAGTCGACGAGCGCGCCGCCGAGTCCGTACGTCACTGCCGCGCTCCGCAGCTGCTCGATTGCGCGTGCGCGCGCCGCGGGCCGGCTCAACAACTTGGTGAGCGCGCCCTTGCGAAAGCTCAGCGACGACTGATCGTAGTTGCTGACCATGATGATGAGCTGCGGTCGGTGTCCCGGCGGCTCGAGCGTGTCGCGAACGATCGCTCGCGACGCTTCCGGCGTCGCAAGCCGGATGTCGAGCGAATCGCCCGACGGATCGACGAACGCCCACTCACCCACGATCCAATCGAGATGCTTGATGTTGCGGTCGAGCGACGCGTAGGAGTTCTCGTCCCAGTTCACGTAGAAGCCGGCCATGATCGGCTTCGTCTGAGACAGCGGCTTGGTGTTGCTGACCGGCGACCCCGGGACTCGCGAGGTGTGGCGGCCCACGGGCGCAATGCCCGTTCGCGCGATCGCACGATCGAGCAAACGTCGGAGCGTCGTTCGTTCGCGCTCTTCCTTTCTCGTCATGGGGTGCGTCCGCGGCACGAGCGTCGTCGGATGCAGCTCCGGAACCAGGGCTTCGGAGCTCAGACTCAACGCGACCCCGAGACCGAGAAGTGTGGTCAGCACGCCGCCGACGAGCGCCGCGCGTCGAATGCGGCGCCATCGTCTGCCGGAGGTGTCGATGAAAACGGGGGACCGATCGGTCATGCCAGAAGCGGGTGGGACAAGAAGTATACCCGCTTGGACGCCTGCGGTTGTGACATGGGGACACGGAATCTCGCGAGATTCCGTGTCCCCATCTTCTTGCTACGGACTAACCTACCAAGATCACGCAGCCCAAAAGCCGCACAGCGCTCGGCCGTCTGGTGACTCGCGCAGTTTCTCGAATGCCCGCTCGCGGATCTGGCGGATCCGTTCGCGCGTGACGCCCATGAGCGCACCGATCTTCTCGAGCGTCATGGCTTCGGAGCCTTCCTCGAGACCGTAGTACAGGTAGAGGATCTTCCGCTCGCGTGGCGTGAGATACTTCTTGAAGACGCGATCGATGAACTCGCGCATCAACTTGTAGTCGGTCACTTCCTCGATCTCGGTGCCGTCGACGCCGGCGAATCGTTCGCCGAGCGTGGAGGCTTCGCGATCGGACCGGTCGATTGGGGCGTCGAGGCTCACCTCCGTCGCCGACATCTGCTTGGCCGCGCGGACATTCTCCGGCGTCTCTTCGAGCAGGCGGCTGACTTCATCTTCGGTGGGGTCGCGCTTTAGGACTTGGGCGAGGATCGTTTCGGCGCGCGCCAGCCGAATGAGCTGCGAATTCTGGTTGAGCGGAATGCGGACGGAGCGCGTTTGCTCGGCCAGCGCTTTCAGGACGGCCTGGCGCACCCACCAGACAGCGTACGAAATAAATTTGACCCCCTGGTCCGGGTCGAACTTTCGGACTGCCTTCAGGAGGCCTTCATTTCCAATGGCGACGAGCTCGCTCAGATCGAGCCCGTGCCCCTGATACTTTTTGACGTATGAGATGACGAAGCGCAGGTTGGCGGTAACAAGTCGCTCCGCCGCGGTTTCATCTCCTTTTTGCGCTCGTCGTGCGAGTCGGCGCTCTTCCTCTGGATCACTGATCAGCGGCAGTTTTTGGATATCCTGCAGATACTGATCAAATGCAGTCGACGGAGACGATCGGAAGTATCCCTTCGACGATCTGGTCTCGGTCACTTGCTCCATACACGCTCCTTCCCGAAAAACGCCGGTTAGTGGAGCGAGCGCTCGTCCGCTCGCGCGATGTAGAGCCCATGGTGGGGACGCGCACGATAATGTTGGGCCCCGAAGGCGTCAACAGAGAGTTACGCCAATATGACCGCGATGCAGATCACAAGTATGCTATGTTGTTGATCTGACAGCATTTTGCAGGTTACTTCGCGCGGGGGACGCCGCGAGCCTAATTCGGTCAGGCTGACCGAATTAGGCGAGCAAATGCTCTTTATCGGCCCATGAGTCCGCCAGCCGGACCAAAACCAGGGCGGCTTGTCACTCCGCTACGGCGCCTTGTCACACGAGAAGGCGACTCGAATTCCTCACGCCGTCGGGCCGGTCGGCGGGCGTCGCTCGACAACCGTCGTGTTCGTTCCACCACTGCCGGGCGCCGGATCCCGCATTTTTGTCCGACTCGTCGCGCTCAGTACGCCGATACCCAGAAGCACGATGACCCCGACGCCGATCCATGTGCTCGGTATGTTGAGCAAATACGCGGCGAACGCGAGCCCGACGATCAGAATCAAGAAACCGATGATGTACGATGCGAACGAAGACATGGCTCCCTAGCCGAGCGTTGAGGACGCCTCCCTAACTAGGCAAGTGGCGAGCCGCGAGCCGCACCCGCGCGTCGGGACTCCGAATGGCTAAGCGAGCACGTCCCGCACGATCGGATCGTCAACCGGGATCGACCAGCCCTGCGCCGACGGCATGTGGCCGATTCGGTCGGGCAACGCATACTCGGGTCGGCCGGCTCGCGACTTCTTGTCTCCGCGCGTCGCCAGAAGGATGTCGTCGACGCGCATGGCCGGCGGCCTGACATCGGGAAGCCCAGCCCCTCGAACGACCGCTCGAATTCGCTCCGACGTGCCGCGCGCGGCCACGCCCAGTCGTTCGGCGAGCACCGCCTCGTACACCATTCCGATTGCCACGGCGTTGCCGTGGAGCAGCTGGAAGCGACTGCACAACTCGATCGCGTGTCCGATCGTGTGGCCGAAGTTCAGGATCTTTCTGACGCCGGCCTCCCGCTCGTCACGGCGCACGACGTCCGCTTTGATCTCGATGCTTCTGGCAACAAGCCGAAGCATCGCGTCGCCGGTGAAGTCGACGTGATCGAGGTCGAGCGCCAATCGTTCGACTTCGTCCACGTACGCCGCGTCGGCGATCACACCGTGCTTGATCGCCTCGGCGAGACCTGCGCGCAAATGTTCGATGGGCAGCGTCGTGAGCACCGCCGGATCGGCGATAACGGCCGCAGGCTGGTGAAATGCCCCAACGAGGTTCTTGCCGGCCGGCGTATCGACTCCGGTCTTGCCGCCGACCGAGGCGTCGATCATCGCGAGCAAGCTTGTCGGCACCTGCACGTATGGGACGCCGCGCATGAATGTCGCGGCCACGAATCCCGCGAGGTCGCCGACCACGCCGCCGCCGAGTGCAATGATCGTGGTGTCGCGACCGAAGCCGGCGGCGAGCATCTCGTCCGTGAGGCGCGACCAAGTCTCGCGCGTCTTCTGCTCCTCGCCTGCCGGGATCGTGAGCACGGAAATGCGCGCGGCGCCGAGGTGCGACGCAACGGCCGGGGCGTAGCGAGAGCCGACGTTGTCGTCCGTGATGATGGCGTAGCGGTGGGCCGGCGCCGTTCGCTCCACGATTTCGCGAACGTTACTGATGATCCCAGCGCCCACGCTCACTCGGTACGTCGGAAGATCGATGTCGCGCGTGGCTGTCACCACGTTACCTCGCCGGCGCCCGAGCGCTTGTTCGCGACGCGAGCGAGGGTGAACAGCAGGTCGGACAGCCGGTTCAGATAGATCACGACGAGCGGGGGAATTTCGGTCTCGAGTCCAAGCTCGACGACGCGCCGCTCGGCGCGGCGACAGACGGTGCGGGCAACGTGGAGGGCTGCGGCCTTCGGGCTTCCGCCCGGCACGATGAACGAGCGGAGCGGCTCGAGCTCGGCGTCGGCGTCGTCAATCGCACGCTCGAGCGCCGCGATGCGCGCGTCATCCACGTTCGCCTTCTCGAGGTGCTGCCGCATCTTCTCGCGATCGGGCGTCGCGAGCAGCGCACCGATCGCGAACAGGTCGCGCTGAATGGGCACCAGCACCTCGTCGATGCGCGGCATCTGCTCGACGGCGCGAACGAAGCCGAGGGTCGCGTTCAATTCGTCGACGTCGCCGTAGGCTTCGACGCGCGGGTGATTCTTGGGAACGCGCCCGCCGCCAAAGAGCCCTGTGTCGCCGGCGTCGCCGGTCTTCGTGTAGATCTTCATTGCGGGACAAATGTAAGACGACGCATGCCGGAGCGCGCCCCGCTCGCGGTCTTACTATGTTTGCTCACATGCCTGTGAACGACATCAAGGACATTACGATCATCGGCGGCGGGCCGACCGGCATCTTCGCCCTTTTTTATGCCGGAATGCGCCGCGCGACCGCGCAGATCGTCGACGCGCTGCCGGAGCTCGGCGGACAGCTCACCGCTCTCTATCCCGAAAAATACATCTTCGATGTCGCCGGCTTTCCAAAAGTTCTCGCGAAGGACTTGGTCAGGTCGCTGGGCGAGCAGGTGAAGCAATTCCAGCAGCCGATCCATCTCGCGCAGCGCGTCGTGGGTCTGGAGGAAGAGGACGGCCACTTTGTGCTCGTCACCGAGACGGACAAGTTTCCGACGAAAGCGATCGTGATCGCAGCCGGGATCGGAGCGTTTTCGCCGCGGCGGTTGCCGCAAGCGTGCGCGCAACCCTGGTACGGTCGCGGGATCTACGACGTCGTCACCGATCCCGAGGTATTTCGCGGACGGCGTGTCCTCATCGTCGGCGGTGGCGACTCGGCGTTCGATTGGGGAACGCAGCTGCTCGATCGTGCCAAACGCGTGACGATCGTGCATCGCAGCGATCGATTTCGCGCCCATGCGGCGACGATCGCGCAATTCCAGGCCGCGGTGAATAGCGGTCGGGCGGATTTGCTCACGTTTCACGAGCTGTTCGACATCAAGTGCGCGAACGGCGCCGACACATTCTCGCGCATCGAGCTTCGTGAGATCAAAAGCAAAGCGACGCGCGAGATCGACGCGGACGTCGTGCTTCCGATGCTGGGCTTCGTGAGCGATCTCGGGCCCCTGGCCGAATGGGGCCTGACGCTCGAGAAGGAGGAGATCGTCGTGAACAGCATGATGGAGACGGGCCGGGCAGGCATTTACGCGGCGGGCGACATCGTGACGTATCCCGGAAAGCTCAAGCTGATCGCGACGGGCTTTGGCGAGGCCGCGACGGCGGTGAACCAGGCAGTCCACTGGATCTACCCCGAACGAAAAGTCGCGCCCGGGCACTCGTCGAACATGGAAATCTTCGGACAGAAAGACGACTGAAGGACAGTCTTCGCCGACGGCCTCTGCCTCGCGCAAATCGTAAGGTTCCCGAGACTAGTCGCGTCACTCCTTCAATGAGCGCGACCAGTTTTCTGGGCCTCTTGGCGCGGGCGTCTTGAATCCGTCCGGGTAGCGGCGGCGAAGCTTCGCCTCGTTTGCCTCGGCCACGCGTGAGAGAGGGATGCCGAGTGTGTCGGCCGTAACGGCGAGACACCACAGAGCGTCGCCCAATTCCTCCATCAGCCTTGCTTGGTCGACTTCTTTACCTTGGAATGCTCGTTTGCGAATGAGCCCGAGTAACTCGGCCGCTTCCTCGGTGAGGCCGGCGCTCGCGTCGAGGAGACGGTCGCGCTGGTCGAGCGACGGGTTCACGGTTCGGAGCGCCAAGCGCTGGTAGTCATCGAGAGTCATGGTGTCACTCGTAGCTGACCCGAGGGTCAGCCTTGGCGTATGCGAGATCTGTAATGAGGTTGACGACAACGAACACGGTGCTCAGGAACAGCACTGCACCCTGAATCGCCGGCAGATCGCGGCGTGAGATCGCGTTGACGACATAGCGCCCGATCCCCGGCCAGGAAAAGATCGTCTCCGTCAGGATGCTGCCGGTGAGATACGCGCCAAAGTCGAGACCGAGCACGGTGATGATCGGAATGACCGCATTGCGCAGCGCGTGCTTGAACGTGACGATCCACTCGTTCAGTCCCTTGGCGCGCGCCGTGCGCACGAAGTCCGCACTCAGCGCTTCGAGCATCGCCGATCGCGTCATGCGCGCGAGAAAGGCGATCGATCGCATGCCCAGCGTGAGCGCGGGCAGGGCGAGGAAGCGCAGGCTTCCGTATCCGGATGGCGGAAGCCATCGGAGCGTGACGGCGAACAGGAGGATGAGGAGCAATCCAACCCAATACACGGGGAACGAAATTCCCAAGTAGGCCAACGCAAGCGCGAAACGATCGGCCAAGCCGCCTGGGCGTCGCGCGCTGAGCACACCGAGGGTGATACCGACGATCGTTGCCAGCAGCATGGCGGCGCCGGCGAGCTGCAGCGTCTTGGGAAATCGCTCGCGAATGTCCTGCGTGATCGGCCGATTGGTGATGTACGACTGGCCGAGGTCGCCGGTGACGACGCGCGCGACATAGTGTCCGAACCGTTGGGGCAGCGGGTCGTCGAGCCGAAGTTGGGCGCGGAGGCGCGCGATGGTCGCGCTATCGGCGCGCTCGCCGACCATCGACTCCACGGGGTCGCCTGGCGCCACGTACAGCAACAGGAACGCGACGACCAGCACGCCGAACAGGGTCGGGATCGACAGAAGGATCCGGCGCAGGATGAAACGACTCATCGCTTCGTCGTGTCGATCGTGACGTCGATCCAGCGCTGGCCGTTGAAGATCACCGGCGGCACGAAGTGCCTGATCCACGGCTGCACGGCGTACAGCTCATTATAGAAGTAGAGGAACACCATGGGCGCGTCGGTGAACGCGATGGAGTCGGCGCTCTGATACAGCGCGTTCCGCTTGGTTTCGTCCAACTCGTGTCTCGACCTCGTGACGATGGAGTCGAACGCGGGATTCGCGTAGAAGGACACGTTGCCGCCGGCGCCTCGGTTCGCGCTGTGCAGCAGCGGGTAGAGAAAATCCTCCGCGTCGGGATAATCCGCGTACCAGTCTTTGAGAATCATGTCAGTCTGGCCTTTGCGGGCGGCTGCGCGTGACGCGGCGGATTCACGTTGCACGATCTTGGTTCGAATCCCAACGGCGTTCAGGTAGGCTTGCACCGTTTCGGCGATGCGCAGATAGATCGGCGTGACGGACGTCCACAGCTCGATGTCGATGCCATTGGGGTGACCGGCGGCGGCGAGCAACTGCTTCGCTTTTGCCGGGTCGAACGGATACGCGGCGCGTGCGCGGTCGTATCCGCCGAGCGCGGGCGGCACGACGCCGGCCGCTCGCGTGCCACGCCCGCCGATCAGCCGCTCGATGATCCGATTGATGTCGATGGCGTAGTTGATGGCTTGACGGACGCGCGGATCGACCAGGGGGCCGCGCGTGGTGTTGATGCCAATGTAGACGAGCTCCAGCGCCGGCGTCGACATCAGCATGGGTTTCTTGCTTTCGTCCTCGACCCAATCCGACGCCTCGATGGCTGGGATCTCGAGGATATCGACATTACCGCTCTCATATTCAGCGACAGCCGTACTCGGCTCGGCGATCACGCGGGCGCGAAGGGAGTCGGATTTGGGAGGGCCGTCGAAGTACGATGGGTTCTTGGCGAACAGCAAATAATCGTCGTGCTTCCACTCGACGAGTTTCCACGGTCCGGTGCCGATCGGATGCTCGCCGAAATTCGGCGGGATGGTGGTCGGGACGATCGCCGCGACGGGCATGGCGAGCATCTTGGTGAAAATGGCGAGCGGCTCAGCGAGCGTGACGATGATGGTGCTGTCGTCGCGGACGGCGAGACCGCTGACGGTCTTTGCCGAGTCGGCGTTGAAGGCTCTGGCGCCCTTGATCGGGAAAAGGAATTGCGCGGCTCCGCTCTTCGTCTTGGGATCGAGAGCGCGTTGCCAACTGCTTGCCACGTTGCGCGCGGTGAAGGCCGAGCCGTCGTGGAACTTCACGCCGGTGCGTAGGTGAAAAGTGTACGTCAAGCCGTCCGGGGTGACGTCCCAGCGCGAGGCGAGCGCTGGCTCGACCTTGGCGTCCGGAGTGAAGCGGGTGAGGCCGTCGAACAGATACCCCACGGCACGTCCCGTCGGCACGTCGGTAGAGAGCGCCGGATCGAGCGACCGAGGATCGTAGTTGTCGCGCGAATCGATCAGCTCATGCCGCGACGGTGCACCCGACGACCCGCATCCCGCGAGCACGAGTGACGCTAGCAAGGCGAGGAGCGGTCGTCTCTCTTCCATTGACACTGGCAAAGTGGCGCGAGAACTTACTGCATCCCGCCGTCAAGCGTCAATCAGACGCGCCCGCCGGAGACAATCGCCGCGCGGGCGCGTTGTACGTCGGCACCGTGGCTCGATGACGGGTTGACGACGATCAGCGCTTCCCGCGCCAGACCTGGCCCGGGGCTCACGAGGTTGGAATGTCTGCAAAGAGCGATCCGCGCGACGAGTCCGACGGTGCGGAGTACTCGTACCGACGCACGCTGAGCGCCGGCGAATTACTGCCAGCCATCGGAGTGGCCGTAGCCGCCGGCGTGGTGGCGTTCTATCTGACGCGCGTGTTTCTCCAACGCACGCCACTCTCGGCTCGCGCGGGCACGACGCCGCCTCGACGGTCGCGCGTTTCCCGGTCGCCTGGCGGGTGATGCATCGCCCACGTGAGGCGCGGCTCGTGCGCCCATTCATAGCCGCGGCGCTGACGCTCCTCGCTGCGCTCCCGTCTGTGGCGCAGGGGCAAGAGGTCGAGTGCGACAAGAAGACCGACATCGAGGTTCGGGTCGTCCGTTTCGAGGGTAATCGAAC
This sequence comes from Gemmatimonadaceae bacterium, assembly GCA_036392315.1. Taxonomy (GTDB): domain Bacteria; phylum Gemmatimonadota; class Gemmatimonadetes; order Gemmatimonadales; family Gemmatimonadaceae; genus JAQBQB01. Next base: position 31,876 of record DASVYG010000096.1, read on the forward strand.
ATTCGATGACGATCAGCTGTCGGCGAGCGTGCTCGCGACGTCGTCATCGTTCTCGCGGCGACACTTCAAGGTTTTCGGCGCCCGCCGCTGCTATCCGGATGTCGGTCTCAAGCCCGACGTCGACGCGTTGAAAGCGCTGTACCAGAACAACGGCTTCTACAAGACCACGGTGGATACGGTGGTGACACCGGTGTCGCCACGTGTGGTCGACATCGCGTTCCGCATCAACGAAGGCCAACCGCTGCAGATCGATTCGCTGACGATCGCCGGTCTCGATTCGGTGCCCGATCCAAAGAGCATCGTCAGCGATCTGCAGATGCGCGTGGGCGGGCGGTTCGGTCTGCTGCTGCTGTTCACCGACATCGACACCATCAACGCGCGGCTGCGCAATGCCGGCTATCCGCGAGTCGATATCCTCAAGTCGTATCGCACGCATCCCGATCAGCTGCGGGCGGAGGTCAATCTCGACGTGACCACCGGCCCGCGCACACGGTTCGGATCGATCGACGTCGAGCGGACGGGCGTCAACAACAGACCGGCCGAGATCGACAGCGCGGTGGTGTTGCGACTGCTGGGCTTCGGCTCGGGAAATTGGTACAGCGACCGCGCGCTGTCAGATGCGCAGCGGAATCTCTACAACATGGGGGCGTACCGTCACGTCGGCATCTCGCTCGACACGACGGCGCAGCAGACAGATAGCGTTGCCAACGTGCTGATCGATCTGCGGGAAGATTACATGCGACAAATCGATTCCGAAGAGGGGTGGGCGACGCTCGACTGTTTTCGCGTAAATACGCAGTACACCGACAAGAATTTTCTCGACGCCGGCCATCACTTGGAGCTCACTGGCCGCGTCTCGAAGCTTGGCTACGGTGCGCCCGCCAGCACGCCGGCGACGCGCAACTTGTGTTATCGGTCGCAACTCGATCAGGACAGCGTCGCCAGCTCCAAGCTCAACTATTACGTCGGCGCGACGGTTCGAGAGCCAACGCTGTTCGGCACGCACTGGGTGCCGTCGTACTCGCTCTACACCGAGCG
>DASVYG010000097.1:0-13798 GCA_036392315.1 Gemmatimonadaceae bacterium
CGGCTATCAGGGCGATCGCCTGGCGAACGTCGTTCATTCGATGCGCGACCGCATCGCGTCGGTGCCCGGCGTGTCGTCGGTGACGTACTCGGAGAACGGAATCTTCTCGGGTACCGAATCCTCGACGACGATCGAGGTGCCGGGCTTCACGGCGCGAACACCGGACGATACGACGATCGCGTACGACATCGTGGGCCCGAACTACGCGCATGCCATTGGCGCGAAGCTCCTCGCGGGACGCGACATGGCGATGGCCGACGAAGCCACGCTGCCGCGCGTCGCACTCGTCAACCAGTCGCTGGCCAAGTTCTACTTCCCCGGTGAGAACGCCGTCGGCAAGTATCTACGCTTCAATGATTCGGTCGCCGTCGAGATCGTCGGCGTGGTGGGCGATACTCGGGACCACGATCTCGAAGGCCAACCACTTCGGCGCGCGTACTTCTCCTACATTCATTCCGACGATCCGAACAATCTCGGCGCGCCAGGCTCGCTGCGTTTCGAAGTCCGAACGCTCGGCGATCCGTCGGCGGTGGTGCAGGCAATCCGCGGCGCAGTGTTGTCGGTGGACCCGTCGCTGCCGATCGACGGCGTGGACCCGTTGCCGACCCTCATGCGACAGTCGATTCGAGAGGAGCGCCTCGTGGCGCGGCTGGCGAGCGCGTTCGGTGGGTTTGCGTTGCTGCTCGCCGCGATCGGACTGTATGGTGTGATGACCTACGCGATCACGCGACGCACCGGAGAGATCGGGCTACGCGTCGCGCTCGGCGCGCAACGCGGCGACGTCGTGCGCATGGTGCTGTTCGACGCGCTGAGGCTCGTCGGGTTCGGGTTGCTGATCGGATTGCCCGCAGCACTCGCGTCGACGCGCCTTTTGCGGACACAGCTCCACGGCGTCGATGCAGCCGATCCAATCTCGATCGCCGTGGCGGTCGCTGTGCTCGTCTCGAGCGCGGTCGTGGCGGTGCTGCTGCCGGCGCTGCGCGCGTCTCGTGTGTCGCCGATCATGGCGCTCAGAACAGAGTAGCTCTGACTTTCAGTTCTCCGTTTGTTGTCCGTCCGGTCCGTTCGATCCGTTCTTGCAACCCGCTATGGCTGGCCCGAGCGGCGGTCCATGAGAGCTGCGCGTGGCGCTCTACTTCGTTGCGCGGCACAGGCCGTAACGAATGTGAACACGGATTGGACGGACTAAACGGACAACAAACGGAAACTGCAAAAGAATTGGAATGGGCTCAGTCAGGCGCGATGGATCCATTCGCCGTGCCAATGACAGCAGATCCTTCGCGTTGCTCAGGATGACAGGGGAGCTGCGCTCAGGGTGACAGCGGACCTGCGCTCGAGATCAGTCGCGCAGCGCGAGCGTGGTCTGAGCCGCCGGGCCGTTGCCGGCGCGCGGAACGTAGCTGCCGTCGGCCTGAAGGTCCCACGCCGTGGGATCGGCGGTGTACAGGTCGAGAATCTTGTCGAGGAGCTTCCGGTGCTGCGCGTTCGCGATCGGAACAAGCAGCTCGACACGCCGGCGGAGATTGCGCGGGCGCAGGTCCGCCGAGCCGATGAAGTAGAGCGGATCGCCGCCGTTGGCGAAGCGGTAAATTCGAGAATGCTCGAGGAATCGCCCGACCACCGACTCGACGCGGATTCGCTCCGAGCGTCCGGGGACGTTCGGGCGAAGGGTGCAAATACCCCGCACCACCAGATCGATCTCTACGCCATCGTTCGACGCCCGATACAAAGCACGCACCACGTCGGGGTCGGACAGCCCGTTGAACTTCGCGGTAATGCGTGCCTCGCGTCCGGCGCGCGCGTGCGCAGCCTCGCGGTCGATGCGCTCGAGGATGGCCGGCAGCAAATGGTGCGGCGCCACGAGCAAGGCGCGTGAGCGGCGGCGCGGCGGCTCGGACATGCCGGTGAGCTCGTTGAAGAGATCGGAGACGTCACTCGTGATCGCGTCGTCCGTCGTGAAGAAGCTCAAGTCGGTGTACTGCTCGCCCGAGCGCGCGTTGTAATTGCCGGTGCCGATGTGGACGTACCGCCGGAGCCCGGCGTTCTCGCGGCGAACGACAAGCGTCACCTTCGCGTGGTTCTTGAAGCCGACGAGTCCGCGCACCACGTGACCGCCCGCCGCCTCGAGCGCGCGGGCCCATCCGACGTTGATCTCCTCGTCAAACCGTGCCTTGAGCTCGACGAACACGGTGACGGCCTTGCCTTGCCGCGCCGCCTCCAGCAACGCGTCGGCGACCGGCGACGGATTCCCGACGCGATACAGCGTGATCTTGATCGCGACGACGGCCGGGTCGCGCGCCGCCTCGTGCAGAAACCGAACGACCGTGTCGGCGAACGAGTCGAACGGGTGATGCAGGAGCACGTCGCCATTGCCGACCGCGTCGAACGCCGACCGCGCGTCGGCGAACGGTCGGCGGAGCTCGAGACGCGGATAGCTCGCCGTCGGGTCGACCGGCAGCTCGAGCTCGGTCAGCCCGCGGAGGTCGACGAGCCCGTCGACTTCCTCGACGTCGGTCACGAGGCACGTCGACTCCGCGCCCGCGTGCTCGCGGCGAACGTCCTCGAGCAACAACGCGCGCAGCACGGGCGGCATGCCGCGGTCCACCTCGAGCCGTACAATGATTCCCTGCCCGCGAAGCGCCGTGGCGCGTTCGACTTCGTCCAGCAAGTCGTCGGCGGTCGCTTCGTCGAGCGCGAGCTCCGCGGTGCGCGTAACCCGAAAGACATAACTCTGCTCGACGCCGACATCGGGCGGGTAGATCGAGTCCAGATTGCCGCGAACGACGTCCTCGAGCGCGACGAAGACGTGCTCGGCGCCTTCCGTCACGTCGAAGAAGCGCGGCACACTGGCCGGCAGCTCGAGCTCGGCGAAACGCGGCGGCCCGCCCGCGCGATTGCGCAGCACGATCGCCAGCGACAGCGACAGATGGCTGAGCCGAGGCAATGGATGACCCGGACTCAACGTCATCGCGAACGGCGTGAGGAGCGGCTGGATCTCGGTGTGGAACCGGCCGCGCAGCGTCTCGCGCTGGGTTTCGCTCAGCTCGGGCCATGAGCAAATGCGAATCCCGCGCGTGGCCAGCACGTCGGAGCACTCGCGCAAGCAGCGCGACTGTCGCAGCCCGATCGCTTCGACGCTCTCGGTGATCGCGGCCAACTGTTCGCGCGGGGTCAGCCCGTCGTCGCTCGGCTCTTCGGGCGCGCCGCCGAATGCCGACAATCGGGCGAAGCGAACCATGAAGAACTCGTCGACGTTGGCGCTGACGATCGACAGGAAGCGAAGTCGCTCGCGCACCGGCGTGGACCGGTCTTCGGCGAGCGAGAGCACGCGGTGCTGAAACGACAGGAGACTGAGCTCGGGGTTGATGAACTCCGGCGCGGCGTTTCCGTCGCGATCCGCCGTTGCGCGCAGCACGGCATCCGAGTATCCGGCGCCGCGCGGTACGTCCTCGAGTCGCGCCCATTTGACGGCCAACTCGGCGCGCTCGTGAGTCGCGACCGTCGACGGTCGCAGGCCGTGCTCTTCCTCCAACGCGCGCTCGAGCGCTGCGAGCTCGGAACCGTCGCCGCGCAGGCGGTGGGCACACATCTGGAAGAAGCTCGCGGCGTTGGCGGCTCCATCTTTACCGCCGCGGTAGACGCTCACGCGGTCGAGATGCACCGCGAGGCGCGGCCGCCGAAGCCAGTCGCGCGCCACCGGCCTCGTGAGACGGTCGACTTGGAGATCGAGCTGCACTTGCAGCAGCGCGGGGTCGACGATGCCGCGCAGGCGATGCACGACCGCGTTCCCCGACGCAATTGCCTCGGTGAGCTCGCTCGAGCGCGCGACGGCGCTCACGCGCGTGGGCGGAGTGCCGTTTGGGCCGGCGATGCGCAGCAGCATGCTGCTGCGCCCGTCCGCACCGACGCGCATGCGACAGACGATTCCGCGCCGTCGCAGCGAACCTTCGGGTGTATCGAGATAGAGATCCCGGTGCAGCGACCGTCGCGACTCATCGGCCGGCACACCCGACGGCAGCGGCCCGGACGCGAGTGCCGCGAGCTGATCGGCCGACAACAACTCGCAGCGGAATTCCGTTTTCGTCACCGACAATTCGTCAACTCGCTCCAGCGACCTGTCACTTGCGGCCCAAACACGATTCGATGACGTTCCGCTTGAAGGCGCGCGGGTCGTTGATGGTTTTATAGAAATCGTCGTAGTACTCGAGCGTCTCTTTCACGATGTCCGGCGTGAGCAGTTTGCCGATCTGGTCGTGGTACAGACCGTAGATCGAATCTTTCTTGGCATTGAAGAGCGCGATCGTTTTGGGATATTCCTCCTCGGGAACGCAGAACCCGCGATAGACGCGTTCGCGCACCGTGCGGGTGCCGAGCCGCGGATCGGGCGTCGCGTACCGCGTGTTCACCGCCCCCGCGAAGTCGAAATCGTAGACGACGGGAATGAAGTTACCCGTTTCCTGCCCGACGATCTCGGCGTTGTGCAGCGCGCTGAGAGCGAAGTCGGTATTGCCGATCAAGTACTGGAACAGGCCGACGATGGCGTCGGCTTGCGGCTCGAGATCGTCGGGCGTCGCGCCTTTGGTCTTGAGGATTCTCCCATTGAGTCGCGCCGCCATCGGTCCCGCTTCTTCTCCGATGAACGCGTAGCGCGTCGTCAACGGCTTGCCCGTCGCGCTGTCGACGTACGTCACGTGGACCACGCGCACGGCGTGGCTCGCCGGCGTCAGCAACCGATAGATGCGATAGAGCTGGGCCTCCTGCAACACGTACTGCTCGTACTCGGTGTTGTCGCGGCAGTAGTTCGTGAGCTTCGGCTGGTCGAGACCGTGAAAGATCGTATGCTTGGTCGAGTCTTTGTTGAAGTTCAACCGGATCGGCGGAAAGTCACAGTTCTTTTTCCGCCAGATGCCGTGCGTCTTGAGACGAAGGGGAATCGTCATGGGTTTGCCGGCGCTGTCGTTGAACGTCAGCGTCGCAGCGCGCCACGGCGAGTTATCACCCTTGTCGCTCCGGATCCGCTTGATGTTCATCGTCAGCGTGATGTCGATCGGCTCTTCGCTCGTGAAGATCTTCGCGATCTTGCCGGTGGTGTCGGGTTTGAACTTGGGCTCCGTTCGCTTTTTGGCGCCCTTCTTCGCCTGCGCGCCGGCGCTGGATAGCGCGACCAGTCCGAGAAGAGCGACGCGAGTCACCGTCCACAGGAAACGCCGTTGCATCGCAACCTCCGAAGTGTTCGTGGTCGTACGAGTGTTACTGCAGTTCAGCCGAGAGGAGCTCGGCACCGCCCGCGGCGCGCACGCCGGACAGGACGTCGTCGAGATTCTTGCTTTTCTTTGCCGTGACCGTGTATTCGACTACGGTAACGTCGCCTTCGGGAAAGACGCTCTTGAGGCGCCATTTCTTGGCCGATTCCTCGAGGCGCTCCTCGACGAGCGGGCGAACGCCCTCTGGGTTCCGAGTCTTGAGACGGATCAACGCTTCTGGTCGCGCTCCACCACCCTCCTCACCCTCGGGATTGTGCTCGCGCGCACGACGCCACGCGCGCTGCGCCACTCCCTCGAGCTGCTCGGCGGTCATGTCGCGAAGCACCTCGTCGTCGATGCGGGCAACGAAGGTCCCGGTGCGAGCGAGCTGCCGCGCGCGCTGGAGGCGTCGATCGGCAATCTTGCCCTCGAGCGCAACCGGCGTCCGACCGAAGTCGGTCATCCACAGCGCCACGACGATGACGTTGATCATGAACGACATCACCAGCGCGACGGGGAGATCGACCGCGGCCGCGATGCCGATGCCAGTGACGAGAAAGACGTAGACCGCATCCTTGCTGTCTTCGAGTGAGTTGCGGAATCGAACCGCGGCGGCGATGCCGCCCAACCCGAACGCCAACGTGATGCTGTACTTCACGAGCACGACGATGCCCGCAACGCCAACGGGCAGAACGAGGAGCAGTTGCACGACTGATTGCTGATAGCCCCGGCGCGCGCGCGTGAGGGTGTAGATCCACGCCACCGGCAACGCGAGGAGCGCCGCGGACAGCATGGCGAGCATTTCGGTCGCGGCCAGCGTTCCCTGATCGACCGGCGCGGCCACGACGCGATTGCCGGCGCGGACCGTTTCCGTGGCCGCGCCGAAGAGGGCGTCGAGCGACGTGGCGGTGATCATCCGCGTGCGCGGCAAATACCGCAACACCACGATGCCGGCGAAGGCCAGCACCGCGTAATAGATGAGCGTTCCGATGAGGACTCTTGTGGCCGGCGCGGCGCTCGAACCGTTGCTGCCAGTCGCCATTCGCGATAATCCGGAAGAGGGGCAACGCAATAATCGCGTTGCGACCGTCCGTTCGCCAGACTAGTCGGTCAGGATAGCCCCGGCGGCCGACCCGATCCTCCGCCCCGCCGGCCCTCTCCGCCGATTTGCTTGTTCTCGTCCTCGATCGCCTTTTCGGCCGCCGCCTCGAGTCCCTGCGCCTTGGCGACCTGCCCCGGCGACAGCAGCGCGAACGCGCGATCCCGCGCCGCGGAGATGTTGTCTCGGATGGTACCCGTTACCTCGAGAACGACCGCATGCGCCTCCGCCAGGGAGTCACGTCGTGCAGCACTCGGCTCGGCGAAGATCGGACCACCTTTGTATACACGCTGCAGCGAATCAAGCCTGCGGGTCAGCGGCGCGTTCGTCGAGTCGAGCGAGCGCTTGATCCGGACGACGCCCACGAATTCCGAATCGCCCAGCTCCAATTCCTGGCGATGCTCGATCAACAGATTGACGGCATTCACCAGCTTTGGGACGGCAAGCCCGGGCTCCCGTTCGATGTTTCCGGGACGCCTGCGGCCGATGCCCCCCATTCCCCCGCCCGCGCCGCCCATGCCACGCTGCGCCGAGAGGAGCGACGGCACGAGCGCGATGACGCAGGCGGCCCGCAACAACCGAGCACTTGGCATCTGACCCTCGAGTGGAAGCAAAAACGGACGCGAGACCTATCCGCGTCACGCCTCGATCTAACGTGCCGAGCGGGCAAATGTTCCCGAACCGTCCTTCACGCCGGTCTTGGCATACAAGTCGGCACGGGTGAGCGGGAGCATTGCGTCACCGTCGCGGGGTTTGGCGAGTAGGGTCTGCAACACGTTCAGCCGGCCGTGGGTGAATCCGTATTCGGCGGCGGTCATGTACAAGCGCCAGACGCGATACGCATGCTGCCCCACGAGACCGATCGCCTCCGCCTCGCACGACCCCAAGCGCTTGATCCACTCGCGAAGCGTGAGGGCATAATGCTCTCGCAAACTCTCCACGTCGCGCGTCTCGAACCCCGAACCTTCAGCGGACGCCACCACGGAATGGAACGGGCCGAGCTTGCCGTCGGGAAACACGTATTGATCGATGAAGGCGTCTCGTTTCCACAGCTTTCGCTCGATCTGCTGAGTAAGCGACAGCGCGTGGGCAGCTTCGACGCTGACGATTCCATGGTTGAGAAATAGACCGCCGGGGTGCACCACCTTGTGCACCGACGCGAAGTACTCGGGCAAATGTTCGACGCCGACATGCTCGACCATCCCGATGCTCGCGGCTTTGTCGAACATTCCGAGTCGCTCGACGTCGCGATAATCGCACAGCTCGATGTGGCACCGCGACGCCAGACCCGCGGCGTCGATGCGGTCGCGCGCGAGCGCGAGCTGCTGCTGGCTCAACGTGATCCCGACGGCCTGCACGTCGTAATGCTCGGCGGCGTGCATGACCAGCGCGCCCCAGCCGCATCCAACGTCGAGGAAGCGCTCTCCGGGGTGCAGCCGAAGCTTTCGGCACACGAGATCGAGCTTGGCCTCTTGTGCGTCGTCGAGCGTCATGGTCGGCGACGCGAAGTACGCGCATGAATAGACCATTCGACGGTCGAGCCAGAGCTGGTAGAACTCGTTGCCGACGTCGTAGTGGTACTGGATGGCGGCGCGATCGCGCCTGGGCTCGTGCGGTCGGCCGGCCGACGCGACCTTGTGGTCGGCCCGAGTCTGCCGCACCTCGTCGATACGGGTGTCGTCCTTGGGCAGGGCGAGAAGCTCGCGCACGACGGACGCGAGAACGAGTGGGGAGCGGAGTTGGCCGTTGATGGCGTCGGCGATCGTCACCGCAGCCGAAAGATCGCCTTCGACGTCCACGTCGCCCGACAAATACGACTCGACGATCGACAGCTCGTTCGGCGGCAGCAGCATTCGCCGCAGTGCGCCGGGCCGAGTGAAGACGAGCGTGAAGCTTCGCTCGCCGCCGCGTCCGTGCTCGACGCTCCCGTCCCAATAGCGCACGTCGAACGGACGCTGCGGCGGCGCGCCGAACAGCGTCGCGAGCACGCGTTTGCTGTGCCGCAACGCCGCGGAGGAGACCTCGTTCGTCACACCGAGACTACTGCTTGCGCCCGCGCTTTCCACGTCGGTTTCTCCTCTTACCGGTCGCGCGCATTACGTCTTCGCGATTCTCATCGATCATGTGGCCAATCTCTCGCGCATGCAACCCGGCTTGGGGACCGATATCGGCAACGGCACCGCCGAGCCGAACGTCGTCACGCACGAGATCGACACCATTGGGATCCTCGAGTAGATCATCGACGTCAGCCTGGCGAACGCGAAAGCGTCCATCGACGTCGCGACCGTTGTGCGTCTTTCCGCGGTCGGCCATGTGTCAAACTCCCCGTTCAAGAGCTGTCCATTGAAGTCGTCCTTCGTCACGATCGTCGCAAGGGGCAGGCCTCTGCAAGCGGCGTCGAGCGACACAAGGCAAGGCGCGGCGTTTGCGACTTGCGTTGGTCGGAAGCAGACGAAGGACGGAGGCAGCACATGGCCAAGACCATTTCACGGACGACCTCGGCAGCAGTTATCGCGCTCTTGGCGTGCACAATGTCGGGATGCAAGCGGACGACGGCCGGGACGGCCGGCGAAGGCGGGAATAGAACGGGAATCGCCAGTGCGTCGACTTCACGCAGCGGTTCGTCGGCGTCAGGTACGGGGACCTCGGACTCGGCAGGCCGGATCGATTCGGCTGGCGGGAGCTTGACGCTGAGCCCGAACGGCTCTGTCTTGCCAATCACGCCAAGCGGGACGAACGGGATGAGCGGTATTCTCGCTCCGTCGACCGGCGCGACCTCGGTGTTCCTACCGACGCTCGGGACGACCGTTCAGGTCCCGTCAATGACCAACCCGCTGCCTTTCTCGGCAAACGCGCCGTCTGCGTCGCATTCGTTGCTCAGTTCGCCGTTCTTGCCCGCGCGGCCGACCATCAATCCAGCGCAGCCTGATTCCAACCTGGTGCCGCGCCCCGCGGGTAGCGGTGTCACTCCCCCGCCGTCCACGGCCCGACCAAATTCGACTTTGGTTCGGCCGGTAATGGCGGGAACTACGGCTGCGGTGATCAAGAGTCCCGAGTAGCCGCGCGGTATTTGCCGAGCATCGGATCGCGGGATGATGTGGGGCACAACGCGACGCAGGATGGAGGTCGTGCTTCCGGCCCATTAGCGAGGTATGTTCAGGCCGGGGCGCCGATGATACGAACCACGACGCAAGAGTTCCCGATCGAGCCTCTCACTCGGCTCGACGAATCCGACCGTGCGCCGGCCGGCGGGCTCGCTTTGACACCGTCTCTTCTCTGGCTTCTCACGGTCACGGCCGGCGTCGCGGTGGCGAATCTTTCATACAACCAGCCTTTGCTTCCCGAGATCGCGCGCACATTCGCGATCTCTGATGCCAGGGCTGGCATCGTCGCCACACTCACGCAGGCGGGCTATGCAGCGGGCCTCCTGTTCGTCGTTCCACTCGGCGACATGGTGGATCGCCGGCGACTGGTGTTGACCACCCTGCTTGCCGTGGCCGTAGCGTTGGTCGGTGTTGCGACTGCTCCCAGCTTTGCTCTCGTTGCCGCGGCGAGTTGTCTCGTTGGACTCACCACGGTCGCGCCGCAACTCGTGATTCCATTCGCCGCGGGCCTTGCCGCCCCCCAGGCCCGGGGGCGCGCAGTCGGACATATCATGTCCGGCCTGCTCGTCGGAATTCTCGGCGGGCGCGTGCTCGCGGGCTTCATTGGCCAAGTTGCCGGCTGGCGCGTGATGTTCGCCGTTGCCGCCGCTCTCGTGCTCTCGCTCGCCGCGATTCTCGCGCGGTGGCTTCCAGGTGCCGCACCGCGCCGCGGTATGTCGTACCCCGCTCTCCTTCGATCACTCTGGCCGCTCGTGCGCACTCAGCCGGTCTTGCGCGAGGCGGCGCTGCTCGGCGCGTTGTTCTTCGCGAGCTTCAGCGCGCTGTGGACGACCCTCGCTTTCGCCCTCAAAGCGCCTCCGCTCCATTATGGCAGCACGGTGGCGGGCTTGTTTGGTCTGCTCGGCGTGGCCGGCGCGCTCACAGCGCCGATCGCCGGACGCTACGCCGATCGTTCGTCCCCACGACGGACCGTCGCCGCGGCTGCCGCCCTGAACGCGCTTGCCTGGATCGCGATGCTCGTTGCGGGACGCACGCTCGCCGGGTTGGCGATGGGCGTGCTGCTACTCGACGCGAGCACGGCGGCGGCACAGGTGTCGAACCAGTCACGCATCTACTCCCTACCGGCTCACGCGCACAGCCGACTCAATACCGTGTACATGGTGGCGTACTTCGTCGGCGGGTCACTTGGCTCGGTCGTGGGCGCGGCGGCGTGGCAGGCCGGTCGCTGGACGGGCGTTTGTCTCATCGGCCTGCTGTCGATGACGATTGCGGCTGCCGTGTTGCTGCGTCCCGAGCATCGCACAGCGTCCGCGCCCCTTCCATCCGTATGATTGTCGGACGTAGGGTCGTTATTTTGCGACGACCATGGCAAAGAAAACGAACCGAGTCGAGCGTCAATCAGTTGTGCCGTCAACGGATGACTCCGGGAGTTCGGCCCCGCCCGCTCACGTGCCCACGCGCGGCCTGTACGGCCACATCACGCACACGGACCTGGCGAGCACCGACCCAGCGGCGACCAGAGAGTGGAGCGCGAAGGTGTTCGGCTGGGCGTTCAGGCCGAGCTTCCCCACACCGAGCGGCGACTATCATCTGTTCGCATTCTCTGAGACGGGCGGCGGCGGGATTCGCCAAACCGGTCCGTCGGAGGCGCCGGGCAGCATGCCGTTCGTCCACGTCGCCGACGCGAAGGCGTCGTTCGATGCGGCACTGCGCGAAGGCGCTGAGGAAGTCCAGCCGCCAACGCGTGTCATGGAAGGCGTGACGATCGCGATCGTGCGCGCGCCCGGCGGCGTAGCGATCGGGTTGTCTGGTCCGTGACACCGCATCGCCTCGCGCCCGCCGATGGCAATGTTGCGCCGCTAGGCAGCAATCACGTGACACATCGGCCCCTTCCGGGTCTGGAGATCTCATGAGCACGAATTCGTCAAACCCAGCCGGAGCCGTTGCGCGCGCCCAACCCGAGTCTTTCCGTGGGCGCGCACTGTCGGCGTCGCTCAGTGTGAACGATCTCGAGAAGAGCTTGGCTTGGTATTGCGGCGTGGTTGGGTTTACCGTCGACAAGAAATACGAGCGCGAAGGCAAGCTGCGAGCCGTCTCGCTCAAGGCCGGAGCCGTGCGTCTATTGATCGGCCAGGACGACGGCGCGCGAGGAACGGACCGCGTCAAAGGGGTTGGATTCTCGCTCCAGATCACGACAGCGCAGAACGTCGACGACCTCGCGACGCGGATCAAGGAGCTGGGCGGCATCCTCGAGTCCGAACCGACCGACGCCTGGGGCGCGCGCGTGTTTCGCGTGCGCGATCCTGACGGATTCGTCCTCGTGATCTCGTCAGAACGACCGTCGTGATGACTTAGAGAATTCTGGCTCAGTACGCCATCGACGACGCTGGAGATTGATGTGTTTGGACAACGCGGGCCGCCGTTTGGTCGGATACGCAGGGCCGGTACTACCGCGAGACCCGCGCGCGTCACAAGATAAGGTTCACGACCGCCTGTACCTCGGAGGATGCATGCGCTTCATGACCCTCGGCCGCGCCACTGTCGCCGCCGTTGCCATTACGTTCGTCTCCACGTTCGCCACCACCGTTCCGGCGCAACAGCGTGCAACTGCGGCCGCCGTTCCGTCGAATCGGATCGCACTCGAGCAATATCTCGATTGGGAAGACGTACAGACGCCGCAGCTGTCTCCCGACGGGACACAGATCCTGTTCACCCGGCGTTGGGTGGACAAGATGAACGACAAGTGGGAGTCGTCGATCTGGTTGATGAACGCGGACGGCAGCCACGCGCGCTCACTCACGCCGGGATCCGACGTCCACTGGTCGCCCGACGGCAAGCGAATCGCGTACGTGGCCAAGGGCGAGCCATCGGGCCAACAGGTGTTCGTGCGCTGGATGGACGCCGAGGGCGCGACGACACAGATCTCCCATGTCACCGAAGCGCCGTCGAGCCTCGAGTGGGCGCCGGACGGAAAGTCGCTGGCGTTCACGATGAACGTGCCGGTGCGAGACACATGGCGCATCGCGATGCCGACCCCGCCGAAAGGCGCCAAGTGGATCGAGGCGCCAAAGGTCGTGACGCGGTTGAACTATCGGTCCGATCGCGTCGGCTACACCGACGAATCGTATCGCCACATCTTCGTCATTCCGGCCGATGGCGGCACGCCGCGCCAAATTACCAACGGCGACTGGAATCACTCCGGTCCATCGTTCTCGGCCGACAGCAAATGGATCGCCTTCTCTTCTCTACGCGAGCCGAACGCCGAGAATGCGTTCCGTAAATCGCAGATCTACGCCGCGAACGTGGAGACCGGTGAGATCCGTCAGTTGACGCATACGAGCGCGACCAACGGCAGCCCGTCGTACTCGCCTGACGGCAAGCTCCTGGCCTACATCGCCGCCGATTCGACCGACCATTCCGCGTGGGCCGAGAGCAAGCTGTGGATGATGAATGCCGACGGCAGCAACCCGCATCTCGTGTCGGGCACTCTCGACCGTCCGATCTCGGGCGTGGTGTGGGCGCCGGATGGCAGCGGCGTCTACTTCAACGTCGAGAGCGAAGGATCAAAGAACTTGTATTTCGCGACGAACGCCGGGCAGTTCCGTCCGGTGACGTCGGGCAAACAGGTGCTGACCGTATCGAGCGTTGGAAAGAACGGGCTCGGCGTCGGCATTCGTTCGACGCCGATCAAACCGAACGATGTCGTGAGCTTCGCGCTGCCGAAGACCGGGACGGCGTCGAACTTCACGCAGCTCACGGCGGTGAACGACGACGTACTGACGGGCAAGCAGCTCGCGCAGACCGAGGAGATCTGGTACACGTCGAAGGACGGGCTCAAGATCCAGGGGTGGATCGTGAAGCCGGCGGGGTTCGATCCGTCGAAGAAGTATCCGCTCATTCTCGAAATCCACGGCGGCCCGCAGTCGATGTACAACGTGGCGTTCAACTTCTCCCGGCAGGATCACGCGGCGAACGGGTACGTCATTCTCTACACCAACCCGCGCGGCAGCACGGGCTACGGCGAGAAGTTCACGAACGAGATCAAGAACGCGTATCCGGGCAAGGATTTCGACGATCTCATGGCCGGCGTCGACACCGTCGTGGGTCGCGGCTACATCGACACGAAGAACATGTTCGTGTACGGATGCTCGGGCGGTGGCGTGCTCACGGCGTGGACGGTGGGTCACACGAATCGATTCGCGGCCGCGGCCGCGCTCTGTCCGGTGATCGACTGGATCAGCTTCGTCGGCGAGACGGACGGCGCCGGCTGGTATCAGAACTTTGAAAAGCCCTTCTGGGAAGACCCGAGCGAGTACCTGAAGCGCTCACCGATCATGTACGTCGGCAACGTG
>DASVYG010000098.1:0-5333 GCA_036392315.1 Gemmatimonadaceae bacterium
GATCAACCTGCCGCATCGAACGATCAATGAGCGCTCGTTGGCGGCGTACGCGGCCGATGCGTTGTTCGTGGTGTACTGCAACGGGCCGCACTGCAATGGGGCCGACCGCGCCGCGTATCGGTTGGCGACGCTGGAACGGCCAGCAAAGAAAATGATCGGCGGCGTCGAGGGATGGAAGGACGAGGGATTTGCCTTAGAGCAATGACCCAAACACCGGCGACGGTTCCCGAGCAGCAGCTACGCTGTGCCGAATAAGGTGTTCGGAAGGCGGGCCCGGATGATCGCTCGATCCTTGTTCGCGGCTGTGACATTTTCTCGATCCGCGATGGTCTGATCGTTCGAAAGGATTCGTTCCGGAAAAGCTGTTCGTGACCAGTGCACGATCTAACGAAAAGATCTTGGGCAGCTCACACATGCTGATGGTTCGCCTTGCGCTGCCAACTATACCTCTTTGTAGATTCGAGAACTTGCAAAGGAAGGATTGAATATGACGCCGGCGCAACCGGGACTCGAGGTGTCGGCCCCATGGACCTACCGCGAAAAGCTGTTCAACTTGTTGGCTCGCCGGGATCCGATCGAGGTGTTAGCGCAGACGGCATCCAACTTGGCCGATATTGTGGCGAGATATCCGGCGGAAGTCCTGCGCCGGCGAGCAATTCAAGGGAAATGGACTCCGAACGAAATCATCGGCCATCTCACCGACATAGAGTGGGTTTATGGATATCGCCTCAGGTCGATCCTTTGTGAGGACGAACCGGCTATTCTGGGCTTCCGGCAGGATGCTTGGGTAGCCTCCCTGCGCCACAACGAACGCGAGCCGTCCGAACTTGTCGACATATTTCGAACGCTGCGCGCACTCAATTTGAGTGCGTGGAGAGGAATGTCACCAGAGGAATTGCAACGGAGCGGGCAGCACAATGAGCGGGGCGCGGAGTCCTTGGCAGTGATTCTACACTTGCTTGCCGGTCACGACCTTTCCCACCTGCGTCAGATCGCGCGTTGTATTCAAGCCTTTGAGTCGCGCGGGTAGCGCTGGCGCGACTCCGGGCTGTCAATCCGCCCACTTCAAGTGAGGCCGGTCGACGTCACGCACGTTGTGCGGTGCGTTCATCTCGTGAGCTATTCCTCCGTCGCTGCATCAGCGCCCTTCCACACTCGTCCCACGACTCGCAGCGACACGCGCTGATGAGTTCGAGCGTCGAACGCATCGCCTCAGCGCGGGCGATGATCGCGTCGACCTCGATCAGCTTGGCGGACGCGAGCTTCTTCCACCGTGCAGAGGGCGTTGATGGTGGAAACACCGAGACGAGCCGACCCGTCTCCGCGATGCTAAAGCCCAGGCGCCTCGCATGGAGCACGATGGCCAGTCGTGCGAGTGCGTCGTCGGCATACTCTCGACGGCCGCTGACGCGGCGAGGAGCCGGCAGCAGTCCGACCTTCTCGTAATAGCGCACGGCTGACGTCGTCACGTTCGCTCGCTTGGCAAACTCGCCGATCTTCATGGCCGATCCTCCTCTTGACTTCAAGCGCGCTTCAAGTGGTAGCATGCGTCTTTCATCGTAATACTCACCGACGCATGGAGTACACCACTAATGAGAATTCGGTCACTCGCCGCGCTGACCATTGCACTCGGTCTCGCGCCACGAAACGTCCAGGCGCAAACAGCTGCCCTCCGCACTCCGCGGCGAGACACGACACTCGCACGCGAGCGCGCCAACTTTCGGCTGCTCCTCACCGGCGCGGTGCGGAAAAACATCGTCGAGGCCGCGGAGGCAATGCCGGCCGACAAGTTCGGCTTCGCGCCCACGACCGGTGAGTTCAGCAACGTGCGCACATTCAGCCGCGAAATCAAACATCTGGCAGCAACGAACTACATCCTCGCCGCGGCGGCGCTCGGCGAATCTCCCCCAGCAGACGCCGGCGACGAGCAGGGACCGGACAGCGTCGTCACAAAAACGCAGCACCTTGCATATCTCGAGCGTTCGTTCGACGCGCTGGCAAAGGCGATCGACGCGATCGGCGATGAAAAAATCCCCGTGAAAACGTCGCCGATCTCGCCGTTTCAGGGTGGAACGGCGACGCGGCTGTCACTGATCGCCGAGGCGCTCATTCACTCGTACGATCATTACGGGCAGATGGTCATTTATCTCCGCATGAATGGAGTCGTTCCGCCGGCGAGCCGGCGATAAGGGCGGACGGGCTGAGGGCTGTGATCGGCAAATCGCTACACATCGTCGGAATGTCGAGCGTCCGCGGCAGGCATTGTAGACCCGCCACCGTCGCGACGCAGATTTGCCAGTTCCAGACAAGACTCGCTCGTCGTCGAGCACGGGTCCCTGCGACGGCGGGCAGGTCGAGTCGGGGATGACACTCCAGATCCAGTCGTTCGAAGGCGACGGCCTTTCAATAAGGTCCCGAAGGTGAGATCATCAGGAGCCTGAGGTTCGACGGTAACGAATTATCCCGAGGCCGGCCCGGATGTGCCTACGGGTTTAACCTCCTCGGGGCCTCGCGTGACCGAGCGCGGCCTGGAAATTACACGCAAGTTCAAGGGTAGGCTCGTAGACACCCAGCACTTCGAAATCTCTACCGATCTGAAGACCTTGACGCTGAGCATTAGCAGGCGACCGATCGCAAGCCCAGAAGCATCCTGGTGTTTGGCCGGGCATAGATCGCGCGAGTCTGCGGGCGAACGGCGCCGTGTCTTCAACCCTGTTCATCACCGCCACCGGATGGCGCCATAAGATGCCGATGTCAACTTCACGCAGCGACCGCGTGCCCCTCAATGGGGTCGAGATGTACTTCCAAACCTACGGAGAGGGCGAGCCGCTATTGCTGCTCCACGGCGGTGGCGGCGCTGGAGTGAACTGGAAACTCATATTCGACTTCGATAATCCACCGGCTGGCTATCGGCTGGTCGTTCCTGACCTGCGCGGGCACGGGCGATCCACCAACCCGACGGGCGCGTTCACCTTCCGGCAGATAGCGGCGGACGTGCTCGCTCTCCTCGACCATCTTGGCATCGAACGCACGAAGGCCATCGGCATGAGCATGGGCGCGAAGACGTTGCTGCACGTCGCCACCATGCAGCCACAGCGCGCGGAAGCCATGGTGCTCGTGAGTGCCGCGCCGCATTTTCCCGAGGAGACGCGCGCGCTCATGCGTGCCGCCGCCGCCGCCCCGCACAGCGAGAGTGAGTGGGCCATGATGCGGCGGTGGCACCTCCGGGGTGACGAGCAGATCAGGAGCCTCTGGGGCATGGCAAGCCAATTTGCGGACGACCGCGGGGACATGAGCTTCACCCAGCCTCGTCTCGGTACGATTCGCGCGCGAACGCTGCTCGTTCACGGCGACCGCGATCCGCTGTACCCGGTCGCGCTCGCAATGGAACTTCATGCCGGTATCGCCGGATCCCATCTCTGGGTCGTTCCGAACGGCGGACACGGCCCGATCTTCGGAGAGATGGCGACTCCGTTTGCGTTGACTGCGCTCGCCTTTCTCAACGGTCAGTGGAACCGCTAGCTGCCGATACCGGAGACTAACCACGCGCCAGGTGGTGTCTTCTTCTGGCGATCGTCCGGCGACCCTGGATCGCGCACCGATACGTGCGTAGGCGCGCGTGTTGAGCGAGTCGGCGGCGATCGCTTGCCCATACCAGATCATCGCGCGAGTCGAGTCGCCCATGAGGGCATTGGCCGTGCCGACGCTCACCATCGCGTCCGCCGATGCCGGAAGCAACCGCGCGATGGCGTGAAGCCACAAGAACCCATCACGAACGCGGCCGCGCTCGAGGAGCGTCATGCCGACGTCATCGAGGGACGGTTGTGCGGACGCAAACTTCGCACTGTCGCGCGCATACAGTGCGCGGAGAAGCGTGACAGCCGAGTCGATTCCGACGTTGTCGACCTTCAGGATCGTCGCGAGCGTGTTCTTGACAGGGTTGCTTGCGTCCGGCATCCAGAGATGGACGTCGAGAGAAATGTGCGCGCTATCGCCCATCGTCGCGCTGCGAAGCCGATCGAACCACTCGTTGTGGACGTCGCCGCCCATGATCCCAAAGTCTTTTCGAGCGATCGTCGTCGATCCGATTATCTGGGCGAGCACGACGTTGTGTGCGTCGTGAACCGGTGCGAGCACGACCCGGGCAGGGATCCGGATCTCGCGCGTCACGCCGTGCATGGTGAGCGAGCCCACGATCGTGAACTCGCGCCGGCTGCCCGTCACGCCGGTGGCGCGAAAGACGATCAATGGAAAGCGCTCGTCGTCGAAAAAGTCCGAGCTGCGCAGGTGCTCATCGCGGTGCGCCGATCCGGTGTTGATGCTCGCCACGCGGATCACCGCCATTGCGCCTGCGTGCCCGATGTCGCCGGTCGACGAGTCGGGCAGAAGAATGGTGCCGCGCACGTCGTCGAAACGTCCGCGGACGCGACTATACATGAACGGAATGTCGAATTCGATCGACGAGTGACCGGCGTCGATGCGAAACTCGCGTACCCGGGCGGCGGATGGCGTCTGGCCACCGACCGGCAGGCTGATGGCCAGCCACAGCGCTGTGGCGTACGCAGGGCGCACGGCTCGAGACCTCAGGTGAACGATGTGCGACGCCGCAGGACGGCGTAGGAGAACCAGCAGAGCGCGGTGACCATCAAGCACGCGAGCGCTACCGTTGGATGATCTCGCGCCACGAAGTGCCATTCGACGAGCCGCCGGTTGCGCGTCGAGTATTCCACGGTGAGCGATAGCGCGACGAAGTACCATCCGATTCCGAATAGCCAGCGCTGGACCGCAATTCTCCGCCGCGTGCGACGCAGCGCGCGCGCCTCGAGATCATACGGCGGCGTCGCCGTGAGCGGCGCGAAAGTCTGCGTGCGTTGCTCGTCCATCCAGCGCGCCAGCTCGGGGTCCG
Source organism: Gemmatimonadaceae bacterium (assembly GCA_036392315.1). GTDB lineage: Bacteria > Gemmatimonadota > Gemmatimonadetes > Gemmatimonadales > Gemmatimonadaceae > JAQBQB01. Next base: position 4,907 of record DASVYG010000098.1, read on the forward strand.
TCGCCAGGTAGTCCTCGACGAGCGCCCGCGTGTCGGAACTCGCGTCGCCGGTCAGGTACAGTGGAGTAAGATCGAGAATCACGTCGCGTGTGATCTGCATGGCATTTCCTCAACGGTGTCCCGGAAGCAGGCCCGCGAGCATCAATCGAGCGCGGTGAACTTTCACCTTCGCGGCGGCGATGGAGATGCCGAGCGAACGCGCGATGTCCTCATACGACATCACGTGCAAGGCACGCATGATGATCGCGGAACGATCGTCCTCCGGCAGTCGGCCGAGCGCGGCATTCACCGCGGCTAACTCGGTCGACGCCTCGGCGTGGGCGGATGGCTCGGCGCGAAGGTCGCGAACCGTCTCCGAGATCGGGACGTCTCGTCGCCGACGGAGCCTGGTCTCGAGGTAATACCGACGCGCAATCGTCAGCAGGTA
>DASVYG010000099.1:0-5041 GCA_036392315.1 Gemmatimonadaceae bacterium
ACATCTATCGCACGCACGATTTCGGCAAGACGTGGACGAAGATCGTCACCGGCATTCGCGGCGACGACTATGTGCACGCGGTGCGCGAGGACCCCACGCGCAAAGGCATGCTGTACGCCGCGACGCAGCACGGCGTCTACCTCTCGTATGACGACGGCGACCACTGGGAATCGTTGTCGCTCAACCTGCCAGACATTCCGATCGCGGATCTCATCGTGGTCGGCCACGATCTCGCGATCTCGACCCATGGCCGCGGCTTCTACATCCTCGACAACATCGAGCCGCTCCGCCAATACCGCGGCCCGATGGCCAGCGGCACCGATCCGATCCTGTTCAAGCCCGCCGACGCCATTCGCGCGTCGTCACCGGCGGTAATTCAATATTTGCTCAAGCAGCCGGCGCAGAGCGTCCGCATCGAGATTCTCGATGACAAAGGACAGGTTGTCCGCTCGTTCCCGGACACGACCAACGCCGGCGGTCGCGGTGGTCGTGGTGGCGCCGGCGCCGACTCGACCGCGGGTGGTGGAGGCGGTCGCGGCCGCGGCGGATTCGGCAACGCCGCGCCGCCCAAGATCGCGGGCCTGAGCACGTTCATGTGGGATCAGCGGTACGCCTCGGCGGTCACGTTTCCCGGGATGATCCTGTGGGGCGGAACGACGAACGGTCCACAGGCGCCGCCGGGCAGGTACACGGTGCGTCTCACCGCCGACGGAAAGACGTTGACGCAGCCGCTCGTCGTCAGGCGCAATCCGATGCACTCGGCGACTGACGCCGATCTCCAGGCGCAGTTCGCACTGGCGATTCAACTACGTGACAAGGTGAGCGAGGCAAACGGTGCGGTCGTTCAGATTCGCGACGTCAAGCGCGAGGTCGCCGACCGACTCGGGAAATCTCAGGACGCACAGCTCAAGTCCTCCGGAGACAAGCTCACGAACGACTTGAGCGCCGTCGAGCGAGAGATCTATCAAGTGAAGAATCAGAGCGGTCAGGACCCGCTCAACTTCCCGATCAAGGTCAACAACCGCCTCGCGGCGTTGCTCGGTGTCGTCTCCAACCCTGACGCAAAACCGATCGCCAGCGCCTACCCGATCTTCACCGATCTCAAGTCGGAGCTCAAAGTCCAGACCGACCTGCTGCAAAAAGTGCTGAGCACGGAGTTGCCGGCATTCAACACGGAAGCGAAACGGCTCGGGCTCGAGCCGATCACGGTGAAGAAGCCGGTGGTGTTCTAGCGGTCAACTACTTCTCGGACTTCTTCGCCTTGAACGGTGACAATGCGTCGCGGATCTCGCTCGTGAGCTCGCGCGGTTCTCCTGTCGCGTAGTCGAAATGGACCATGACCGAGCGCACGTCGGCGGCGAGCTTGTTGTCGCCGTTGATCGTCTGCACGAGGGTGATGCTGGTCCGTCCGAGCCGCTCGACCCACGTCTCGACGTGAAGCAATTCTCCGAAGGAAACCTGCCGCCGGAAGTCGATCGATAAGCTCGCCAGAATCAGCATCCGGGCCGACTTGCCTAAGCAATTCGTGAAGTCCAGACGACCGACCTCGGCGTACTGCGCGAACGCGGCGTTGTTCACGTGACCGTAGGCGTCCGTGTCGGCGAACCGCATTTGAACTTGTGTGCGATGAGCGGGCATGCGGAAAGATATCGCGGCAGAGGCCGGTGACGCCAACCATACTTGCGCGACAGTCGCCTGGATGCGCTTCGAAGCGATTGCGCGCCGCCGGCATCACAGCGGCAATCGGTACGCCTCGACGAGCTCCGCGCCGGGTGGCTGATGGTCGGCCTCCGGCGCGCGGACGAATCCCATTCGCGTGTACATGGCCATCGCGGCGTGCATGCTTCGTGACGTGTGCAGGCCGATCGCGGTCGCGCCGGCGCGTCGTGCCCGGTGCAGACATTCTTCCATGAGTGCACGCGCAACCCCCCGGCCGCGCGCCTCCGGCACAACGGATACGAGTCGCACTTCCGGCCAACTGAGCTCGGCGAGCATGTCGCCGTAGGCCTTGGTCGCGGGCGGGTACAGCATCACGCTGCCAATGAGCGTTCCGTGATCGTCGGCGACAATGCGCTCCGCGGGCGCGTCGGAGGCAAGCGCGGAGTGAATCGCCTTCTCGAGCCCCGACCAGGTCACGGGATCCATGATCGTCGCGTACTCGGCGTATGACCGGAGCGTGACGTCTCGGATGGCGTCGCGCTCGTCGTCGCGGGCGTCGCGAACCTCATAGGTTCGCTCGGAAGTCGAAGGGCGCATGGCGATGGCGTCAAACATACTCGGCAGGCCGACGCGTGGTCATTGCGTTCGCGGCGTCGCCGCGCGCAATGTTGGCGATGAGCTTATCCGTGGCGTTGGCCATGTGGGCGGCGGCCGCCGGTGTGGATTCCGTCGTGATTCGCGTCAATCAGGTTGGCTACGCGCCCGACGCAGCCAAGGTTGCGGTGCTCTGTGCGGTCGGCGCGGCAGATACCGGCGGCGCGCGAACATTCATCGTGCGGAGTCAGAGCGGTCGCGCCGTTGTTGGGCCGCGAGCGGCGAAGAGCAACGGCGCGTTCGGCCCATGCACGCAAACCTGGCGTCTGGATTTCTCCGCGTTGCGCCAAGGCGGGCGCTATACGATCGAGGCGAGCCCTGCGACGCCCGTGGCCGTTCGCGTAGGGCGCGAGGTGTACGCGGGCGCGGCCGACACGCTGCTGTACTACATGCGCCAGCAGCGCTCGGGATTCAATCCGTTCTTCCGCGACTCGGTGCACCGGCTGGATGGATATGTAATCGACGACTCCGGCCATGCCGTGAAGTTTCAGCCGGTGTCCGGTGGCTGGGCCGATGCGTCGGACTACCTGCAATACGTGGCGACATCGGCGACGGCCACCTACGACCTGCTGATGGCGTACCGCGACTATCCACACGCCGTCGCCGACGCGTTTGGCGCCAACGGACTGGCAGGCGCCAACGGCGTATCCGACGTCCTCGATGAAGCGCGACACGGCGTCGACTGGCTGCTGCGCATGTTCCCGGCCGATACTGAGATGTACAACCAGCTCGCCGACGATCGCGATCACGCGTACTTCGACCTGCCGACGACCGACACGTCCGACTATGGCTGGGGCAAGGGCAAGCAACGGCCGGTGTATCCGTGCACCGGTCGCCCCCAGGGAATCTTTCAATGGAAGAATCGGTCGACAGGCCTTGCATCGACCGCAGGCAAGTTCGCGTCGGCGTTCGCTCTGGCGGCGCAGGTTCTCGGGTCACTCGACGATTCCCTCTCGCGGGTGCTGCGCGAGAAGGCCGAAGTCGCCTACGCACTCGGCCGGCGATTTCCAGGTGTGTGTCAGACCGCGCCGGGACGCGCACCCTACTTCTACGAGGAGGACAACTGGGTCGATGACATGGAACTCGCCGCCGCCGAGCTGTACTCGCTCACGCAAGCGGCGCACTATCGGCAGGAGGCCGCGGATTATGCCGCCAAGGAGCCGATGACGCCGTGGATGGGTGCCGACACGGCACGTCATTACCAATGGTATCCATGGTACAACGCCGGTCACTACGAACTGTGGCGCGTCGGCACGGCGCGCGATCGGGCGAGCGCCGCCGGCTACTATCGCCGTGGGCTCGAGGCGGTGGTACGGCGAGCGGGTAACGGATTTCGCGTCGGCATCCCGTTCATTTGGTGCTCGAACGACTTGATGGTCTCGTTCGCGACGCAGGCCCTGCTCTACCGCCGCATGACCGGCGACGCGCGGTTTAGAGCATACGAACAGGCGGCCGTCGATTGGCTGTTCGGCGCGAATCCGTGGGGCACGTCGATGGTGATCGGGTATCCGCGCGACGGACGCTGGCCGCACGATCCGCACTCCGTCGTCGCGATGCAGTTCGGGCCGGAGGCAATCACCGGAGGGCTGATCGACGGTCCGGTCTATCGATCGATCTTTGGCAACCTCCGCGGCATCGCGCTGCGCCACGACGACGCGTACGTCGCGTTCAACACCGGATTCATCGTCTACCACGACGATCTCGGCGACTACTCGACCAACGAACCGATCATGGACGGCACGGCGAACCTGGTCTATCTCATGTCCGCGCTGGCGCCGTCGAGAGCGAGGTGACGCCTATTTCGGCGGAGGATTGGCGACGCGCTTGAATCGGACGTCGAGCACACGGCCGGCAAAGAACGAGAAGCCCGTCACTTTGCCACTGGCGCCGCGCACGAAGCGCAGCGTTCCCAACCCGCCGCCGGCTTGGAAGTCGTCAGTGTATACCGGTTGGAGCTCGAACTCCTCGTACGGGCGTCGTCGGAGGAGGAGGTTTCCGTCGTGAGCCGCGACAACGAACTGCGCGTCGAGCTCGTCGCTGGCGTAGGTGCCGACGTAGTCGTTGAACGGAATCGCCGACGTGGTGTGCACCTCCTCGAAGCGAGCGGTGTCGGCGTCGGCGCGAACGAGGATGAGCGTACGGCGTCCCGCGGCGCGGCTGAAGTCCGCCTCGCCCAGAGGCGACGAGAATCGATCGCCGGCCAGCGTCGCCCATCCGACGCTTCCGCGCCCACCACCGGCGCCGCGTCCGCCTGCGGTGGAGAGACCGGTGTCCGTCGCGGTGAAGGTCAGCACTTGATCGGTGTACGGATCGCGATAGGTGCCCGCCCAACGCGCGATATCGGACTGCGGTATTTCCACCTTCATCGCGCCGGCCTGAGCGGTCGTCGTGGCGCTTCTCGTTAGCACGAGGTCGGCAACCTGGTGCGCGAGGGACGAGGGGTTCGCGCCGGTGTAGTTGCACCAGACGGCGACCGAGACACGCTGCTCCGGAAACCGAGCTAGAAAGGTTTGATAGCCCGCGGTCGATCCGCTGTGGCTCACCTCGCGAATTCCGCGGAAGTCGCCGACCGTGAGGCCGAGGGCGTAGCTGATGGTGCGGCCGCTGGTGAGGCGCATGCGCGTCTGCATCGTCTCGACGTACGATTGTCCACCGACCGACGGATGATCGAGGTTTTCGTTCCAGCGCATCAGGTCGCCCATGGTGCTGAGCAAGCCGCCGTTGCCGA
>DASVYG010000100.1:0-2494 GCA_036392315.1 Gemmatimonadaceae bacterium
CGTCGCGACTTGATCAAGACCGCGCTCGGAGATCCAGTCTTGCCGCGAGGCCAAGCTCGTGACCCCAGCGCGCCGCGCGTCAACAACGGCATCAGCGGCGACGCTCGCCGGTCGACGGCGGAGCTTGGAAAGATGGCGTTCGACATGAAGGTCGATTATGCAGTCAAACAGATCCGTGGATTCCTTGACGCGAGGCAATAACGTATGCGTACACTCCGCTGGTTGATCGGGCTCACCGCCGCGCCCTGCGCGCTTCTCGCGCAGGCGCCGAGCACTGCAGGTCCAAACGCGGCCGCCGAACCCATGCCCGAGGCGCAGCAGATCGCGGCGGCGATTTTGCCGCTGCCGAAAGAATTCCGCGACGACGCGACCGTGCTCGGCTATCGCGCCGGCAGCTCCGGGCTCGTGCCGTTGCGAAAGGGCAATGGCTCGTTCATCTGCCTCGCGACCAACCCAGCCTCGAACCAGTTTCACGTGGCGTGCTATCACAAGTCACTCGAGCCGTTCATGGCGCGTGGACGAGACTTGCGCGCACATGGAACGAAGGACGAGCAGGTGGACACCGTGCGATTCAAAGAAATCAAATCGGGCAAGCTCGCCTTCCCGAAGGGACCGGCCGCGCTCTACACGCTGACCGGTCCAGCCGGCAGCTTCGATCCCGCCACGGGAACCGCGCCGGCCGCAAAGCCGCTCTCGGTGATCTACATAACGGGCGCCACGCCGGCGTCGACGGGACTATCGGCGCAACCGATCCCGGGCGCTCCCTGGATCATGTACCCCGGGACCCCCAAGGCGCACATCATGCTCGTGCCCAAGATGTAGGCTGGGTTCCGCGGCGCCGACGACGATGCGCGTCTTCAAGCCTTCGTCGCGCCGGTACACGTCGTCGGCGAAATGGAGTTGGCCGTCGCGCTCGTACGACGTGAAGTACACGATGTAGACGGGCAATCGCTGCGCGAGCGTGACGGTGCGATTGTCGCTGCCCGTCTCCATCGCGGCTTTCACGCTGTCGGGCGGCCAGCCCAAAACGTACTCGGCGAGCTTTTCAGGCTGCTCGAGACGAATGCATCCGTGGCTCACGGCGCGCACATTCCTCGCGAACAGCGATTTCTCGTTCGTGTCGTGCAGGTAGATGTTGAAGTCGTTCGGGAAGAGAAACTTCACGAGCCCGAGCGAGTTGTGAATGCCCGGGCGTTGCCGCAGCACCTTGGCGCCTCCTTCGCGCGCGAACTCCATGTCGTTCCGCGCGAGGTAGCCGCGATCCTTGGCGATCTTCGGTAGAATTTCCGCCTTGAGAATGTTTTCGGTCGGCTTCCAATACGGCCGAAAGACGACCCACCGCATGGAGTCGCTGAACACGGGCGTCGAACGGCCGTTGTATTCGGCGCCCACGACGACCTTCATCGACAACACACGCTGGCCGGAATCGTACGCATCGAGACGGAACGCCGGCACGTTCACGTAGACGTATCGCTGTCCGAGCGCGCGCGGCAGCCATCGATGGCGCTCCATGTTCGACGCGATTTGCTTGACTCGCTCGTCGGCGGGAACGTTGAGAGCCGCGAACGTCGCGCGACCGATCTTGCCGTCGGGCTCGAGATCGTGGTTCTCCTGCCAGCGAGTCAACACCGCCGTCACCGAATCTTCTTCGGGCACGGTGTAGCCCTCGGCCGTGAGGCGCGCCGTCAACTCCTCGGGACTCATTCCCGTCTGCACCGTCGGCCAGCCCCCGCTCGCGGCGATCGAGCGATAGCGCGCGTACTCGCGTCTGAGCACGGTGTACTCGGAGTCCTGCGGCGCCATGTGCTCCAGACCATCGGCGATCGACGAATCCTCGAGCGTATGCACCAACGCCGAGTCGACCGCCGAGCGACGCGCGGGGATGTGCCACGACTGCGACAGCGTTCGTGGATCGACCTGTCCGATCAGCATGTCGGACGCGTAGCCGACGTACGCCGCGGTGAGCAGTACGTCGGCGTTTGCGATGTCGCGGGCGGTCACCCCACTGTCGATCTTCTTCGCGTTAACGACGTGCCGAATGGAGTCGAGCGGGTAGGCGTCGGTCCGCAGCGCGTGCGAGGGCGCCGAGTCCAGTGCGGCGAGTAGGGCCGCCGCGCGCTCTTTCACTCCGGCCGGCTCGATCCAGATCGGTGCGTGGTCGTAGACAGAGTACACGGCGCGCACGATCTTCCACCGCTCCGGCGTCACCCAGCTCGGCGCGCTGTCGCCGTCGACCCGTTCGGCGATCGCCGCCTGGATCGTGGGCGCGTCGACGCCGAGCACCTGCTGCACGTCCTGCGGCACGTATTTGACCTTGTGCGAGCGGCACGAGGCGGTGAGGCCCAGGAGGACGAGTAGCGTTGTGGTGAGTCGGGTGCCCATGACTTCGCTGGAGATTCGAGAGAGCCCGCCGGGCTTACCGAAGGGACGAACATCGATCCTATTTTGTTGCAACATCCGCGAAGCCACGAAAGTATGTCGACGTTTCGCCGGC
>DASVYG010000101.1:0-6692 GCA_036392315.1 Gemmatimonadaceae bacterium
CGGACGTCGAGCACACGGCCGGCAAAGAACGAGAAGCCCGTCACTTTGCCACTGGCGCCGCGCACGAAGCGCAGCGTTCCCAACCCGCCGCCGGCTTGGAAGTCGTCGGTGTATACCGGTTGGAGCTCGAACTCCTCGTACGGGCGTCGTCGGAGGAGGAGCTTTCCGTCGTGAGCCGCGACAACGAACTGCGCGTCGAGCTCGTCGCTGGCGTAGGTGCCGACGTAGTCGTTGAACGGAATCGCCGACGTCGTGTGCACCTCGTCGAAGCGAGCGGTGTCGGCGTCTGCGCGAACGAGGATGAGCGTACGGCGTCCGGCGGCGCGACCGAAGTCCGCCTCGCCCAAAGGCGACGAGAATCGATCGCCGGCCAGCGTCGCCCATCCGACGCTTCCGCGCCCACCACCGGCGCCGCGTCCGCCTGCGGTGGAGAGACCGGCGTCCGTCGCGGTGAAGGTCAGCACTTGATCGGTGTACGGATCGCGATAGGTGCCCGCCCAACGCGCGATATCGGACTCCGGTATTTCCACCTTCATCGCGCTGGCCTGAGCAGTCGTCGTGGCACTTCTCGTTAGCACGAGGTCGGCGACCTGGTGCGCGAGCGACGCGGGGTTCGCGCCGGTGTAGTTGCACCAGACGGCGACCGAGACATGCTGCTCCGGAAACCGAGCCAGAAAGGTTTGATAGCCCGCGGTCGATCCGCTGTGGCTCACCTCGCGAATTCCGCGGAAGTCGCCGACCGTGAGGCCGAGGGCGTAGCTGATGGTGCGACCGCTGGTGAGGCGCATGCGCGTCTGCATCGTCTCGACGTACGATTGTCCACCGACCGACGGATGATCGAGGTTTTCGTTCCAGCGCATCAGGTCGCCCATGGTGCTGAGCAAGCCGCCGTTGCCGACCATGTTGGTGAACGGCATGTCCGTATGGAATCCGGTCGCCGCCGTTCCGGAATACGCCGTCGCGCGGTTTGGCACGACCTTCGTGAAATCGTCGCGCCACTGAGTGTGCGTCATGCCCAGCGGGCGAAAGAGGCGCTCCTGCGTGAACTCGTTGAGCGTCTTTCCGCTCACACGCTGGACGATGAGTCCCGCGAGCGCATAGCCGGTGTTGCTGTACAGATATTTGCTCCCCGGCGGGAAGTTGAGCATCTTCTGATGGGCGACGAGGTCGAGCGTCGTCATGGGAGAGTGCACCTGCGTGCCTGGGCCCCGTCCCTCGATGCCGAGCAAGCCCCATTGGTCGCGAAGGCCGCTCGTGTGCGTGAGCAGATTGCGAATCGTGATGCGCTGGCCGCCAAAGCTGGGGACCTCGGGCAGATATTTTCTGATGTCGTCGTCCAACGACAGCTTTCCGTCCTGCGCCAACAGCACGAGCGCCGACGCCGTGAACTGCTTGGCGACCGAGCCGCTCTCGAACACGGTGGAGTCGGTGTTCGGAACGCCGTACTCGAGGTTCGCCATGCCGTAGCCATGGGTGTAGAGCGTCCGACCATCCTTGGCGACACCAACGCCGCAGCCCGGCGTCGCGTTGTCAAAGCGAGCGAAGATTCGATCGACGCGCGACGGCAGGTCGGCCGGCGACGACTCCTGTGCTCTCGCGGTCGGCGCGATGGCGGCAACGTACAGCAGCACCACGATGGAAGAATTCGCGACGGACATCTCTGCGGTTTCCTCGGCAAAGGACTGAATCGAATATGTCGCGCGGTCCGGGACCGCGCGAACGCTCGGCCATTTCCGCTCGAGCTCACCTGGTTCACGAGCGAATCAGACGACACATTGTGTCGGTATTCCCCTCTTCACGACACCAACCCCTCCGTCGTATGCGCCGTCGATTCCCCACCCTCCTCTCCGCGCTTATTCCGGTTGTCGGACTCGCCACGCTCGCGTCCGCGCAGCAGCCGCCCACACCTCCGCCGACGCAGCAACAACCCGGCGCGCAGGCTCCCGGCGGAGCAAACGCGCAGCCGAGGCGCCCGCGCCCGTACAGTCAGGTCATCACCGACAAGGCGCACACCGAGAAAGGCGGCATCACGGTGCACCGGGTCGACGACCGGTGGTTTCTCGAGGTACCCGATTCCTTGCTTCACCGCGACATTCTGCTCGTGAGCCGAGTCTCGGGAGTGCCGGCCGGAATCGGCGGGTTCGATTTCGCCGGCAACGAAGCGGCGCGCCGAGTCGTGCGCTGGGACCGCGTCAATGATCGCGTTCTATTGCAGAGCATCAGCTTCGCCGCCGTCGCGGACGATTCGCTTCCCATCTCGCTCAGCGTCCGCAACAACAATTACTCGCCGATCCTCGCCTCCTTCCCCATTCAGGCTTTCACGCGAGACAGCGCCAGCTATGTCATCGACGTCACGGACTTCTTCGGCGGCGACACGCCGGCGATCGCCGGACTGAACGCGGCGCAGCGACGACAATATCAGGTGCGTCGCTTCGACCCGGCGCGCAGCTACGTGAGCGGTATCCGCTCCTTTCCGATCAACGTCGAAGTCCGACAGGTCCAGACATTCGATGCCGCCGAGCCGCCGGGCGACCGCACCGGCAACACGATCTCGCTCGAGATGCGGCAGTCGATGATTCTGCTGCCCAAGGTTCCGATGCGCCCCCGCGTGTTCGATCAGCGCGTCGGCTTCTTCACCGTGCAGCGCGTCAATTACGGCCTCGATCAACAGAAGGCCGCGACGGAGACGTTCATCACCCGCTGGCGGCTCGAGCCCAAAGATCCGGCGGCGTATGCGCGCGGCGAGCTCGTCGAGCCAATCAAGCCAATCGTCTACTACATCGATCCGGCGACGCCAACGAGGTGGCGGCGGTATGTGAAGGAAGGCGTCGAGTCGTGGCAGAAGGTCTTCGAGAAGGCCGGCTTCAAGAACGCGATCATCGCCAAGGATCCGCCGACGAAGGCCCAAGATCCCGACTGGGATCCGGACGACGCTCGCTACTCGATGGTCCGCTGGGCGGCCAGCTTGGTCCGCAACGCCGAAGGCCCGAGCACGCCCGACCCTCGCAGCGGAGAGATCATCAACAGCGAGATCGTGTGGTTTCATAACCACATGCGCTCGTATCGGAACCGGCTCATGATCGAGACGGGCGCAGCCAATCCGATGGCCCGCACGCTCGACATTCCCGAAGAGCTGATGGGCGAGACGATGCGCCAGGTCATCGCGCACGAGATCGGGCACGCACTGGGCCTCCAACACAACATGGTGGCGTCGTCGAGCTTCCCAGTCGACTCGCTGCGCAGCCCGACGTTCACGAGCAAGTACGGCGTGAGCGCGACGATCATGGACTACGCCCGACAGAATTACGTGGCGCAGCCGGGCGACAACCTCAAACCCAAGGATTTCATTCGTCGCGTCGGTCCGTTCGACGACTTCGCGATCAACTGGGGCTACCGCGTGATCCCCTCTGCCAAGACGCCCGAGGAAGAGCGCGCGACGCTCAACAATTGGCTCGTCCATCAGACCGCGGTGTTTCCGTACCGCTACGTACCGCAGCAGTACGGCGGGGTCGATCCGCGGTCGCAGACCGAAGACGTGGGCGACGACCCGATTAAGGCGACGGACTACGCGCTCAAGAACATGCGCAAGGTCGTGTCGCAGCTCGTCGCATGGACCACGCGCGCCGGCGACGACTACACGGACCTCGGCGAGATCTACGACGAAACGCTCGGCATGTGGGGCCTGTACATGGGGCACGTGGCGACGGTGATCGGCGGCGTCAACGTCGATCTCAAGAGCAGCGACCAAGGCGCGAACGTCTATCGCGTGGTTCCCAAGGCCAAGCAAAAGGCCGCGCTGGCTTTCCTCAATGCGAACGTGTTCGCGACGCCGGCGTGGTTGGCGCCGGCCGACATCGAATCTCGGCTCGGACCGCTGAACGTAGGGACGCGGCAAGCCGCCGTGCTCACGTCGCTCCTCGGTACGCCCAGACTCGGACGGCTCGCCGAGTCGGAGCAGGTCGACCCAGGCAACGCATACCCGCTCGCGGAGTATCTCGCCGATTTGCGCGCCGACGTATGGGGAACTCCTGCCACGGGCGCTGCTCCCGACGCGAACCGCCGCATGCTCCAGCGCGTTTACGTCGAGCGGCTGGCGGCGATCGTGAATCCGCCGGCGCCTCCCACTCCGCCTGCGGGTGCAGCAGCCGCGGGACCCCAACCACCGGCCGCCCTGCCGCCGTTCGTCGGAGCGCCAAACTTGAGTCGCAGCGATTTGCCGGCGCTCGCCCGCGCACAGCTTCGACAAATTCGGGACGACGCGCGGCGCGGCGCGGCGAGCGCGCAGACCGCGGTTGCTCGCGCGCATTGGCAGGACATCGTCGATCGCGTCGACGACGTGCTGGAGGCGAAGCGACGGTAGCACGCGACGCCGCTGTCGATCTTGCGCGCTCGCGATCAGATGACGATCCTAGGTCGTGAGTTTTCGAATTCGAGCAGATAGTCACACGGCGACGTGGCAACCGAAGCAATGACCCCGTTGGGTCCCTCCGAGGGCACGGACGTCGCGAAGCTGCGCGGCCAACTCAGTAGCGCCCTCGGAGACGGCTACACGCTCGGCGCGGTACTCGGCGCCGGGCGGTGCGGAGTTGTTTTCCTCGCCCACAACGTCTCGACAAATCGCGACGTCGCCCTGAAAGTCGCCTGGGACAGCCCGGCCGCGCGGGCGCAGCTCGCGCGTGAGACGTCGCTGACCGCCGAGGTCGTGGATTCGCACGTGCTCGCGATGCGCAAGCTGCATCTCGGCAAGCCAATCTTCGTCATCGAGATGCCGCTCGCGCCCGGCGGCACGCTCGACGATCGGTTGCATCAGGGCGGCGGCGTGTCGTTCCAGTACGTCCGAGCGATCCTGCGTCAGGCCGCCGGCGCGCTCGATCAGGCCCACATGCAGGGCATCGTTCATGGCTCGCTCTGTCCCTCCAAGATTCTGCTCGACGAGAACGGACAGTCCCTGCTGTCGGACTTTGGCCTTCGCATACCGCCAAAAGCGAACGTCGTCGCGCCGCGTCCGAGCGCGCTTGGCGTGCCCGCGTACACGCCGCCCGAGCAACGTCGCGATCGCGCTGACTTCGACGGACGCGCCGACCAGTACGCCTTGGCCATCATTGCCTTCGAGCTACTTCGCGGCCGGCGGACCTGGCACGTGTCGAGCGAAGGCGTGGTCGCCGTAGATGCGCTGGAGATCGCGCCAAATCGCCCGATTGCGGCGGGTGTACCGCTCAGTGCGAACGCGGCGATCAAACGCGCCACGTCGCTCGAGCCGGGTCACCGCTACGCAAGCGTCGCCGACTTCGTGCAGGCGTTCTCCGGCGACACGCCGGATACGCCGCCAACGGCCCACCGAGCGCGGCGCCCGCGGGTCAGGATACCGCGACCCGTTCTGTTGCTCACACCAATCGTTCTCGTGCTCGCGATCCTCGGCTCGCGACCGTCGGTTCGCCAGGCGGTGCGGGGATTGTTGCCGGCCGATTGGTCGTTCCTGAGCGGCGATCAGTCCGACGACGACTCGTCGGCCGCATTTCCCGACACCTCGTCACTCACGGGACCTGACGCCGGACGCCGAAGCGGCGGCGACGTCGTGCGCATTCGAGGACGTAATTCGGGAAAGGCGTCGGGCATCGGCGCGAACCGGACCGCGCGGGGCGGCACAGGCGTGATCAGAGTCACGCTCACCGGAGGCAGCTCGGCGTTCGTCGTGATCGACGGGCAGACGCGCGGCGGCACACCGCTCTCGTGGGCGGCGAGCGCGGGACGCCACGTTGTCTCGCTCCGCGGCGAGGACCGATATTCGCCCGCCGAACTCGCCGTCAACGTAGCCGGCGGCGATACGGCGCGTGCGGCGTTCATCGTAATCGGTCGCCGCTGACGCTCCGCTCCGGCGCGCTGAGCTACGACTGCGGCGGAGTGGGTAGCGCCGGCTGACCGTCTCGCCGGCGCAGCATGGCTGGAGCCGGCGCGGGCGACGGCAGCGTCGGTTCGGCGGGCTGCGGCGCCGGGAGTCGCGCGTGGTTCGTGACCAGCGGTGCGTTCGCGGCGCGACGGCTTCCCGCGCGGCCGAGCATGTATCCCGAGAGGGCGCCGAGCAGCGCTCCGATCACCTCGGCATGGATTCGTCCGGCCAGCGCCAGGAGGATGACCGTCGCCGTTACGATGACGATCGTGGCGAGCTCCAAAAGCATTCCCGACGTCAACAACCACTGTTGCACGTCAGGTCGGCGATACATCAACGGCATGAGAAACAGGATGATCAGCACGGCGGCGAACGCCGGCAGGCCGAAGTACACGAGCCGCGCGTCGAACTGAGTACCGTTCGCTTCTTGCTCGCCGATCCGGTGGGCGAGCGCCATGGCGCGCTGTCGGAGCCGCTGGACCTCCGCCCGCCCGGAGTCGCGCGACACGCGAATCTCTTGCATGCGGCGACCGAACGCGCCGATGAGCGTTTGCTTATAGACCTGGAACCCGGAGTCACTCACCGCGGCCTGGAACCGCGAAACGTCCGCCGTGGTGACCCGCGGCACGCGCGTCCGCCCGAAGTCGCTCATGCGGACCTTGTCCCAGAGCGGCGTGTCGTACGGCGGGAGCGGCCCATTCACCGTGACGACCGCGACCGTCGGGACGCGATCGGGCGAGGCATTCGACGCTCCAGCAACGACGACACGGGTTTTCAGCGTGGCCTCGGCGCTCGAGAAGTCGCG
>DASVYG010000102.1:0-44192 GCA_036392315.1 Gemmatimonadaceae bacterium
GCGCATAGTGCGGCCACCCGAGTGGATCCATCGCGGGAACGCGCAGCGTGTGGTCGGCATCGGGCAGGATGCGGACAGTGACCCGCGGGTCGTGATTTGCCTTCAGGATTCTCGTGATTGTCTCGATGCTCTGCGTCGGTGAAACTGTCTCGTCGCGCTCTCCATAGAGCAGCAGCACCGGCACGTCGATCGCTGCCCATGCCGACCGATTGTCGGTGTTGCCGACGCCGCGGTACCAGCGCCAGATCCAATCCTGGTCGTCGGGAATGCCGAGGTGGTCGTACCATGCGGCGCTCCGATACTTGGCCTTGTCGGCGTCGAGCTGATCATGTGGGAGACCGTTGCGAGCCACGTCGACGAATTCGCGGTAGAAGGAGAGCGCGTCACGCAGCGTGTCACCGTGGAACTGCTTCCTCAACATATTTCCGACGCGAAACAGATCCTGCTCGTACTGCGGACCGGCGTTGCCGTCGGCATCGATGATCCATCGGACGTCGGCATTCCCGGCCGCCACCATCGGCGCGATGAATCCACCCTGACTGTGACCATACACGCCGACACGGCGCGGATCGACGTCGGATCGTGCGGACAGCAGATGGACGACGGCGCGCGCGTCGGCGGCAAGGTCGTCGAGGGTGCTCGTCTTCCAATCACCGGTCGATGCGCCGACGCCTCGTTTGTCGTAAATGAGGGCGACGACGCCGCGGCGTGCGAGGTAGTCGGCGGTGAGTCCGTTGGCCCAGCGTCCTTCCGCCCCCGATCCGTGCAGGAAGACGACCGCAGCGTGTCGCCCGGGCGCGCGGGGACTCAACACCGTACCCGACAGCACCACGCCGCCGTTATCGACACGAACGTCGCTCGATGTGTATGGTTTCGCCGTCGACGACGACACCCGGTGCAGCGCAAAGGTGCCTGTGGTGCGCCCCTCGACCACGCTTCCCGTGATTACGTCGTGCGAGAGCGTTCCCGTGAACACCAACGTCGACTGATCGCCAACCAGCTCCCAATACATTTCGCGCCCGACACGCACGTGAGTCAGGGGCACATCCATGGCGCCGAGATCGGGAGCCGTGAAGAATCCGTGGTCCGGCTGGTCCGCCGGCAGGTCGACCGCGACGGAGAGCGTCGACGCCCCGCGCCGGAGTGTACCTTCCCATCGTCCGGTGGCGGAATTCTGGGCCGTCGCCACGAGGGGAAACGCCCAGACCATAGTCGCGAGCCACACCAGGAAACCGCACCGGTGGTTGCGGGTGTTCTTGTTGTCGTGCATGAGAGGATCCTTATGAACGTGACGCGGACGAACGCGGCATGCTGAGACTGAATCGGCTGCGGTAAAACGTGGGCGAGACGCCGAATCGTCGCTCAAATGCACGGCAGAACACATCGCCACTCGCATACCCGTCATCGGGCTGACGGCTCGCCGTCGGCGCGGGGCGCTAGTAGTCGCGTCACAAACCGCTGCCCTTCGCCCACGCGCTCCATCTCGACCGCGAGCGTCTCCAGCGCGTGCTCGATCCTGGTGAGGCGGGCATTGAGCAGCTGGCGGTCGTCATCATGGAGCCGCTTGATCGACTCGAGCTCGTCGAGGGCGCGCGCGAGCAGCTTCGCCTCACGCCGGTTCCGGACGTTCGCTGCCACACGATTGCCCGTCGACAAGGCAACGGCGGCGATTGCACAGACCGCGAGCACCGCCCACACGACGGGCTGGATCGTCAGAAGCTGAGGAATCACGCGCGCTCCTGTGAGTTGTCGGGCGGTCGTCCCGAGATCACTCTCGCGGTATCCACGACACCCACGAGCTGCGCCGCCAGCGCGCCCCACTTGGAGCTGCCGTACTGCCCGAGAAACGCGTCCTGCGCCTTTTCCCAGTGTGGAAGCGCGGCGGCGACGCGCTTGGCGCCGAGGGCGGTGAGCGCCACTACTTTGGCGCGACCGCGACCCGGACGAATCGCGATCAATCGCTGCCGGCGGAGCGGCTCGAGCGCACGATAGAGCGACGTGCGCTCGAACACTTGCTCGTCGGCCAGCTCGCTCAGCGGCACCGGCCCTGTTGCCCGATCCAGTGATCGCAAGATCGAGAACTGCGTCGTCGTGAGCCCGACTTCCGCCAAACGGGTGTCATACATTCGCGCGATCGAACGCGCGGCGCGGCGCAGCGTTCCCGCGGCGCACATGGACCGCGGCCTAGGCATGATGATGTGGATGTATATGCATCATAGAGCGAATGTACGGCACAACGCGCATCGCCGCTACCGCTCGCCGAATCGTTGCTTGATCCACGAGGCAATCAAGTCGAGCACTTGTGGCGCGACGGTCTCGTCGATGCTGGCGTACTCTGCGGGCAAACCGGTCTTGGCAGGTTGGAATTGATGATTGAGACCTGGCAGCTCGACAACTCGGTAGTCATGGTTTCCCGCAGCCTTGAGCGCCGTATCGATGCCGGCGAGATCTTCGTGGGCGGGAACCTGCGTGTCGAGTGACCCGCCGAGCGCTAACACGGGCACGCGCACCCGGCGCAGTGCGTCGCGCGTGTCGTACTTGACGAAATAGCGCATCCATGGAGTGAGAAGCCCAGGAATCGCCTGATCGATACTGGCCGCCGTGGCCGCTCGTCCTGCCTCCGGCAGTGAGGCCAGAATGTCGGCCTTGGCCGCCCCGAGTCGCCGGTCCGCATCCGATGAGTCCTTGGCATTGCGAATCGCGTCGAACAGCGCGCGGTTGATTCGCATCGCGTTCTCGACGCGCGCGCTGGGCGCGCCGGCCGCGATGGCGAACGCACGATTCTGAAGCAGCATCAGTGAGTCGTCAGCTACGCCCGGCCCGGCAAGCATCACGATGAAGTCGACGTCGCGCGAGCGTGCGGCGACCATCGGTGCGATCAATCCGCCTTCGCTGTGGCCGAGGATGCCGATGCGCGACGCGAGCTGCGGCATCGCCTTGAGAAAATGGACCGCCGCCTCGGCGTCGACGGCAAAATCAGCGGTCGTCGATGACGCGAAATCACCAGTCGATTGCGCGGTCCCGCGATCGTCGTAGCGAAGTGATGCGATGCCATGCCGCGCGAGGTAGTCAGCGATGACGAGGAACGGCCGATGGCCCATGCCCGCCTCATCGCGATCCTGCGGACCCGAGCCCGTTACAAAGACTACTGCGGGGAACGGGCCTTTGCCCGGCGGGATGTCGATTGTTCCTGACAATCGAATGCCCGGTGCGGACTCGAAGACGACGTCTTTCGTCTGATACGGGAACGGCGCGACCGGGTCCTGCGGCCGGCGAATGGTGGCAGCGGCGGCTGATCGGGCGAACGTTAGTGGGAACGACTGGCCTTGCACGAACGTTCCACGGATGGAATCACCGGCCGCGTCCATCACGCCCGAATACTTGATTCCTTGCTCCGGGATCGTGAATGACATCGAATCACCTCGGACCTCGACCGTTGCCGGTGCCTCGGCCCCTCCCTGGTCGATGGCCTTCAGCACGCCCGCGAGGCCTCTGGTCGAATCGGCCCGAATCGTCATCTGCAGCCGCATGTTCACGGTGCCTACGTGCAGTGGGCCGATCCAAGTGCCGATGGCGCGGGCCGCGGCCGGTGCCGCCGGTGGCTGCTGGCTGCTCGCGGTCGTCGAACAGAGGCTTAGCGATAGTAGCGACAGTGCGGCCAGAATCGGGCCGATGGTGCGTTGCATTGGGTCCTCCGACGAATGGGCGTTGGTGCGGATAAATGATGTGTATGCATCATACGACCAGGCGCCGTTGCGGGTTTCACGCCTCGCTCTTCCTTGAAGGCATCGATGTGCGAGAAGCAGCGGGTGCTCTGTGAAGTGCTTGGCTGCCGCGCGGCCGCGGGGCCGTTGTTGCGTCAGCGCCTTTGGCGGTTCTGGCCGCTGACGCTGAGCGCGTGGAAGTCCCCGTTCCTGCGACCACGCCAGTTCGTCGCCGGGCCGAGCCTCGGGCAACGTTGTTTTGGGCGGGCCCTTGCCCACCTCGAGCTTTGCCCAGTAGCCCCTCGGCGGCCGAGGAACATTCGAGTCCGCGCCGCCGTCGGAAAGGTCGTCGACGCCTCGAGAGAGGGTGCCGGGGGCGCCCAGCCGTGCGGCGACTGCGTTCGACGTCGCTCAAGCTCTCTCGTGGGTGGCCGGCCGACGGCGAGACTTAGCGGCGACGCGTATTCGCACAATGATCTCGACGGTTTGCGCGCACGCCTAAAATCAGTCGAGGACCGCGAGAAAGAGGCTGAGGAGCGGCGACGGGAGCCGAACCTCGATGCGCATGTTGCACCGTGGAAGACGTGGCTGACCGATCGGGTCAGGCCCGACACGCGCGAGCATTATGTCGTCCATCTCCGAACGCTCATCCCAGAGGGTGCGCCGTTCCCGGTCTCACACTTCACGTCGGCCGCCATTGCGCAGTGGCTGAATACGCGAACCCGACTTCCGCAGAAGCGCCGGCGCAGCTCGAAGTACAAGACGCGGCGACAGCCCGACGCACCGGCAATCCCGGTCACCGGGTCCACCAAACGAAAGTACCTGGCGGCCGTTCAGAGCTTCGCGAAGTACCTTGTGCAGGTTGGCGTGCTTCAGTCGAACATCGCTCGCAGCGTGGAGGCGCCGCCGCAGAACCGACCCAAGGCCGTCGAGATTCCGCTGGCCGACGTTCGCCGCATCGTCGACGGCGCCGAGGGGCCATACCGCGGACTTTTCGCACTACTCTATGGCGCCGGCGTTGAGATTTCCGCCGCGCTCGCGTGTGTAGAATCAGACGTCGACACCGCGCGACGCGAAGTACGGGCGCGGGGCACCAAGGCCCACACGCGCGATCGAGTCGTGCGCGTCGCGGAATGGGCGTGGCCCCATCTCGAGCAACACCTCGACAGCGTTACGCCGGGTGAGCGGCTGTTTCGTGGCCTTGATCGCAAAACCGTAGGAGACGTGCATCGCGCGCGACTCGTTGCCCTCGGCATTCCGCATCACCGGCTGCACGACTCGCGGCATTTTTACGCGATCCGCGCGGTCCGCGCCGGCACGCCCTATGAGCTGGTCGCCCGCCAGCTCGGCCACGCTGACGTGCAGATGGTAGCAACGCGGTACGGTCGGTATGCACCGCGCAGCGACGAGCGAGACCGGTGGGAGAAGATTGCCGCACAACTCGACGAGCCGCCGTCAAACGCAACCGAAAAATCAGCGAAAATGGGTGCAGTTTCGGGTGCACCACCTGAGAACGATTCGAGCCAACCACCGCTAAGTGATTGGCTCGTCGATAGCAGGGGTGGGACTCGAACCCACGACCCCGGCATTATGAGTGCCGTGCTCTAACCACCTGAGCTACCCTGCCAAGAAAACTCCGTCACAAACACAACCGGCCGGCCCTCTCGGACCGGCCGATGTCGTGACCACATGTCGATGTCCACATAGCGGGGGCGGGATTTGAACCCGCGACCTTCGGGTTATGAGCCCGACGAGCTACCAGGCTGCTCCACCCCGCGGCAGTATGCGTAAGCTAAGGCCCAGCAACGACGTGTCAAGCCGGATCGCTGTCCCGCTCGCATGCCTCAGCACCTTATCGCGCGCGCCGCGCGCTGTCGGGCGACGGTCCCGCGAAGCGATACACGATCTCCTTGTTCCCCCGCACCATTCCGAACACTTCGCGCGCGATCCGCTCCTGCGTCGCCGGATCGTGCTCGACTTTGTCCTTGTACGCTTTGAGCGAATCCACAATGCGCGACAACGAATCGACCGACCGCGAGATGCGCGCCTTTTGTTGCCGCTGGCGAAACAAGTCGAGCGTTCCGAATTCCCCACCCTGCACCGCGAACACAACGGCGACCACGATCAGCGCGAGCGTGCCGATCCGTTTGAGGAGAGGACGTCGGTTAGATGCCATAGAGCGCGCCGCCAGGGAACTCGGCGGCGCCGCCGAGCTGCTCCTCGATGCGCAGAAGCTGATTGTACTTGGCGATTCGATCGGTGCGGCTCGCGGAGCCGGTCTTGATCTGACCCGCGCCGGTGCCGACAGCCAGGTCGGCGATGAACGTGTCTTCCGTCTCGCCCGAGCGATGCGAGATCACCGACAAGTAGCCGGCCGCGCGCGCCATGTCGATCGCCTCGAGCGTTTCACTCAACGTCCCAATCTGATTCACCTTGATGAGAATCGCGTTCGCCACGCTGTTCTCGATGCCGCGCGCCAAGCGTTCCGTGTTCGTGACGAAGATGTCGTCGCCGACGAGCTGGCATCGATCGCCGATCGCCGCCGTCAACTTCGCCCACCCGTCCCAATCGTCCTCGGCCAGGCCGTCTTCGATCGAGACGATCGGATACTGATCGATCCAGTTCGTGTACAACTCGACCATGCCGTCGGCGTCTCGCTTGCCCGCACCACTCTTCTTGAACGTGTACGTGCCGTCGGAAAAAAGCTCGCTCGCCGCCGGGTCGAGAGCCAGCGCGATCTCCTTTCCCGCGTCGTATCCCGCGGCGTCGATCGCCTCCAGGATGACCTTGATCGCCTCTTCGTCGTCTCGCAGATCCGGCGCGAAACCGCCTTCGTCGCCAACGCCCGTCGACAACTTGCGTTTGCCGAGCACCTTCTTGAGCGCGTGAAACACCTCGGCGCCCATGCGCAGCGCTTCGGCGAACGAATCGGCACCGATCGGGACGATCATGAATTCTTGAAAGTCGACGGTGTTCGCGGCATGCGCACCACCGTTGACGATGTTCATCATCGGCACTGGCATCACGCGCGCGAGTGGCCCGCCCAGGTACCGGTAGAGCGGTAAGCCAACCGACTGCGCCGCGGCGCGCGCGGTGGCGAGCGACACGGCGAGGATCGCGTTCGCTCCCAGGCTCGACTTGTTCGGCGTGCCGTCGAGGTCGATCATCGCCGCATCGATGCCCAGCTGGTCGGTGACGTCGTGCCCCTTGAGCGCGGGAGCGATCGTGTCGTCGACGTTCTGCACCGCGTGCTGGACACCTTTGCCGCCGTATCGATCGGAGTCGCCGTCGCGAAGCTCGACCGCCTCGTGCTCGCCTGTGCTCGCACCGCTCGGCACCGCCGCGCGTCCCATGATGCCGTTCGAGCAGATGACGTCGGCTTCGACCGTCGGATTGCCGCGGCTATCGAGAATCTCTCGTGCCTTGATCTCGCTGATGATGACCATGAGAAATGGTATGTCGTGAAGGCGAAAACGCTGAATTGAGACGCGGAGCCCCGCGGCGGGAAAAATAACAGAACCGGGTCGTCGGTGAACGATCGCCGGCGCGTGAGCGCCAGAGGCTACTCGACCCGCTCGCCGACCGCCGCGATGGACGGTTCCGAGCTCCCGATGCCGTACAACGACTGCATCGCATCGGCCATGTTGGTCCACACCGTCGTCATGAGCGCGCCACGATGCTCGTAGTCGTATCCCTTCGTCTCGACGGGCGGCAGGAAGTGCAGGTCGATCGTCCCCGATCGAATCATGAACGAACCCTTGGGCATGATCTCGCGCGCTCCGAACACGATCGTCGGAATGATCGGTGTCTGCGAGGCGATCGCCAGGACGAACGGTCCTTTCTTGAACGGACGCAGATGATAATCGAAGCCGCGCGTCCCCTCCGGACAAACGACAATCGAGCGCCCGCGCTGCACTTCCTTGGCCGCGACTTTGTACGACTCGAACGCCTGCTTCCTGTTGTCGCGATCGAGAAAGACGATCCCCACGCACTGCGCGGCAAATCCGAACAACGGAATTCGTCGCAGCTCGGATTTGGCGATGAAGCTGCACCACGGCACTTCCGACGCGAGCGCCGAGATGTCGAACCAGCTGACGTGATTCGCGATGAAGACCGCGCCGTGCATTCCTTTGATGTGTTCGACGCCGTGCACGCGCACGCGCACGCCTGCGGCCCAATCGATCGATCGCGCCCAAAGCCGGACGCATCGCGAGTAGATCGACGTCGGCCCCTGGGGCGCCCGAAACAGTCGCGCGATCACCACGAGCGGCCCGAGAATCAAGGTCATCACCAGCGCGACCAGCGCGACAAACGGCGTTCGCATCACCGCGAAAAGTGATCGTAGCCCGCGACGTTCGCAACGCGCGCGCCATTGACCGTGACCTCACCATTCGAAGCGGCGACAACGCGGCCGATCTCCGTCAACCGAACGCGGAATCGTTGCTCGAACTCGGCGGCGTCGATCGCGCGCGGCGACGTCACGGCGAGCTCGTATTCGTCGCCGCCATGCAATGCGAGCGACGCGTCGACGCCGCTCGCGCACGGCACGCGTGTGCCGTCGATGTCGATGGCGACGCCGCTCGCCGCGGCGAGGTGGCGGAGATCGCCGATCAGTCCGTCGGAGATGTCGATGCCCGCCCGCGCACCGCGGTCCACGAGCCAGCGCGCTTCCGCGAGGCGCGGAACGGGGTGAGCAAAACGATCGCGAACCGCGCCGGGCTGCTCACCATTCGACAATCGGCGAATCGCCTCAGCGGGCGCGCCCAGCTCGCCGGTGACGTACACGCGATCACCTGTCTGCGCGCCGGCGCGCGTCAACGGCTCGAAGGCGGCGCCGAGCACCGTGGTCGTGATGGACAACTCGCTACCGCCGCTGAGATTGCCGCCAACGATGTGCGTCTGCGCCGCGCCGGCCGCGTCGCCGATGCCATCCGCCAAATCGAGTAGTTGGTCGCGCCATGTCTCGGGCACCGTCAGTGCGACGAGAACGCCAATCGGTCGCGCGGCCATCGCGGCGAGATCGCTGAGCGCGGCGACCACCGATCGATACCCGATCTCACGCGGCGACAGCCATTCCCGGCGGAAATGTCGACCCTCAACCGCGGTGTCGACGCTGGCAAGGAGCGCATCGCCGCGCGGCACGCGCAGAATCGCTGCGTCGTCGCCGAGGCCATTCGCACGATCGCCCCACCGGTCGGCCATGCGACGAATGGCGTCGAATTCGTCGCCCGGTCCGAGCGGGACGAACCGGGTCACAGTCGCGCGCCGACGCTCGGCAATTCGGCGATCACCGGATAGCGGGTTGGGCGATCGTCGAACGTCCAGGCGTCCCGCAACTCGTTCACGACGTCCTCGAGCGCGATCCCTCGAATGTCGCCAGCACCGGCCGACGGCACACGTTCCGCCGCGCGGCCGTGCACCCACGCGGCGATCGCGCCGGCGATAAAGGCGTCGCCGATTTGCGCGAGCATCGTTCCGCCGATTCCGCTCAACACGTCGCCGCTTCCGGCCGCGGCAAGCGCCGGCGTTCCGCTCGCGCTCACGAGGCGCCGGCCATTCGCTGCCGTGATGACCGTGGGCACGCCTTTGAGGAGAACGACGGCGTCGAGCGTGGCGGCGAGCTCGCGGCCGACGTCGAAGCGAGCATCGAGGACGTGGTGAACGTCAGCGCCGGCAAGCCGAGCGAACTCGAGGGGATGCGGCGTCACGAGGGCCGGTCGTCCGCCGAGCAACTTGGCCAGCCCGCGCGCATCGCCTTCGAACAGCGTGAGCGCGTCGGCGTCGAGCAGCGTCGGGCCGCTCCACCGGCGCAGCATGCGCTCGAGCAGTGCACGGCTGTCGTCGTCGCGGCCCAGACCGGGCCCGATGATGACGGCGTCCGCCCATCCGGAGATCTCTCGATCGACGGTGGCGTCATCGCGCGGCCAGTGTCCCGCGAGCGCGTACGGCTCGTTCTGCTGCACGGCGGCGAGACTCTCGGACGACACGACCAGCTTGACCATGCCGACGCCGCTCCGCATCGCGGCCCGCGCGGCGAGCACTGTTGCTCCCGCCATGCCCGGCGCTCCGCCGACGATCGCGACCTTTTTGCGCACACCCTTGTGCGCGCTCGCGGGAATGTTCGGCAATCGCGCGCCGACCCACGCCTCGTCGACGAGTAGCGGAGCGCCGTTGTCGAGCGACGCGTGCGTTCCGAGTCCGATGTCGAGCACCACGATCGCGCCGCAAACGTCGCGGTTTACGAGATGGCCGCGTTTGATCGTGCCGAAGCTGAGCGTCAGATCCGCTCGCACGACGACGTCGTGCGCGGCTCCGGTCGACGCGTCGAGGCCACTTGGCACGTCGAGCGCAATGACGGTCGCGTCGCGCGCCTCGAGCGTTGACGTGAGTGCAATGAGCCGCGCGATCGCACCCCGCGGCTCACCACTCCCGCCAGTGCCGAGCAAACCGTCAATGACTAATCCATCGCCCACGTCGAGCGCTTCCGGCACGACACTCACGACGTCGGCCGCATCGAGGACGGCGAGCGCGAGGTCGCGCTCCGCGATTGCGTCTGGCGACTTCGCGGCGATCGGCTCGATGACTCGCACGCGCACGCCGCTCGTTGCCATCGCCCGAGCAACGACCCACGCGTCGCCACCGTTGTTGCCAGGTCCTGCCAACACGAGCACACCGCGCGAGAGCTTGTCGCGATACCGCAACGCGATCTCGGCGGCGGCCGCGGCTCCCGCGCGTTGCATCAGCGCGCGCGAGGGAATCCCGGACGCGATCGCCGATGTGTCGCGCGCCGCCGATTCGGAGCTGGTCACGACGCGGACGAGATCGCGCACGATGATGATGTGGGTGGATTACTTCTGCGAGGTGCCGACGGTGCGGCCGTAGCTCAATTCACCGTTGTCGATCCGGATATTGAAACCGCAATCGGGATTGCTGCACGCCCACGCTTTGTAGGTGATCGGCGCGCCTTCGCGCCCGTAATCGCTCAGCGGCAGCAGCACGCCCGTCTGACATCGCCGACAACTCGGCCACTCCATTGCCTTCTCCATGCGACCCGTCCTCCCCTCCCCGTCCGACTCCGTCCGCGCCGCTCGGCCAATCCGCGTCAGACAGTCAGCGCCCCGCACCACGGATATTCGCGCTCGAAGGCCTGGTCGAAGTCGAACACCTCGACGAACTCCTCCCGCGTGTCCGTGGGCTGGCTCATGAGCAAGCCGAGATCGACAAGCGTGAATACGACGTCTCCAATGTCGGCGCTGCTGTGGACGCCCCAGTGTTCGAGCACCACGCGAGCCATGACGCCAAAGCGTTCGAGTGCCAGGTCGCGGCAGGACAAGGCGAGTTCGCGACCGTTAATGTGCCGCCGCTCCTCGAGTCGCTGTTGGCAAAACTCGAGGGCCGCGAGCACGAACAGATACGCGCGCTCGTCGAACCGCGGCTCGCGGAGCCGGATTCGGTCCATGATCCCGTCTCGAAACGCCAGTTCAGCCACTTCCTGCCTCGTTTGAGTCGTTTTAACCGAACGGCGGGTGCTCGACCCGCCGACGCAAAAGAAAATGACGGTTGTGCCGTTCTACCACAACTCCCCAAACGGGAGCCCCCGGGGGCGGCGCGGTGCCGAACTCGTTAGTAGATTACCCGGTTCTGAGCCGAAGGTCGGGAGCCCGTTGCTCCCTCGAGTTTGGTTCCATGATGGCTGCACTCCCAACCTCCGCTGATTCCGATGCCGCAAACCTTCAAGTATGACGTAGCGATCACCGCCGCGGACTTCGACGCTCTCGCCGTCGCGGAGCTGAAGCGGCGACTCGAGCATCACGTCACGAAAGGGGTGTACGCAACGGCAAACGGCGCCGACGGCTCCAAAGTGCCCGCGACATCGGCTGCCCTGCGCAAGCCGATCGAAAAGGACGCACGTGTCGTCGTGGTGCTCTTTCAGCGGCTCTGGGGCGTGAGCTCGTCGAGCCTCGTCGAATCCGAGGCCCTGAAAGCACGCATCGGCAAGGCCAAGCGAAAGGACGTGATCGTCGTACCGCTCGACAATTCTCCCATTCCCGGCTGGCTCAAGGGAACGATCGTGCGAGCGTCGGGCGCGCCGACGAGCAGCGCAGTGATGGACGCAATCGTCAACGCCGTGACCGACGCGGGCGGGACGCCCAAGCGTTTGACGACGGCCGCCGTCGCCGCGCGACAAGCCGAAGAAGAAAAGCATGCGCGTGCCCGCGCGTCGTTCCTGTCGTCGCAGCGCGCGCTCGCCTTGATCAACCGCGAGCTCGATTCGCTGTCGAGCGCAGTGCTTCGACTGTGCGAGGCGCCAGGCACGCTGCCCGCCGGCTTCGCGCCCGAAGCGCGTCGCACTCCAGACCGCTACACCGTGCAGATCGGTCCGGTCGGCTTGAGCTTCTCGTGGATTCGCGGTCGATCGAACTCGATCGCCGACGGCCAGCTCCTCGTCATCGAATGGAGCGGCCAGCTCGGCGACCAGCACGCGTCGGCCGATCCGCAGACGGCCATGCCCGCGTTCGAGCATGTGCTGCAACCGCACGCCACGAGTCCGGAAGATTGGCAGTGGCGCCGCACGGACCTCGACCTGTGCTCGTACACCACGCGCGATCTCGCCGCACAGTGCGTGACGTCCGTCGTTCGCCGCTTGCCACGAGTCGAACCGGCGCCACGTGCGACCATATCGACCGACGCGCGCGCCCGGAGCGCCTAGCCTACTAGGCGTACAGCGGGAAACCCTTCACCAACAGTCGGACCTCTTCCCGCACTCGGGACTTGAGACTCGCATCGTCCGGCGCCTTGAGCACGCGGTCGATCAACCCCGCGATCTGCGTCATCTCGGCCTCGCGCATGCCGCGCGTTGTCACCGCCGACGTTCCGATCCGAATTCCGCTCGTGACGAACGGCGACTGCGTTTCCTTCGGCACCGTGTTCTTGTTCACCGTGATCGCCGCGTCGTCGAGCGACAGCTGCGCGATCTTACCCGTGAGCCCGCGGTTGCGCAGATCGACCAACATCAGGTGATTGTCCGTTCCGCCCGACACAATCTCGAATCCGAGGGCGGCCAACGCTTTCGCGAGAGCACGCGCGTTGGCGACGACGTCGCTGGCGTACGTCTTGAACGACGGCGCCAACGCCTCCTTGAAGCACACGGCCTTGGCGGCAATGACGTGCTCGAGCGGCCCGCCCTGACTTCCCGGGAACACCGATTTGTCGATCGCCTTCGCGTGCTCGGCCTTGCAGAGAATGAGTCCTCCGCGTGGACCACGCAGCGTCTTGTGCGTGGTCGTGGTGACGACGTCGGCGTGCGGAATGGGTGAAGGATACGCGCCGCCCGCCACCAATCCGGCAAAGTGCGCCATGTCGACCATGAAGACTGCGCCGATCTCACGCGCCACCTCGGCGAACGCCGCGAAGTCGACGACGCGCGAGTACGCACTGTAGCCGGCGAGCACGAGCCGAGGGCGGTGCTCGCGCGCCTTCCGCCGCATGTCGTCGTAGTCGATCAGCCCTTCGTCGGTCACGCCGTACGAAATCGCGTGGTACAGCATGCCCGAGAAATTGACCGGCGAGCCGTGTGTCAAATGCCCGCCGTTCGACAGGTCCATGCCTAGGAACGTGTCGCCGGGTTTGAGAAACGGCGACATGGCCGCGTAGTTCGCCTGCGCACCTGAGTGCGGCTGCACGTTCGCGTGGTCGGCGCCGAACAATTCTTTCGCGCGGTCGATCGCGATCTGCTCGATCTTATCGACGACTTCGCAACCGCCGTAATAGCGTTTGCCCGGAAGCCCTTCCGCGTACTTGTTGGTCAGCGGCGAGCCCATCGCCTCGAGCACGGCGGGCGACACGAAGTTCTCGCTGGCGATGAGCTCGAGCCCATCTTTTTGCCGAACGATCTCGTCGGCGATCAACGAGGCGATCTCCGGATCGACCTCGCGAAGCGCGGCGCCCGGGGAACAGAGCGCGTGTTTCATCCACTCATTCATGTTGTGAATCCGTCTTCTCGATCTTGTCGACGCGACGCGCGTGGCGCCCGCCCTCGAAAGGTGTGTCGAGCCAGGTCCTGAGAATCTCGATGCCCAGCGCCTCGGTGACGAACCGAGCCGGAACCACGAGTACGTTGGCGTCATTGTGCTCGCGCGCGAGCTTGGCGATCTCCGCGTTCCACGCCACGGCGGCGCGGACACGCGGATACCGATTGGCTGTATAGCTCATGCCGAGTCCGGTGCCGCACAGCAACACACCGCGCTGCACTTCGCCGTCCGACACCTTCTTCGCGAGCGGATGCGCGTAATCGGCGTAATCCGTGGACTCGGCGCTGTCGGTTCCAAGATCCTGCACGTCGTAGCCCATCTCGCCAAGCGCGCGCCCGAGCTTCTCCTTGAGCTCGAACCCGGCGTGGTCGGACGCGATGAGAATTCTCTCAGCCATACGCGGTCACTTGTTCGGCCACTGCGGCCAGGTGCGCACCATCGACCCCACGGCGAGAATTCGCTGCTCGGCGAGGCGATCGGCCGCGAGGTACGTGGGAATCTTCTCTTCTCGGGCGATCGCGAACACTTTGCGAATCGTATCGTAGATCTCGTCGGCTTTGCGGAACGAGCGCGCCGACGTCCAGCCGGCCAGCTCGCTGTAGACGTTGATCACGCCGCCCGCGTTGGCCACGTAGTCCGGCGCGTACATGATGTCTCGCGAATCGAGCTCGATGCCATGTCGCTCCTCGAGAAGCTGATTGTTCGCCGCGCCGGCCACGATCTCGACCTTGAGCTGTGGAATCGTCTTGTCGTTGATGATCGCGCCCAGCGCGCAGGGCGCGAAGATGTCGGCCGGAGCGCTGTAGATCTCTTCGGATGCGACGGGGCGAGCGTTGAACTCCGTGACGACGCGCTTCACTCGTTCGCCGTCGATGTCCGTCACGATCAGCGTCGCGCCGGCTTCGTGTAATTCCTTGGCGAGATAATAGCCTACGTGGCCGCAGCCTTGAATCGCGACCGTCCTGTCGCTCAAGTCGTCGGAGCCCCATCGCTCCTTGGCCGACGCCTGAATCGCGCGAAATACGCCGTGCGCCGTGACCGGCGACGGATCGCCCGACCGGCCCGCGAGTCCGCTCACGTAGTCGGTTTCCATGTGCACGTAGTCCATGTCCGCCGTGCTCGTGCCCACATCTTCGGCGGTGATGTAACGACCACCCAGGCTCTCGACGAACCTGCCGTGCGCGCGAAAGATCATCTCGCGATCCGTCGTCTTGTTGTTCCCGATGATCACCGACTTGCCGCCGCCCAGGTTGAGGCCGGCCACCGCGTTCTTGTAGGTCATGCCGCGCGCGAGCCGAAGCGCATCGACGATGGCTTCGTCGTCCGTGGCATAATTCCAAAAGCGCGTTCCGCCGAGCGCGGGGCCAAGGACCGTACTATGGATCGCGATGATACCGCGGTATCCGGAAGCCGAATCCTGGCAGAGCACGAGCTGCTCGTGGCCCATGTCGGCGATCGTATCGAAGAGCTTCATGTTGGACGAGTGTCGAGGAGTTGGGAGAGAGAGACTGCGTCGTGAACCAGTGAGGGCGGTCGAATCGCCGACTATCGCTTGGAGTACAGCTCGCGCGCGATGACGATGCGTTGTATTTCCGAAGTACCTTCGTAGATCTGCGTGACCTTCGCGTCGCGGAACAATCGCTCGACGGCGTAGTCCTTGACGTAGCCATACCCGCCGAAGATTTGAATCGCCTGCGTCGTGACCGCCATCGCCGCTTCGCTGGCGAGCAGCTTGGCCATGGAGCTGAATTGCGTGATCCGCTCGCCGCGATCCTTGGCCGTGGCCGCCGCGTGCAATAGCGCGCGCGATGCAGCGACACGCATTGCCATGTCGGCCAGCTTGAACTGAATCGCCTGGAACTCCTTGATCGGGTGCCCGAACTGCTTGCGCTCCGCCGCGTACGCCGCTGCCAGGCGAAGCGCCGCCTCGGCGATCCCCACCGCCTGCGCGGCGATTCCGAGTCGTCCGTTGTCGAGCGATTGCATGGCGTAGATGAAGCCACTGCCGACCGCGCCCACCAGCCGATCGCCCGGCACCCGCATGTCTGAAAAATGGATCTGCACCGTCGGTGACGCGCGCAGACCCATCTTGTCTTCCTTCTTGCCGACGCTGAAGCCGGGCAAGTCGGGCGTGATGATGAAGGTGCTGATCCCGCGCGCGCCGCGCCGATCGTCGGGGGTATCGGTCCGCGCCATCGCGAGGATGACATCGCCGTTGGTACCGCTCGACACCCACGCCTTGGTTCCGTTCAGAATCCAGTCGCCGCCGTCGCGGACGGCCTGCGTCGTGAGCGACGCGGCATCGGACCCCGCCTCGGGCTCCGACAGCGCGAACGCGCCGAGCATTTCACCCCGCGCCATCGGCTTGAGAAAACGCTCTTTTTGATCGTCCGATCCCCACTTGAGGATCATCTGCGTCGGCAGCGAATTGTGCACGCTGAGCATCACGGCCGCCGACGCATCGACGCGGGCGATCTCCTCGAGCGCGACGAGGTAGGTGAGCGTGTCGAGCCCCAGCCCATCGTATTGCTCGGGGATGAGCATGCCGAGGAATCCCAGCGCACCGAGCTTCTGGACGAGCGACGGATCGAAGTACGCGTCACGATCCCACTGCGCGCTGTACGGCGCGATCTCCTGCTCGGCGAAGTCGTGCGCGAGACGCTGGATTTCGCGCTGGTCGTCGGTGAGCGGGGTGAGAGCCCAGGCCATATGACTACCGCCCCACAGCCGGCGCCGTGGGCACCTCAGTACGCATGGAACCCGCGCTTCGTCTTGCGGCCGAGCCAACCGGCCGCGACGTACTTTCGGAGCAACGGACAGGCACGGTACTTCGGGTCGCCCAATCCGTCGTGAAGTACCTCGAGAATCGCGAGACAGGTGTCGAGCCCAATGAGGTCCGCGAGTGCCAACGGCCCCATGGGATGATTCATCCCCAGCTTCATCACCGTGTCAATCGACTCGGCCGTCCCGACGCCTTCCATGAGACAGTACACCGCCTCGTTGATCATCGGCATCAGGATGCGATTCGCCACGAAGCCGGGATAATCCTGCACTTCGACCGGCGTCTTGCCGACGGACTTGCTGAGGTCAAGCACACGTTTCGTCGTCTCGTCGGACGTGGCGAGTCCGCGAATCACTTCGACGAGCTGCATCACCGGCACCGGATTCATGAAGTGCATCCCGATCACCTGCGCGGGACGCTTGGTGCGCGCAGCGATCTCGGTGATCGAGATCGAGCTCGTGTTGGTGGCGAGAATCGCGTCGCTGCCCGCGATCGAATCGAGATCCGAAAAAATCTTGAACTTGAGATCGCGATTCTCCGTCGCCGCCTCGACCACAAGGGCGGCACTCGCCGCCGCGTCGAAACTTTGCGACGTCGCGATCCGGCCGAGGATCGCGTCTTTGTCCGAGGCCTGGAGTGACCCCTTCTTGATCTGTCGATCGAGGTTCGACGCGATCGTGCCTTTGCCGTGCTCGAGCGCCGCTGCCGACACATCGATCATCGTCACGTCGAACCCGCTCTGCGCGAAGACGTGCGCGATACCATTGCCCATCTGTCCCGCACCGATCACGGCCACGCGTTCGGCCATCTGCTATGTCTCCTCGCGGCGCCGTGCGCCTCCGCGCCGCGCGAAAAGGTATGCAATGCCACCGCCCAACCCCATCCCGAGGCCCGCCGGAACACCGCCCTCCGGGCCCCATTCCCCGCCCGTCGCCCAGTCCGGTCCCGCATCAACATAACGGTAGCGCGGTGATTCCAGCGGGTAGCCGCTCACCGCCGTGTGAAAAAGCACCGCCATGATCCAATTCCAGGCAAAATGCGCCATCCATGCAGCGTAGAGGCTCTTCGTCACGTACAGCACGACGGCGAGGAATATTCCCGCCGCCGTCACGAGCACCACCGGCTCGACGCTGGCGCCGTTGTTGGCCAGATGCAGGAGACCGAACCCGACGCTCGTTACGCCGATGGCCCACGGCCAACCCCACGCCTCGCGAAGGACCGAGAGGAGATAACCGCGCGTCGTGAGCTCTTCGACCAACGCGGCGGGCAGTAGGAACAGTGACAGGCGTACGGCGGAGCCCCACCATGATCCGGAGCCTCCCGGGACCTCACGCAGCCAGTGCCCGGCAACCAAGAGCGTTATGGGAGCGGCAATGGCCACGCCGCCGACGGCAAAGCCGAAGGCCAGCAGTCCAGGGCGTGCGGCATCGCGCCCAAGCCAGACATCGCTCCAGGGTCGCTTGTCGATCCAGCGGATCGACACAGCCGTGCCGCCCAGCATGGCGGCGGCCTGCGTCCACTCCGCGTTCGACACACCGCGAACGCCGGTCAGCGCAAACACACTCGTCACGAGTGGGCCGACCAACGCGTCGGCAACCACGAACGCCACGAGTGAGACCGCCGCGAACGCGACGATGCGCCACGGTGCGCGGAGCGCGCCGCTGTCAGTAAAGAGAAACTGAGGCGCGCGCAATCGATGTCGAACGCTGGACGACGCTACTTCGTGGATGGTCGGCGACGCGAGCCGCTGATCGCCGCGGCGACGAACGCCTTTCCGAGGTCCAGGAGAGCGAACGGCGCCACACCCACCTGCACGGCGCGCACGAACCCGCCGCTCAGCAGTGAAAGCTGCGCGATGCCACCAACGTAGATGACCGCGATGCCGACCAACGCGGCGAGCCAACGCATTCCGAATGTCGTCGAACGAGCGGCCAACATGCCTGCGATGAACGCGGCCGCCGGATACGCGATCAAATAACCGCCGGTTGGTCCGAAGAATCGGGCGAAGCCCGGCGCACCGATCGGCGTGAAGACGGGCAACCCCGCGGCGCCGGCGGCCAGATAGAGCAACATGCTCGTCATGCCGGCGACCGGGCCGAGCCACATTCCCGCAAGGACCACCAGCATGGGTTGCAGCGTGATCGGCACCGGAGTCCACGGGAGCGGAATCGCGACCTGCGACGCCGCCGCCACCGCGGCCGCGAAGCCCACGATTCCGACGAGCGTGAGCCGCCGCGACAGCGCGTATGGGAACGGCGCTCGGATTTGCGATGCAGATGTCGTCATGTCAGTTCACCCGTGATACGCTGAGGGCCACGGCGTCGCCGCCGCCAAGACACAACGTGGCGAGGCCACGTTGCGCACCGCGATCCTTGAGTGCGTACAGCAGCGTCGTGAGGACGCGGGCCCCGCTCGCGCCGATGGGGTGCCCGAGTGCGATCGCGCCGCCATTGACGTTCACATGATCCCAATTCCAGTCAAGACCCTGACCGTCGGCGATCGCTTGCACCGCAAACGCTTCGTTGGCTTCGATCAGATCAAAGTCGCCGATCGTCGACTTGGTCTTCTTCATCAGGTTCTGCACCGCGTGGATCGGCGCGAAGAAGAGATCACGCGGCTCGGTAGCGCCAGTCGCATACGCATCGATGCGCGCGAGGATCTCGAGACCGTGAGCACGCGCGAATTCCTCCGACGTCACGACAACCGCGGCGGCGCCATCGTTCAAGCTCGACGAGTTGCCGGCGGTGACCGACAAGTCATCGCTTGCGCGGTCTTTGTTCGTAAATGCCGGCCGCAGCTTGGCGAGCGACTCGACGGTCGTGTCTTTGCGCGGCCCTTCGTCGGTGTCGACGGTGGTGGGTCCCTTTCGTCCGGGCACCTCCACCGGCACGATCTCGTCCTTGAACTTGCCCGCCGCGATCGCCGCCGCCGCCTTCTTATGCGACTTGGCCGAAAACTCATCCTGCATTGCTCGCGTCACGCCGGCCTTCATCGCGGTGTACTCGGCGTGCGATCCCATGTGCACGTCGCAGAACGCGCACCAGAGTCCATCCTTGATCATGCCGTCGATGAGCGTCTGATCGCCCAGCTTGACGCCCCCGCGCATTCCATAGTTGTAGTACGGCGCGTTGGACATCGACTCCTGGCCGCCGGCGACGACGACTTGGCGGTCGCCCGCCTTGATCGCCTGCGCGGCGAGCATTACGGCCTTGAGTCCGGACCCGCACACTTTGTTGATCGTGAGCGCGGAGACGGTCGCGGGAACGCCGGCCTTCATCGCGGCCTGCCTCGCCGGCGCTTGGCCGACGCCGCCCTGAATGACGTTGCCCATGATGACTTCCTCGATCGACTGCAGATCGACCTTCGATCGTTCGATCGCTGCTCGAATGGCGATGGCGCCGAGCTCCGGCGCGGCAAGCGGGGCCAGCCCGCCGAGGAATTTGCCAATGGGCGTTCGGACCGCGGAAACGATGACCGCCTGGCGCGATGTATCCGACATTGTGGCTGAAGCTCCGAGTCGATGAAGGCCTGAGATGCGCGTCGTCGAACATTGAAAGCTAAGGTCGCCCCGGTAGCCCCGGCAGCGGCTCAGATCGCCGATGTCAGGGAATGTACGTCAAAGCGGACGATGATCGGCCGCAACACCGCCCGCGCTCAGGGATCTAATCTGGCTGTCCGCGGGCGCCACCAGCCGACGGCTTGACAGATCGCTCGAAGCGAGCAACTCTTCTATACAGAGTCTGTATTGACTATCTGGAGGAACACGATGGGTCGCTTGCCGGTCCTCAAAGGAACGCTTGACCTGCTGGTCTTACGCGCCCTGAGCTGGACGCCGATGCACGGCTTCGAGATCGTCACCTGGCTCGAGCGCGCCGCCAACGATTCGCTCGACATCGAGGACTCGGCGCTCTACCAAGCCGTGTATCGCCTGGAAGAGCGCGGGCTGCTCGACGCTGAGTGGGGCGTGACGGAGAACAACCGGCGCGCGCGCTACTACAAATTGACCGCCGCCGGACGCGCGCATCTCCGCGCCGAGACGCGCAATTGGGTTCAGTATGCAGACACCGTGACGAGCATTCTCACCGCGTCGAAGAGCGGCGCGCCGTCCGCGGCGGCGACGTGATTCGCGACGGCGTCCGTCGCGCGTTTCAGCTGGCGCTTCACCGCCGCGACCGGTGGGAACGCGAGGTCGAGGACGAGATCAAGCTGCACCTATCACTCCGTGCGGAGCAGTTGCTCGCGCAGGGAGCGACCCCCGAAGAAGCGTACCGCGAAGCAGCGCGGCGCTTCGGCCCACTCACCGAATCCCGAGCGCGGCTCTTGGCGGCCGCGCGACACCGTGAGCAGCACATGCATCGCACCGAATACCTCGACGACCTCCGCCAGGACATCGCTTTCGCCCTGCGTACCCTCGGGCGGCAGAAAGGGTGGACTGCCGTCACGATTCTCACTCTGGCCCTGGGTATCGGAGCGACGACCGCGGTATTCAGCGTCGTCAGCTCATTGTTGCTCAACGTTCTGCCCTACCCGCACGCTGATCGCATCGTCTACATCGAGCAACAGCCAACGAAGGGCAACAGCACCGGTATTCGCGTCACGATCACGCCCGGCGCGAAGCTCACTCGCGCCTGGATGCAGAACTCGCACAGCTTCGAGGCAATCGAAGGCAACAGCGTCGGACCGCGGGCACTCAAGACTCTGGGCGAGCCAAGCAGAGTGATGGCAGCGGAAGTCTTTCCATCATTTCCCGAATTTGCCGGCCAGCGGCCGTTGCGCGGACGCATGTTCACGGAACAGGACATTGTGAACGGCGGGCGCGTCGTCGTGCTGAGCGAAGGGTTCTGGCGCCAGCGATTCGGGTCGGACCCGGGCGTGCTTGGCAAAGTGATCACGCTCAACGACACGTCGTACATGATTGCTGGCGTCATGCCGGCGGCGCTGCAGCTCGGGCGGAGCGCGCGTCCGATCGACGTGTTCCTCCCACTCGACGTGCGTGACGATAAGCGCGGGATGGCGCTCCTTGGGCGCTTGCGTCCCGGCGTCAGCATCGACGCCGCAACGCGAGAGCTCGACTCGATCTTCGCGCGAACGGGACAGTTCTCGGAGGGCAAGATTCCCTTCAAGACGGTTATCAGCACGCCCGCGCAGCGTGTTCGAATGCACGACTCGCTGCTGATGCTAACGGCGGCGGTGGGGCTCGTGATGCTCGTCGCCTGCGCCAATGTCGCGCACCTGTTGCTCGCGCGATCGGCGGCGCGGCAGCGCGAGCTGGCGATTCGAGCCGCGCTCGGTGCCGGCCGCGGGCGATTGCTTCGACAGCTGCTCACCGAAAGTCTCATGCTCGCGTTGCTGGGCTCGGGACTTGGCATCGGCCTGGGCTGGGCCGGGCTGCACGGCTTGATCGCGTTGCGTCCGTCATCGTACGACGACATTCAACGGGCACACCTCAACGCGGTCACGCTCTGGCTGGCGGTTGGGTTGGGCACGCTGAGCGGAATTGTATTCGGCGTCATCGGCGCCATGCAGTCGGCACGATACTCGGCGCACGATACCCTGAAGAGCAGCGCGACGTCGGTGTCGGCATCGGGGCGGCATCATCGTGGGCGCGCGCTGCTCGTCGTCACCGAGATGGCACTGTCGGCAGTGCTCCTGGTGGGAGCAACCTTGTTGATTCGCAGCGTGGCCAACCTGCAGCGCACCGATCTTGGATTCGATCCGAAGGGCTTGTATTCCGTCTACCTTCCCACGAAGACGGCAGGCGGCGAGACGCCTGCCGCGCGCGCCGCGTTCATGACGGAGTTCGTCAGCAGATTGCGCCAGCTTCCCGGTGTGAGGTCAGCGGCGATCGCCGATGTCGGGCCGGGCTCGCGTTCGTTCAGTATTGGGCGTCTCGAGATTGAAGGCGAGGCGCCGCCGCCCACGGGAGCCACCTCATTCGTCGACGTGAACAAGGTCGAACCCGGGTTCTTTTCAACGATGGGCATCAAGCTCGTGCAGGGCTCGACGTTCAGCGACACCTCGGCGACGGCGCATCAGGTCATCATCAACGCGGGATTCGCGCGAAAGCATTGGGGCGACGAATCCGCCATCGGACATCGTGTGCGCATCGCACAGAACGATTTGGCCGGAAAGGACGAACAACCGGCCGACGCAGTTCCGTGGCTCACCATCGTCGGGGTGGCCCGTGACGCGGCCACGACCGGTCCCGGAGCAGAGTCGAGCGCACCGATGCTGTACACGGCGTCCGGCGTCACCGACGCACGCAACGTCATGGTGCGAACGGAGGGCGACGCGCGCGGGCTGGCGCCGGTGCCTGGGATTCTTCGAACGATGGGCGTTCGCGGAGCACCGACGATCGATGGCACGGAGGAATATCTCCATCGAGCGCTGTCGGGCCCGCGATTCATAATGCTCGTGCTCAGCATCTTCACCGGGCTCGCGCTGACGTTGGCCGGAGTCGGGCTCTATGGCGTCATGGCGTACACGGTGACGCAGCAGACGCGCGAGATCGGCATTCGCGTCGCGCTTGGTGCGTCCGGCTCACGGATCGCGCGTGGTGTACTCGGGCGCGGAACATGGCTCGCGGTGCTCGGCGCGGCGATCGGGCTCGCTGCCGCGACGTGGGCGACGAAGATGATCGAGAATCAGCTACATGGGGTGACGCGTTCGGATCCGCTCTCGTTCATTGCGGGCGCGTTCATTCTCGTTTTCATCGCCGTGCTCGCCTGCGTGGTGCCGACACGCCGAGCGTTGGCGGTCGATCCAATGACAGCGATTCGCGCGGACTAAGCGGGGTCGGTGATGTGTCATCCTGAGGAGCAAAGCGAAGGATCTGCTGTTGTGTCACGCCGTTCAGAGCAGATCCTTCCCTTTGCTCAGGATGACAGGCGCTCGCTCAGGATAATTCCGCGGGGCGAGCGTGCGCCGAGAGCGCAAGCGAACGGGTGCGATTCTCTTCGACGATGCGCGAGACAAACTCCTCGAGCGGAACGGAATTCGGCTTCTGCTCTTTCCCCGCGCCGCGCACGTTGACCGCTACCGTTCCCTGCTCGGCTTCGCGTTTTCCGACCACGATCATGTACGGCAGCTTCATGCGCGCCCCCTCGGCCACGCGATACTTGAGCGTCTCCGAGCGCGCGTCGAGATGGACGCGAATGCCGGCGTCGTGGAGCCGCTCCGTGACTCGCTCGGCGTAGCCGCGATAATCGTCGGTGATCGGCAGCACGCGGACTTGCTCCGGAGCGAGCCAGACCGGGAACGCGCCGGCGAAATGCTCGATCAGAATGGCGATGAACCGCTCGAACGAGCCACTGACGGCACGATGGATCACCACTGGGCGATGAACCGTGTTGTCTTCGCCGACATATGTCAGGTCGAACCGTTCGGGGTTGTTGTAGTCGAGCTGGATGGTGCCGAGCTGCCAGGAGCGACCGATCGAGTCGGTGACGTCGAAATCGATCTTGGGACCGTAGAACGCGCCGTCGCCCGGCTTGAGCTCGTACTCCATTCCCGTCGCCTCGAGCGCTGCACGGAGCGCCCGCTCGGCGCGATCCCACAGCTCGTCGTTGCCGATGCGGACTTCCGGACGCGTCGCGAAGCGCATGGTCGACGTCAGACCAAACGTCTGGTAGTAGCCGAGGATGAACTGCACGAGGCGATGCACCTCGGCCTCGATCTGGTCCTCAGTCAGGAAGATGTGACAGTCGTCTTGCGCGAACTGTCGCACGCGCGTGAGGCCCGAGAGCGCTCCCGACACTTCGTTCCGGTGCAGGACGTCGAACGTCGCATAGCGAAGCGGCAGCTCGCGGTATGAGTGTTTCTTATTGAGATACAACAAATAGTGCGAAGGGCAGTTCATGGGCTTGAGCGAGAAGTCGTGCTCACCGCTCTCGTTGTCGAGCACGAGGAACATGTTCTCACGGTACTTGCCCCAATGCCCTGATATCTCCCACAGCCCTTTGTTGAACAGCAAGGGCGTGCGAATCTCGTTATACTCGTCGCGCTGACGCTCGCGCACGAAGTCGACGATCGCGTTGTACAGCAGCGTCCCGCGCTCGGTCCAGAAGACGGCGCCGGGCGCAAACTGATGCATCATGAACAGATCGAGCTGGCGACCGACCACGCGGTGATCGCGGCGCTTGGCCTCCTCGATGCGGTTCAAGTAGGCGTCGAGATCTTCCTTCTTGAAGAACGCCGTGCCGTAGATGCGCTGCAGCATCTGGCGCTTGGAGTCGCCGCGCCAATAGGCGCCAGCGGTGTGCGTCAGCTTGAAATGCTTGAGGCGCGACGTGTCGGGCACGTGCGGGCCGCGACACAGATCGATGAACGGTCCGTCCGTGTAGGTCGAGATGACTTCGTGGTCGCCGAGCTCGGACAAGCGCTCGAGCTTGAGCGGATCGTCGGCAAAACGCCTCTGGGCCTCGGCGCGATCGACCTCGGCGCGAACGAACGGATACTTCTCGGCTGCCACTTTCCGCATCTCGTTCTCGAACGCGGCGAGATCGTCGGGCGTGAACGGCTCGGCGACCTCGAAGTCGTAGTAGAATCCCTCGTCGATCGCAGGGCCGAAGCCGATCTTGGCCTCGGGCCGGATGCGTCGCACGGCCGTCGCCAGCACGTGTGCGGCGGAATGACGCAACACATCGAGCGCCGGCGCATCACGATCGGTGAGCACGCGAAAGGTTCCGCTCGTGCGGAGCGGAGTCACCAAGTCTTGAACGGCGCCGTTGACCTCCACGGCAACCGCGGCCTGGAGGAGCCGTTCACCGATGGATTTGACGACTTCCGACGGCAGCGTACCTGCCGGCACCGTGCGCTGCGATCCGTCGGGGAGCGTCAGCGTCAGCGTCGATTCTGATGGACGATCGATCATGTCTCGGACAGATGATTGACCATCTCGGAGAACGAGAATGTTGGCAGTGAACTCGCTCTCCAGCCCGTACCCCAGATGGCCTTGTTCTTGCACGCCGAGCGGTTCGCCACTCGCGCTTTTCAACAGCGTAAAGTATCCTTCTGCAACAACCTCCGCCACAAGGCTCACACTCCATGTCACGGTTTCGCTATCGGGACGACGAGTCATCTTCCACCAACACCATCATCGGCGTCTTCGCCGGTGCGGTGGCCGGCTTCGCCGTGGGGATGCTCGTGGCACAGCGCGTTGGCGGCTTTAGCGGATTGACATCGAAGCTGCGGCGCCGGCGCGGTACGGGTGCCGGCGTGCGTGACGATGCGCTCCACGGTGCACATGGCGTCGCCGACGACGAAGACGAGTTCGAGGACGTCGAGGAAGACGAGCTCGAGACCGAAGAGGCCGACGAGACGCTGGAAGAGCACGTGCTCGAGGCATTTCGCAACGACCCGATTCTGTCCGAGCGCGCGATCGATATCGGATCGCTGAGCGACGGCGTCATCGAGCTCGCGGGCTGGGTCGAGGACGAAGACGAGTCCGAGCATGCGGTGACGATCGCGCGCGGCGTTCCTGGCGTGACGACGGTCGTGAACCGCATCGCCATCGGCGATGAAGAGCGCCGATTCGAGGAGGCCGCCAAGCGCGTGCGCGATGGCGATGCGTCGTTGACGGAAGCCCACTGGGAAGGTCAGGGCATCGGAACGGGACGCCGGCGTCAGGGTACTTCCGACGACTCGGATCGCCACGCCGACCCGCGTGTCGAGCTCGGGGAACGCTGGCAGAGCGTCGACGAAGGCGTGCGCAACGCTGCCGACGATACGGTCGGGAGCGCCGAGCGTCGCTCGCGGGCCAAGCGAACGGTCCGCGGAGATCGCACTGGTGGTTCGTCCGTCGCGCCGACGGGTGTCCCCAAGGGGGACCACGTCGCCAACCCGCTCGATGCGGACCGCCAAATACCACGAATTGACGCGACCCAGGAATCGGGGGACGCACCAGCTGATCGAGGCGATCGATTCTGATCGAACCGACCAGCAAGTGTGAACACCAGAGGGCCGCGAATGACGCGGCCCTTTTGCTTGGTGTTGTTTCAAAGCCGGTTGAGTGTCGAACGGCGCAGTTCAAAATAAGGTTTGCAAAAGACGAAAACTGTTTGTTGGACTTCAGCCACCAATCACTGTATCCACCGGATTACTATCTTTCCTGCCATGACCGCCCTTCCCGATCGCTACGATTTCGCGACCTCCGATCCGGAGATCTACCGCGCCTGGACTGAAGCCGGCTGCTTTGACGCCGATGCCGATCAGTCCGTCCGCGTCGGTGGCGAACGCGAGCCGTACACGATCGTGATGCCGCCGCCGAACGTGACGGCAATTCTGCACGTCGGCCACGGACTGAACAACGCGATTCAGGACGTGATCATTCGATGGGCGCGGATGAAGGGCACGAACGCGCTGTGGGTGCCGGGCACCGACCACGCGGGCATCGCCACTCAGAACGTGGTCGAGAAGCTCATCGCGACCGAAGGCAAGACGCGTTTCGACGTGGGACGCGAGGAGTTTGTGCGTCGCACGGAACGCTTCGTGACTGAAACCGGCGGGACGATTCTCGAGCAGTTGCGAGCGATCGGCGCGTCGGCGGACTGGTCGCGGACGGCGTACACGCTGTCGCCCGAGCTCTCGCGCGCCGTGCGCGAAGCGTTCGTGCGATTGTACGAGCGCGGGCTGATCTATCGCGGCTACCGCGTGATCCACTGGTGTCCGAGATGTCTCACGTCGCTCAGCGACGAGGAAGCGGAGTTCGCGGACGAGACGGGTCAGCTGTATCACATCGCGTATCCGGTGGAGGGACAGCCCGGGCGTTCGCTCGTGATCGCGACGACGCGCCCCGAGACGATGCTCGCCGACGTGGCTGTGGCCGTGAACCCGGGCGACGAACGGTATCGCGATCTCATCGGCAGGTCGGTGCGATTGCCGATCGTCGATCGCGCCATTCCCGTGATCGCCGACGAATACGCCGACCCTGCGTTCGGCACTGGTGTGGTGAAGATCACGCCCGCGCACGACGCGAACGATTTCGAGGTGGGTCGGCGCCATTCGTTGGCGATGCCGATCGTGATCGACGAGTACGGCGTGGTTCGCGAGGTGAAAGACGCCGACGGCCGCGTGCCCGCGACGATTAGCGGCCTCGATCGCTTCGAGGCACGCGATCGCATCGTGGAGATGCTGCGCCAAAGCGGCGCGCTCCAGAAGACGGAGACGCACCAGCACGCCGTGCGGCACTGCTATCGTTGCGATACGGTGGTCGAGCCGCGATTGTCCGATCAGTGGTTCGTGAAGATGGAGCCGCTCGCGCGCCCCGCGCTGCAAGCGGTGCGCGACGGCGCGATCCGAATTCTGCCCGAGCGATGGGAAGCGGTGTACGTGAATTGGCTCACCGGCATTCGCGACTGGAACATCTCGCGACAGTTGTGGTGGGGTCACCGCATTCCCGTGTGGTACTGTGCGGACTGCGATCCGCCGCAAGACATCATCGTGAGCCGCGACGACATCACGGAGTGTCCGTACTGCGGCAGTCCGGTGCGGCAGGACGAAGACGTGCTCGACACCTGGTTCTCCTCGTGGCTCTGGCCCATGTCCACGCTCGGGTGGCCGAACCCGTCGCTGCGCCC
The DNA here is from genome assembly GCA_036392315.1 of Gemmatimonadaceae bacterium. GTDB lineage: Bacteria > Gemmatimonadota > Gemmatimonadetes > Gemmatimonadales > Gemmatimonadaceae > JAQBQB01. The sequence goes on from DASVYG010000102.1 coordinate 28,094, forward strand.
AGGGCAGACTGCGACCGACTTGGAAGCGTTCTATCCGACCGACACGCTCGTGACCGCGCCCGAGATTCTCTTCTTCTGGGTGGCGCGCATGATCATGGCGGGCTACGCGTTCATGGGACGCGCGCCATATCACTCGGTGTATCTCCATGGCACCGCGCGAGACACGCAGCACCGCAAGATGTCCAAGTCGCTCGGCAACGGGATCGATCCGCTCGACGTGGTGAAGCTGTACGGCGCCGACGCGCTACGGTGGACGCTCATCGCCGGCATGGGCATGGGGGCCGACGTCATTCTCGATCCGAGCGACATCGACAAGTCGTTCGCCACGGGACGCAACTTCGGAACGAAGCTCTGGAACATCGGCCGATTCCTCCTCGATCGCGTGGGTGACGAGGCGGTGCGTTCAATGGCCGACATCGACCACACGTCGTTGACGCGGGCGGATCAGTGGATTCTCGCGCGCCTCGACGCGGCGATCGACGATTGCGATCGCGCGCTTGGTCCGCTCCAGCCGACGACGCCGCACGCGTCTCCCGATGCGCGCGTTTGGCGCGACTCCGAGCGGTACGCCGGTCTTCGACTGAACGAGTACGCCGAAGCGGCGCGACGGTTCGTGTGGAGCGAGCTCGCTGACTGGTATTTGGAATCAGTGAAGGGACGGCTCGAGACGCCGGGAACCGATCGCGAGGTGGCGCGCGCGGTGTTGGTGCACGCGTTCGATCAAGCACTTCGCTTACTGCATCCGGTGGTGCCATTCGTGACCGAATCGCTCTGGCAGAAGCTGCCCGGACGCAAGGCTGGCAGCGGCGAGTTTCTGATTCAGGCTGCGTGGCCCACACCGTCGGGTGCGTCGCCGCCGGAGGGCGCGCAGCAATTCGAGTTGATTCGCGAGGCTGTGCTCGCAATACGTCAGATTCGCGGCGACAACAACGTGCCGCCGGGAAAGTCGATCGACGTGTTGGTGCGGCCGCCGAACTCGGACGGCAATCTACGCGCTTTGTTCGACGCCGACGCCGCGACGATCGGGCGCCTCGCCCGCGCGGAGGTGCGCGCCGTGGCCGACGCGCCGAGCGGTGCCGCGGCGCACGCCGTGCTGTCCGGCGGCATCGAAGTGATCGTGCCGCTCGTCGGATTGATCGATGTCGACAAGGAGTGCGCTCGTCTCCGTGGCGAAGTGGCCGAGCTCGAGAAACAAATCGCGTCGCGCGACGGACGGCTCAGCAACGCCAAGTACCTCGAGCGTGCGCCAGCCCAAGTAGTGGCCAACGACCGCGCCATCCTCGATGAGATGAAGGCGAAGCGCGATCAGCTTGTCGACAAGGTGAGGTCGCTGTGCGGCGCTTGATCGCGCTCGCGTTCGTGGCGGGGTGCGCGTCGGCCGGCGCGCCCCCCGGCGGCCCCGAGGATCACGACCCGCCGCAAATCGTCGCCGTGACTCCGGACTCCGGAAAAACGAACGTCATGCCGAAGGAAGTGGAGTTTCGGTTCGACGAGGTGGTGAGCGATCGTCCGGCCGGCGCAACGGCTCTCGATCAGCTTTTTCTCATCTCGCCGCGCACGAGTGGCGGATCGGCGAACGTGTCGTGGCACCGGAGCCGCATCACGGTGCGGCCGCCTCGCGGCTTTCGACCCAACACCGCGTATCGCGTGACGATGCTTCCCGGCATCGCCGATCTACGCGGCAACGTACGCAAAGTCGGCGCATCGCTGTTGTTCTCCACCGGTCCAACCTTCCCGGCGTTCAGCATTCCCGGACGCGTGTTCGATTGGGCCGCGCAGCGAGTCGCGAACGGGGTGTACATCGAAGCGATCTCGCGCGCCGATACCAACGTCGTCTATCTCGCGGCGAGCGACTCGACGGGGCAGTTCGATCTTGGGCCGCTCGACACCGGCACGTACACGGTGCGCGCGATCATCGACCAGAACGCCAACCGGACGCTCGATCGCAACGAGAAGTGGGACACGACGACCGTCACCGTGACCACCGCCCGGCCGATGATCGAGCTGGATGCGATAGAGCGCGATTCATCGGCCGCGACATTCCAGAATATCGTCGTCGACGACAGCGTCACACTTCACGTGACGTTCGACAAACCGCTCGACCCGAAGATTCCTCTCCAGCCGGCACTCGTTCGCCTCCAGCGACCGGATTCGTCGGAGCTCACGATCACGAAAGTCGTATGGGCAGCAGCCTTCGACCAGGCGAAACAGGCCGCCGATTCGGCCCGCCGCGCCGATTCGGCGCGCGCGCGACCGGCGCCCACCGCGCCCGTACCACCGGTGCCCACTCCAGCCGGACCTCGCGCACCGCCGCCTCCGCCCAAACCCAAATCGCCGCCGCCGGACCGGGCGATCGTCGTCACGGTGTCACCGACGACGCCGATCCTGCCGGGAATCACTTATCGCATCGAGGCGCGCGGGCTGAGGAACCTGGTTGGCAACTCCGCCCAGATCCGCCGAACATTCTCGGTGCCGAAGCCAGCCCCCAAAGACACGACGCACAAGCCGCCGCCGGATTCGGCGCGGCGACCGCCGGCCGATTCGGTGCGGCGGCCATCGGCGGGCCGGCCGCCGCAATGATCGAATGAACGAATGAGCAACGACGCGCGACGCGGGCTTCCCAGTGTGAATGCCCTTCTCGAGAGCGAGGCTGTCAGACCGTTGCTCGCGCGCGCGCCGCGCGGCGTCGTGGTCGACGCCATTCGACGGACGATCGACGCCGCGCGGACGGCGCCCGAATCGGCGCCGCACACCGAGCTCGATTGGGCGCACGCTGTCGCCGGCTCGGTCGACCGGTCGCTGCGCCCATCGCTCCGTCGCGTGATCAACGGTACGGGAGTCGTCCTTCACACGAACCTCGGTCGAGCGCCGCTACCACAGGCGGCCATCGACGCCATCGCGCGCGTCGCCGGCGGATTCTCCAACCTCGAGTTCGATATCGAACACGGCGAGCGCGGATCCCGCTACGCGCACTGCACGTCGCTGCTGCAAGAGCTGACCGGCGCCGAGGACGCGCTCGTCGTCAACAACTGCGCGGCGGCGCTCGTCCTGGTGCTCAACACGCTGGCCGACGGTCGTGAGGCGATCGTTTCGCGCGGCGAATTGATCGAGATCGGCGGCAGCTTTCGAATTCCCGAGATCATGGCGAAGAGCGGCGCTCGTCTCGTGGAGGTCGGCACAACGAATCGCACGCGCGTCGACGACTACCGCGCGGCCATCGGCGGCGCCACCGGAATCATCGTCAAGGTCCATCGCAGCAACTTCGCCTTGGCCGGATTCGTTGCCGAAGCCACGGCGACGGAGCTCGCGACGTTGTCCGCGGAATCGGGCATCCCGCTCTTGCACGATCTCGGAAGCGGCTTGATGATCTCGCTCGACGATTACGGACTGACCGGCGAGCCGACGGCGCGCGATGCGATTCGCGCCGGCGCCACGATCGTGACGATGAGCGGCGACAAGCTGCTTGGCGGTCCACAGGCAGGATTGATCCTCGGCACCGCTGACGCAATCGAGAAAATCCGAAAAAACCCGCTTACACGCTCGTACCGTGTGGACAAGCTCACGCTGGCGGCGCTCGGCGCGACGCTGTCGCTCTACCGCGATCCCGCCGCGGCGCTGCGCGAGATTCCGGCGCTTGCGCAGCTCACGTGCGAGGTCGGCGTGCTGCGCGCCCGCGCGGAGCATATTCGTGTCCGATTGGATTCGGACGTGGTCGACGTCGTCGAGAGCGAGGCAAGCGTCGGCGGCGGCGCCTATCCGACGGCGCTCATTCCGTCGATCGCGCTTGCGATCGCCGGCCGAGCCGATGCGATTGAATCGCGACTCCGATTGGGCGAGCCCGCCGTCGTGGCGCGGGTCGCGGATCGACGCGTTCTGGTGGATCTGCGCGCAATCTTTCCGTCGGAGGACGACGATCTCGTGTCAGCGTTGCGGGCGGCGATGCAATGACGCGCCGCGCGGCGGCCTTTCTCGATCGCGACGGGACGATCATTTACGACGCGAACTACATCAGCGATCCCGGCGCGGTGCGGTTGCTCCCGGGCGCCGCCCAAGCCATTCATCGCCTGAACGAGCGAGACATCGCCGTCATCGTCGTCACGAATCAGTCGGGGATCGCGCGGGGCCTGTTTGGTCTCGACGAATACGAGGCGGTGCGCCGACGACTCGATGATGTCCTCGAGGATGGCGACGCGCACATCGACGCGAGCTACATGTGTCCGCACCATCCTGACGTGACTGGTCCGTGCGAATGTCGCAAACCCGGGCTCTTGCTTTATCGCCAAGCAATCGCCGAGCACGACCTCGACCCGACACATTCCTTGTTCGCCGGAGATCGATGGCGCGACGTCGAGCCGGGCATGGCATTTGGCGGCGCCGCGATTCTCATCGACAGCGCGTCGACGCTGGCCGAGGATCGCGATCGGGCTCGGCACGAAGGCATCGAGATCGTCGGGTCGCTTGGCGAGGCGGTCGATCGGTTCTTCGCGGCGCTTCCCGCGTCACCCATTCGGCCCTAGTATCCGCGCGATGAGAGCGCGCATCGCAGTTCTCGCGTCGGGCGGCGGCTCGAATCTTCAGGCGATCCTCGATCACTTCGATTGGCTCAGCGAGCGGCGCGGCGGAGACGTCGTGCTCGTCGCCAGCGACCGGCCAAACGCGGGCGCGCTCGACCGTGCCGCGCGCCACGGCATCGAGGCGACCACCATCCCTTCGGACAAGCGGCCAGTCGGAACGCCGCTCGATCAACTGCTCGCAGACCGCTCGATCGACCTCATCGTTCTCGCCGGCTACCTGCGGTTGGTGCCACGCGAGATCGTCGGCAGGTATCGTGGGCGAATCGTCAATGTCCATCCCGCGCTTTTGCCGGCGTTCGGTGGCCCCGGCATGTACGGCTCGCGCGTGCATCACGCCGTACTCGCGGCCGGCGTGCGGGTCACCGGTGTCACGGTTCATTTTGTCGACGAGGTGTACGATCGCGGTCGCATCATTGCCCAGTGGCCGGTCCCGGTGTTCACCAGTGACGACGCCGGAACGCTGGCCTCGCGCGTTCTGCGCGTCGAGCACCTCGTGTACCCGCGCGTCGTCGATGCCGTTGCCGCCGGCCGCACGACTCTCGAGAATTGCGCCATGATGGGCAGCGATACGCTCGTCGACTCGCGGCCGTCGTTCACGTTGCTTCCGCACGAGGACTCCCGCCTTGCCGAAAACATCGAGCTCGCGCTTGGGTGCTGAGTTGCATCGCGCGCTGATCCTTCTGCTCGTTCCCGCGCTGATCGGCGCGCAGGACTCGAGCGCCGCCGGACCGTACGCGAGCGCGGTCGCGACGTGGATCTCGCTGATCGCCACGCCCGGCAACGAGCGCACGGCGACCGAGCGCATCATGGCGACGGGTTCGGCCTGGACTCGCGACGGCGTGGGGAACCTGATCAGGCGTGTGGGCGATGGGACGCCGCGGCGCGCCGTTGCCTGCGGAATCGACGAGACCGGGTACGTAGTGAGTGAGATCACGGACGACGGATACCTTCGCGTCCACGGCAGCGGCAACGGACGCCACGTCGCGCTGTGGGATCAGTACCATGAGGGGCAGCGCGTCGTCGTCGCGGCCACCGATCGCGCGAATCCGGAGCGGACGCGCAACGTACCCGGTGTCTTCGCCGTGCGCAGCAATCACCTCTGGCGACGGCGCGCCAATGACGAGGCGCCGACATCGATTGAGAATTTGTGGATCGACGTCGGCGCGCGATCACGTGCCGAAGCCGAACGCATGGGCATCGACGTGCTCGATCCGGTCGTGCGGGACTGGCCCGAGTGGACGTACGCCGATTACGTCGCGGGCCCGGCGGCCGTGAGCCGCGCGGGGTGCGCGGCAATTGCCGCAGCCGCCGGGAGCCCGCGGGGAACGAGCCGCGCGAGCGGTGAGACGATCTACATCATCTCGACCCAGAAATCGTTCGGGTGGGCCGGCCTCACGTCGGCCATCGCGCGCATCGGCCACATCGATTCATTGTTCATCGTCGACGAGAGCGTCGGGGGAAATCAGTCGAGCCCGCACACGACGCGCGCGCCGTGGCCCGCAATCGGTGGTCTCGACGTTGGAACGATCTTGGCGATCGGCGCGCCGTCGCGTTTCACCGGAACCCTCGCCGAGTCGATGCGCGAGCGCGACATCGCGGCGCTTCACCGCGCGGTCGCACACGCCGCGGGCGTGGACGGCACGCCCGCCCCGATTCTGCTCGCGCATGGATGGACCGCGGCGCCTCCACTCGTGGTGCGCGACTCGTTGTCTCGCTACGCCGACATGCTGAGCAAGCTCTCGGACATCTACGCGGTGAGCGGCCACGAGCAACCCATGCGAGCGGCGGTGCAGCAAGCGCTGCCGGCCTGGGCACGCGACTCCGCCGTCGTGGATTCCGCGGGCAATCTCGTTCTCGCCATGGGCCCGAATCGCGACACGACGGTCGTGATGGCGCACTTGGACGAGATCGGATACCTCGTGGCCGGAATCGCGCGCGACGGGACGGTGTCACTGCGTGCGCGCGGCAGCTTCTTTCCATTCCTGTGGGAGGGACAGACGGCGCTGCTGCATCGAGAAGGCGATGTGATTCCGTCGCGGGACGGACGCCGAGGATGTGGCGCGGCGCGCTCTGGTCCGTTGCGCGGGGTGTTCGTTCCGCGCGACAGCGCCTCACAGCGCGAGCCCGCAGCCATGACCGCGTGGTTCGGGCTCGATTCCGCCGCGCTGATCGCCGCCGGCGTTCAGGTTGGGTTGCCGCTCACGAGCTTCAAGTGCTCCGCCCGGTTGGGTGACGTGCGTCTGACCGCGCGGTCGATCGACGATCGCGCCGGCGACACCGCGCTCCTGCTCGCGCTCGAGGAGATCGTTCCTTCGAAGCTCGACCATAAAGTGATCTTCGCGTGGTCCGTACGCGAAGAAGGTGGGCTCGAGGGCGCGAAGGCACTGGCGCTCGACCTCGGCCCGTCGGTGCACCGCGTGCACGCGGTCGACACGTTCGTGTCGTCGGACTCGCCGGTGGAGAATCGGCGATTCGCGTACGCGCCGCTCGGCCAGGGTGCCGTCGTTCGCGCCCTCGATAACTCGAGCGCAGCGTCGCCCGAGGAAATCGAGCGGCTCGGGCGTCTGGCTCGCTCGGCGGGGATTCCTCTGCAAGTGGGCACGACGAACGGCGGCAACGACGGCTCCGAGCTCGCGCGATTCGGCGCGATCGACGGCGCGCTCGCGTGGCCACTCCGCTACAGCCACTCGCCCGCCGAAGTGATCGACCTGCGCGATCTGCGCGCGCTCACGCGAATCGTGCTCGCGGCCGTCAAGGCACCGACCGCCACGAAATCGGCGCATCCATAGACCACTCGTCAGCCACTCGTCCGAACTCTCACATATTCTCATGCCTCGCGCGCTCCTTTCCGTCTCCGACAAAACTGGTCTGATCGACTTCGCCCGCGGCCTCACCGATCTGGGGTGGGAGCTCGTGTCTACCGGCGGCACCGCCCGCGCGCTCCGCGACGCCGGGCTCGCCTCATCCGACGTCAGCGACGTCACGGGTTTTCCCGAGATGATGGACGGTCGCGTGAAGACTCTCCACCCCGCGGTGCACGGCGCTCTGCTCGCGCGGCGCGACGTTCCGGAACACATGGCGGCGCTCGCCGAACATCACATCACGCCAATCGACTTGGTCGCGGTGAACCTGTATCCGTTCCGCGAGACGGTCGCGCGCGCGAACGTGACGCCCGAGCAGGCGATCGAGAACATCGACATCGGCGGCCCGAGCATGTTGCGATCGGCGGCGAAGAACTTCGCCTCCGTGTGGGTCGTGGTCGACCCGAACGACTACGCGCGCGTCCTCGCCGCGCTGCACGCAAACGACGATGACGACGATCTTCGCCAGCAGCTCGCGGGAAAGGTGTATGCGCATACGGCGTCATACGACGCGGCGATCGCGTCGTGGTTCGCGCAACAGCGGGAGGACAAGTTTCCGCAGACCATCGTTGTCGCGCTCGAGCGCGCCCAATCGCTGCGGTACGGAGAAAATCCGGGACAGGCAGCCGCGTTCTACACCGAGCGCCCCGGCGCGGGATTGGCTGCGTTGACGCAGCGCGGCGGCAAAGAGCTTTCGTTCAACAATCTCTTGGACCTCGAGGGCGCGTTGCTCGCCGTCGACCCGTTCGACGGCGTCGCCGCGTGCGCCATCGTGAAGCACACGACCCCGTGCGGACTGGCGACCGGCGAGACCGCGCTCGAGGCGTACAAAAAGGCGCTCGCCTGCGACCCTGTGTCCGCGTTCGGCTCCGTGATCGCGTTCACCGTTCCGGTCGACGATACCACCGCGGATGTCATCTCGGGCCTTTTCGTCGAGTGCATCGTGGCACCGGAGTTCAGCCCCGGCGCCGTCGAGATCCTGGGCCGAAAGAGAAACCTGCGCGTTCTCGAAGGACGCGCGGCGTGGGGCGTCGGCGGCCCCGGCGGCTCGAACAATCTCGACTTCAAACGGGTGCGGGGTGGCGTGTTGGTGCAGGAGCGCGCGCCGTCGATCATCGACAATACCGGATGGACGGTCGTGACCAAACGCCAGCCGACGCCGGATGAGCTCACGGACATGTTGTTCGCCTGGCGCGCGGTGGCCGCGGTCAAGTCGAACGCCATCGTCCTCGTCCGGGCGGGTGCGACGATCGGCATCGGCGCCGGTCAGATGTCGCGTGTCGACGCCGCGTTCCTCGCCGTCCACAAGGCGAACATGGTTGGACACGAGACGACCGGAGCCGTGCTCGGCTCCGATGCGTACTTCCCGTTCCGCGACGGAGTGGATCAGGCCGCGACGGCGGGCGTACGTGCGATCGTCCAGCCCGGCGGATCGGTACGCGACGCCGAGGTCATTGCCGCGGCCGATGAATGCGGCATGGCGATGGTGTTCACGGGAAAGCGTCAGTTCCGCCACTAGAACCACCGCGGCCGGCAGCCGTCACCTGATCGCTAACGCCTGGGTGAATGGCTGATCGCCGGGCTGCTAGGTACCTTTATGTGCTTCCCCGCCCCGCCCGCTCGAGCGGGGCGCGTGCTGTCGGATATCGAGTCGCACTCTCAACGAATCGTAATGGCGACCTCAACGACCACTGAGCTGGATTACCGACCGTCATACCGCGCGGCGCTCGTCGTGTCGCTGGTCACGCTGGTACTCTATCTCGTCACGCTCGCGCCCTCGACGGCGATGTGGGACACGAGCGAATACATCGCGGCGGCGTACACGCTTGGTCTGCCGCACCCGCCGGGAAATCCGCTGTTCGTCATCGTCGGGCGCGTCTTCTCGATCTTGCCGATCGCGTCGTCGGTCGCGGTTCGCATCAACGTTCTCGCGGCCATCTGCAGCGCGGCGTCGGCCGGCATGTGGTTCCTCATCACCGAGAGGATTCTCGTCGGCTGGTTCCCGCTCCGTTGGCAGCGGATTCTGGGCGGCGTCGTTGCGGCGGCGATCGGCGCGACGGCGTTCACGGTCTGGAATCAGTCGGTGGTCAATGAGAAGGTGTACACCGTGTCGCTGGTCGGCTTGGCAATCATCTCATGGCTGATGATTCGCTGGTCCGATGATCCCGATGGACGCAAAGCCGATCGCATTCTCGTGCTCGTGGCGTACTTGCTGGCGCTCGGCTACTCGAACCACATGGCGGGCATGCTCGCCGCACCGGCGGTCGGACTCGCCGTCATCATTCGGCGGCCACGAACCATCTTTCGTTGGAAGTTGCTGCTCGCCTGCGCGGGCGTTCTGGCGCTCGGGCTCACACCCTTTGCCACGCAGCCGATCCGCGCCGCGTATTTCCCCGCGATCAACGAGGGCGAGCCCACGGCCTGCCGCACGAAGCTCGAGCTGTCGTGCACATTCTCGAAGGGCACGCTCGACGCCTTCGAGTACAACTTCAATCGCGGCCAGTATGGCAAACCGGATCTGAGCGATCGCCAGGCGTCGTTCGTCGATCAGGTCGGCATGTGGTGGATGTATTTCAAATGGCAGTGGATCCGCGACGCGCACGGCGATCATCCGTTCGCGCAAGCGCTTCTCGCGGCGGCGTTCCTCGTGCTCGGACTGTTCGGAGGGTGGGTCCATTACCAGCGCGACCGGCGAAGCTTCTGGTATTTCGGCTCGCTCATGTTCACGATGTCGCTGTTGCTGATCTACTACCTGAACTTCAAGCTCGGCGCGTCGCAGGATCCGAACTCCCAGGCGCCGCACGAAGTCCGCGACCGCGACTACTTCTTCATCTGGAGCTTCTCGGCGTGGGGCGTGTGGGCCGCGCTTGGACTGATGTACGTCTGGGAGTCGATCGCCTCCATGCTCGGCACGGAGAGCGTCAAGGCCGGTCGTGAATCGGTCGTGGTACCCAAACCGGAGAGCTGGCGGTATGCATCGCCGGTGTTGCTGCTGGCGGCGATTCCGTTATTCACGAATTGGCATTGGGCGTCCCGGGCCGGCCATCGCGACACGCGCGATTTCGCGTCGGACATTCTGAATTCCGTCGAACCGTACGGCGTGCTCGTCACGGTGGGCGACAACGACACCTTTCCGCTCTGGTACGCGCAAGAGGTCGAGGGCATTCGCCGCGACGTGATCGTGGCGAACACGTCCCTGCTCAACACCGACTGGTACGTGCGACAGATCATTCGTCGGCCGATCTACGAGTACGACGCGGCCACGGGCCCGTCGATCTACCGTGGTCGGACCTGGACGAAGCCGACGACGTCGCCGATTCACATGTCGATGTCCGACGCCGACTCGGTGCCCGCATACTATCCGCTCACGGCGCCGATGAGCTTCGCCGCCGGCGATTTGCACGCCACGATCGATCCGAAGAATCTCGACCACGGCGTGCTCCAACGCGCCGACTTGTTCGTGCTGCGAATGATTCAGGATTCGTGGCCGCAGCGACCGATCTACTTCGCGCGCACGTCGGGGAGCTACGCGCGTTCGCTGGGGCTGGGCGACAACGTGCTCACGCAGGGCCTGGCCTCAAAGGTCTTCATCCCGGCCAAGACGGGATCGAAGGACACGTTGTTCGTGCAAGGCGACGGCTGGTTCGACGTTCCGCGCAGCGACTCGCTCTGGAACCACGTCTTCCTCGGGCCCCAGTCGGTGTTGAACACGGGCGATTGGATCGATCGTCCGTCGGTCGGCATTCCGTACCTGTATGTGGCAACGGGCATGGAGCTCGCCGAGGCGCTCAAGGAACAAGGAAAGACCGCGGAAGCGCAAGCGGTGTTCAACACCTCGAAGCGCGTCGCGACCGCAGTGCGCCTGGAGGAGCTCGTCCGCGGCGCCGAAGCGGAATTCCAGCAACCGGTGGGCGACACGACGCGCGCCGCGCCGCTTCCGTCGGCCATCGCGCCGCCCGCGGCCACGACGGATTCAACGAATAAACCCGGCGCAAAAGGGGCGAAGAAAGCGAAGAAGGGCTAGTTCCGCGGCGTCTCGCGGAGCTCCGGCGGACAGCCAGACGGCGTTTCGCAGATGATCAGATCGGGCATGCGGATGAGCACGAACTTCGCCGTGAAGACCATTGGGACGGCTTTTCCGATCTTGTTGGCCGAGCTGTTGATGCTGCCGACGAGACGCCCGTCACGCCAGTTGAACGGAATCTGGACCGCGTCGCGTTGTACGTTTTCGGCGGCGATGATCGGCCCGTCGAGATCTGCCTCGATGATGTAGTCCGTCTTCACCCGCAGCGCTCGAGCGACCCAGCTTCGATTTCGCAGAAGCCGCCCATGCGCGAGCGTTGCGTCGCCGATGCTCCCCGTCACCTGATCGTTGGCGCTGATCACGAGGTTCACCGCCAACGTCCGTTGCTTGGTCCAATCGACAATGATGTCGGCGACACCACCCCACCGTCCAATCAACGATGGTGTGGCCACCTGGGCTCGAGCGCTCATCGGCAGCGCCATGACCAGCGATGTCGCGAGCAGCAGACCGGTTCGAGTTCTTGTCATCGTTCACTCCCGCGATGCGATCGCGACGATTGTGTTATCAGGGCACGGCTTGCTGCGCGCCGATGAGCACGGAGCACGACGCGGAGCGCAGCACTCCACTCCTGACGCTGCCCATGAGGATGCGATCGACGAAGCCGAGATGGTGGCCGCCGACGGCGATCAAATCACAGTGTTCGCGATTCGCGTATTCGACGAGCTTCCCGACAACCTCCCCGATGAGCACAGCGGTCTCGATATGCCGATGCGTTTCGCGATGAATCTCGCGGCGGCACTCCTCGAGCTTGTCCGCGACGCCGGTGTCGTACAAATCGGCCAGGCTTCCTTCGCCTGCCTTGCTGTTGTCGAACGCCGAGACGTACGCCAGGACGAGGGTGCCGTTCGGCGCCATGATCCGCGCGGCGAGCGTGGCCGCGTTTATGCTCGACTTCGAGAAGTCGATCGCGGCGAGAATTCGGCTCGGGATGCTGCGCGCGCTCGGCGCCACGGCAAGCACCGGCGCTCGTGAGCGACGTGCGACGGCGATCGCGGTCTCCGGACCGAACAGTCGGTCCCACGCGTGATGCGCGCCCCTCCCAAGCACGATCAGCGACGCCGGCCAGCGCTCCGCCGCGTCGACGATCGCCTCGCCAGGCCAACCGACCACGGCCTGCACATCCCAGTCTTGGCTTCCGGCCACGCGCTCGAGCCGGGATTTCACGGCGCCGAGCGCTATTCGCCGATTTTCCTCATCCATCACCGGCGGTGAGGTGACGTCCACAACGCTCACGACATGAGGAAAGGGTGTACTCACCGTGAGCACGTGAACCGTCGCGCCCGATCGCTTGGCGATCGCCGCTGCGACATGCAGCGCCCCGACCGATGACTCGTCGCCCGTTGCGCCGACGAGCAACTGGAGTGGGATCGTGAATGGCGTCGCCAGACTCGGCGCCTCCGTGTCGGCTACATAAAGCTGTGACATGGTCCCTCCCGTCGTCGATAGCTCAGCCGGCGGACGTGCTCGTCCGCATAGAGCAATGTGGCCTTCTTTGCCCGGCCTCACAGTCGGGCGTTCGGCGGCGCACCGTCGCGGTTCACCCTACAAGCCAAGCCTCGCCTCGCGCCTAGCGCCTAGCGCCGAGCCGTGCGCGTCGGCAATGATTGGTCACCAACTTCCCGTCTCCGACGCCCACATGTCCGAGCATCCACTAGACCGCATTCCCGAGCTCGCCGGCCTCGCGACGTACGCCGAGGCGGCGCGCCTCGGCTACTCCGTCGATGACAGCGTGCGAAGACTGCTGCGATTCCACTGGTTGGAGCGCCGCCTCATGGCAACGCTGATCGCGCACATACCCGCCGAACCGATCTGGGAGGTGAAGTGCGCGCTCGCGCTGCAGCAGTGGCAATGCGCCGAGCGCGTCGAGGGGCTTCGGACGCGGATCGCCGAAATGCGGAGTCCGGTACCTCGCCTCGACGCCGCGCCCGACCAGCGGCTCGACGCATTTCTCGATGAGCTCCATCATTCGTCGTGCAGCGCCGAGTTGGTTGCGGGTCTCTACACGGTGACGTTCCGGGCCCTCGCGCGAGCGTACCGTGGGTACCTGGATCACGCCAATCCGCTCGTCGACCAGCCGACGCGCCGGATACTGCGCGCGGCGATTGGAGACATCGATGACGCCGCGGACTGGGGTGCTGCCGCGCTCGACGCCATAGTCGCGGACGACGCCGACGCCCGGACCGCGGCCGATGCGTGGACCGCGCATCTCACAGCGTACCTGGAATCCAGTGGCGGAATCGCGGGCGACGATGCCGAGTCCGACGGCGCGCCACTGACTCCACGCCGCGCGTCGTCGAACTACACGCCCGATTTCCGCCCGCGGCGCGACGAGCGCTTTCACGGATCGTACAACTTCGAGTTTCCGCCACACGTTGTCTACGCGATGCGCGATGTGCCCGCGGACGAGCGCAACCTCGCTCTGCTGTGCAAGCGCGCCCTCGAGATGGACGTGCCGGAGATGATGGCCTCGTTCATCACCGAGCGCGAAGGCGAGCCGTGGGAATTCTACCGCGACTACTCACGCCAGCTGTGGGACGAAGCCCGCCACGCCATGATGGGGACAGTCGCCTTCGAGGCGCGCGGCATCGACTGGAAGCGCGAGATCCCCCTCAACGTAGGGTTCGCGCTTCGACTGAACCTGCACGCCACACCACTCGAGCGGCAGATCATTCTCTACGGGATTGAGCAATCACTCATGCCCGCCGAGACAGGCAAGCGATTCGAGCACGAGACCGCGCTGGCCGCGGGTGACGAGCTCTCGTCGCACTTCCACGATTTCGATTGGGCGGACGAGGTCCTCCATGCGCAGATCGGCCGACGCATGCTGCGTCGCGACGGCATCACGAGTGAGGAGGCGCGAGAGCGTGCGCAGGCGATCCACGACAGGACTTGGGCGGCACTCGATCAATACCGAGCGCTCGGCAAGCAAGAGAACTGGTGGCCCGAGTTCGTCCACCGGGTGTTGGGCCATCCCAGTGCCGTCGCCGATCGCGAGGAGCTCGGCCCGATCAAGATTCTAAGCGAATGAGATATCGATTGCCGCGCGGGCACTACGCCACTATATTACCATATAGTGATACATCCACTTCGACATCGCAGGAACCAGTGACACAACCCACACTCGGCACTGACGTCCTTCCGCTCATTGCCGAACGCCTCAAGGCGCTCGCTGAGCCGGTGCGACTCCAGATTCTCAACGTCATTCGGGACCGCGAATCAACGGTCTCGGAGATCGTCGGCGCGACCGGGCTTGGGCAGACCAACGTCTCCAAACATCTCCAGCTCCTTCATGCGCACGGCTTCGTGTCGCGACGAAAGGAGGGGTTGTTCGTGTATTACGCAGTCGCGGACCGGCTCGTGTTCGAGCTCTGCGAGCTGATGTGCGACAGTCTCGACGAGACGGTCGCGACGCGGCGCCGGATTCTCGCCTCCTGAACCCGGCGGCGCGTCGGCAAGCGCCTCACGTCGTCAGGAGGCCGAGCGCGCCCGCGTGCAGTTGAAGAATCCGAAGCGGCCAAGAATCCGTTCGAGCGGACAAGCCGACGTGAAGCTCGACTGCAGGAGGTTAGCGCCGACAAATGCCGTCACGAGCAGCCAAGCCGGGTGAATCCACCACGCCAGCGCGACCGAAACGAGAATGAATAGGCCGGCGAAGCGGCGGATGATACGATCGTCGCACATTTGAGACTCCTCGGGTCAAAAGAAAATATCAGTGGGAAGAACGGCGACGTGCAGGCGGTCGCCGGCAGGCAGCTGCGTCGTCTCGGCGCGAAGCGTTTCCACCAGCGCGTCGGCCTGCTCCGCCGGAACGACGCTCACGACCAGCGTCGATTCCCCAGGCCACGCGCGAGAGCCGTCGCGCCGGCCCGTGCTGCCCGCGCCGTGCGCGTTGTGAAATTCCGTGTACCCGCCGGCATGATATCGATCAAGCAGCGACGTGACGCGATGCGGGTTCGCGCCGCTGTACACGACCATCAGCATCTTCATACGATATCTCCCGTGACGGATGCTCCACCGCTTCCCGGCGGCGAAGCTCCCAGTAGAGAATTGGAACGACGATCATCGTGAGCAGCGTGGCCACGACCGCACCGCTCATCAGCGCGACGGCGAGGCCCTGGAAGATCGGATCCAGCACCATGACGAGGCCGCCGACGACGACGGCTGCGGCCGTGAGAGCGATCGGCCGGAAGCGCACCGCCCCCGCCTCGAGCACTGCGTCGCGCAGCGTTCGGCCGCGCGCCTCGGCCAGCTGGATGAAGTCGACGAGCAGGATCGAGTTGCGCACAATAATGCCGGCGAGCGCGATCATCCCAATCATCGAGGTGGCGGTGAAGAACGCGCCGCTGATCGCGTGGCCCGGCAGGATGCCGATCAGCGTCAGCGGAATCGGCGCCATGATCACGAGTGGGATCTTGAACGACTGGAACCAACCGACGACGAGCACGTAGATCAGCACCAGCACGATCGCGAAGGCGAGACCGAGATCACGAAAGACCTCGATCGTCACCTGCCATTCGCCATCCCATTTGATGGCGGTCTCGCTCAGATTCGACGGCTGCACCGCGTTGTAGCGCGCGATG
>DASVYG010000103.1:0-19470 GCA_036392315.1 Gemmatimonadaceae bacterium
GCGTCCACGGTTCGGCGCGCAGATGCTGACGGCGTTCGCGCTGCTCGCACTCGTCTTGGCGGGCGTGGGCATCTACGGCCTCGTCGCGTTCGTCGTCGCCCGTCGCACCCGCGAGATCGGTATTCGCATCGCGCTCGGTGCGGAACGGGCGACCGTGATGAAGACCGTTTTGGCTCGCGGGTTGGCGCTCGCGGCCTCCGGCATCGCGGCGGGGATCGTGCTCAGTCTTGGACTCACGCGCTTCGTCGGGTCGCTCCTGTACGAAGCACCGACGATCGACGCATTCGCCTATGGCGTGAGCGCTGTGGTGTTCGTGGTCGTGACCACTGCCGCGTGCATCGTTCCAGCTCGTCGCGCCGCCGGCGTGGACCCGGTGATTGCTCTCCGCGCGGAGTGACATCGGAGACTAATCTTTGCGCCGGTGCGCGATTCCTAGACTCGCGCGGCGACGCCGCTAGGGCGTCGTCCGTTCGCGTACCGACGGGAGATCGGGGCACAAGACGAGCTTGCCCTCGAGACCTCCAGCCTCGACGCGGCGATGTGCGTCGACGATCTCATCGAAAGAGATCCGTCCGGCCACACGCGGCTCGATGGCCCGGGTTTCCAGCAGACCGAAGAGCCGCTCCAGATCGCTCCGGAACCACGCCGGATGTCGCGCGCGCATCAGGTTGATCGAGTACAGCCGGACACGCTTTGCACCAGGCAACCAGCCGAGCAGAGTTCGCCCAATGTACACGCGCGCCATCCACATCAAGGTCGTACGCAGTCGGGGCTGCGCCTGGACGCGCGCCGAGTAGCCGTACGCGCACACCAACCCGCCGCGCTTGAGCGCCGCGAGCGAGCGGCGATAGCTGTCCTCGCCAACGCCGTCGAAGATGACGTCGAATCCGCCCGGCAGCACGCGCGTGAAGTCCTCATGTTCGTAGTCGATCGGCGTGGCGCCGAGCTCGCGAACCAGTGCCGCATGCGCACTGCGCGCAGTACCCCACAACTCGACACCGATCGGTTTGCCGAGCACGAGCAAGGCCTGACCGACAGCGCCGGCGGCTCCATGCACGAGCACGCGCTGCCCTCGGCGCACTTCGGCCGAACGGTGAAGGAGCTGGTATGCGGTCGTCCAACTCAGGATGATCGCCGCCGCCTCCGCCGCATCGACGCCCGCCGGCACGCGGACCACGTCGTCGGCGCGGAGCGTCCGATAGGCGGCGTTCGACCCGACCACCGTCATATCAGCCACCCGATCGCCGAGCTGAAAGCCGCTCACACCTTCGCCGACCTGATCGATCTCTCCGACGAGATCGTACCCGAGCACGAACGGCGGCTGGCGGCGCATCGTCTGTGCGTAGAGGTGTCGCCGGATTACCACGTCGGTATACTCGAGGCTCGAGGCGAGTACGCGGACGCGCACCTCGCCCCGGCCGGCCGTCGGCATGGGAGCGTCGACTACCTCCAGGCCTTCGGGACCGCCGAACCGGCTGACTTGAACAACGCGATTGCGTGGTTCTGGCTTCAGTGGCTCTGTCGCCTCGGTATCTGCGGCCTTCGCGTCTGGCTGCAGTTGCGTATTCGGTCCTGAGGCGTACGCACTGGTCGTCGTGCCTACCGGCGACCCAGGCGTAGTCCTAGATGAACTATGCATGGGCCTAGCTCCGTTGAAGGAGAGAGTGCATCGCGGCTGGTACTGTTCAACGGTGGCCCGTTGGGGCGCGTGCGCAATCAGGCAAAGCCTGAGCTCGATCAGCCGACCGCGCGTTGGTTGTTTCTGCGCCGCCGCGCGACCAACCCCGTCGTGAACCCACGACTCGCGGCGATCACGCCACGATCTCGAGCATAGCTTGCGCCACGTCCTCCGGGTTCGTTACGAACGGAATGTGATAGGTTTGCATCGACCGGTACTCCCAGTCCGGACTGGCTTGCGCGACCGCTGCAGCGCGGTCGAAGGGCGACGGCGCCGAGTTGACACAGCGAATGTAGACTCGCTTGATGCTGGCGGCGGCCCGAGCGTTCGTCAGCCGCACCGGCTCTGTGAAGTGGCCATATGGCGCAGGCCGAAGGCGTGGCAGGACCCAGCGGAACTTGTCGTCGTCTGTCACGTGCCAGATCTCGCGGAGAATCATCTCCCACGGAGGCGGACCGAACCGGGGAAGGCGCCATCCGTCGCCCTCCGATTGGACGAGACGATCCAGCGCCGCCACACGATCCGGCGGAAGCAGATCGAGCGTGCTTTGACCATCGGACGGCAGGAACGCATCGAGATACACGAGGCGCGCGATCCGCTCTGGACATCGGTCGGCAACCGCCGTGATGACTGTCCCCCCCGAGCTGTTCCCGACCAACGTCACCTCGTGGAGGTCCTCGAACTCCAGCAAGCTGATGACGTCCTCGACGTGCGTGCCCAGCGTGATGGCTGGACTCGCCAGGTGCGCCCGCTCGCCAAATCCGGTGAGCGTTGGCGCCCACGCCTCATGCCCGGCGGCTCGAAGGGGACGAACGACATCACGCCAGCACCAGCCGCCAAACCACGCCGGGTGAATGAGCACCAGCGTCGCCATCGCCAACCTCCGGGGCGGATGCGCGATACTAACGAGAGCGCCGTGAGTATGCAACGATTCTCAAGTACCGGTCGCGCACAGAATCAGAGCACGCACCGGCCACGTCCTCTGCTGAGACGTCATCAAGTCTATGTGCATCGAGGTAGAGCAGCGTCCGATTCTCCTTTGCCGATGTAAATGCGCGCGGATTTTGCACGCTCGCCGGATGCCTCAATCGGGTGTCAGATTCGACAAGGCGTAACGTGATTGGAGCCGCGACGAACGAACCGCAACGGAACAGACGCGTCAAGCAGGGCCGCGCGGACAACATGTTCCTTACACCGTGACCGACCCGTCGATGAACGCTGCGAGGATTCACGCATTCGGCAGCCCGGACGTCATCGTCATCGACGACGTCGCGCGCCCGGCGCCCGGATCACACGAGCTGCTGATTCGCGTGACAGCCGCGGGTGTCGGGCCGTGGGACGCGCTCATCCGAGCAGGGAAGACCGAGATCAAACCACCCTTTCCCTTCATTCTCGGATCGGAATTCGCCGGCACAGTCGAGCAGGTCGGCGACGCTGTGTCGTCGTTCCGCATCGGTGACCGGGTGTACGGCGCGACGAATCCGCAATTCATTGGCGGGTACACGGAGTTTGCGGTGGCGTCTGCCGAGATGTCCGCGCTCGCGCCTCAATCGCTGAGCGACCTCGAGGCTGCGTCCGCGCCGGTCGTTGCCGTCACGGCATGGCAAATGGTCCACGAGTACGGAGAGGCGACCCCCGGGCAGACGGTGCTGATCAATGGCGGAGCTGGCAACGTCGGGGCGTACGCCGTCCAACTTGCGCGCGGTGCGGGGCTCCACGTCATCGCCACCGCGTCGGCGGGCGATGCGGATTTCGTTCGGAGCCTCGGCGCGGACGAAGTGCTCGACTACAAAGGCGTCGACTTCACGGATGCGGCCTCGAGTGTCGACATCGTTCTCGACACGGTCGGCGGTGAAACTCGAGTGCGCTCAGCACAGGTCGTGAAGCCCGGCGGTATCCTCGTCTCGGTCGTGACCCCATTCCCCGCCGAGCGAATGATTCCGGGCGTTCGAACCGCATTCTTCTTTGTCGAGGTGACCACGGCGCGGCTCACGACGCTGACATCGCTCTTCGAACGCGGAGAACTCAAGCCACACGTTGGTTCGGTTCTCCCGCTGGCGGAGGCGAGGCTCGCGCACGAGATGCTCGCCGGCGTCCCCCATGCGCGCGGAAAGATCGTATTGAGCGTCGGCGAACCAGCGAGCGACGCGAAGCGATAGCGCGCGCCCGAGGTGTCAGGTCTGCAACGTCGACCGCGGGATCGCCATGTACACTCGCGTGATGTACCCGTGGAACTCCCGCAGGTAGGTCGTCAGGAATTCCTTAGTCGAGTCGTTCGTGACGTCATTGTCGTCGGTGAGAAGTCCCGGCGTGTACTGGATGTATGCCTCGATCGCGTTGAACTGTGGCGAGTTGCAGAACGCCATCATGCTGCGCAGGTGCTGCTGTGCGACGGCCGTGCCGATCTTCCCCGGTGACGTGCCGATCACGGCAGACGGCTTGCGCGCGAAGGAGTTCGTGCCCCACGGGCGGCTTGCCCAGTCGATGGCATTCTTGAGGGCGCCGGGAATCGACCGGTTGTACTCCGGCGTCACAAACAACACCCCATCGACGGCGGCGATTGCATCCTTGAGCGCCTTGCCGGCCGGCGGGTAGTTCGCATCGTAATCGTACGAGTAGAGGGGTAAGTCGCCGATCGGGATCTCGCGCATCTTCATTTCTGGTGGAGCTAGGCGTACGAGCGCGTGCGCCAGCTTCCGGTTGATCGAGCCTTTCGCGAGGCTGCCGACGAAATAGCCAACGGTGAATGTGGTCATGTGCGGAACCTGGTTGAAGGTGTAATCCCGTGTCTACCCATCGCACGAGATCGGTTGCTGCGGCGTCCGCCGCGCAATACACTCAAGAACGTGGCCACGTGCTGAGATGACGGCCGCCGTTCCGCGAGGGGGCTCGCCGCGACAGGCCCGACCGGAGCTATCGTCACTGCTCCGATCGAGACGCGAAAAGCCCCCCGTTGATAGATTCTCTCATGCGCATCATCTCGTTTGCGACGGAAGACTCACAATGGAAGTCCCCGCGGCCGGGGATCATCGTCCACACGAACGGCGTGGACAGCGGACAACGCCTCGACTGCGAGAAGCTGTTCGCGCCGGAGGAACGCCCGTCGAATCCGCTCGCGTGGTTCGACATGGACGAGCGGTGGTTTCGCACCGCACGCGATACAGCGACTCGACTCGAGCGCGACGCCACCGCGTTTGCCGACGCGCGCGAGAAAGGCTGGCTCGTGCCGAGGCGGGATGCGTATTGGTTCGCGCCGGTGCCGCGGCCGGGCAAGATCGTTTGCATCGGATTGAACTATCGCGATCACGCTCGAGAAAGCGGGCTCGCCGTTCCGGCGACGCCGGTGATCTTCTCGAAGTTTTCCAGCTGCGTGATCGCGCCGGGCGAACCCGTTGTCGTTCCCACGACGAGCGAGAAGATCGATTACGAGGCGGAGCTCGCCGTGGTCATCGGGCGCGTCGCCAAGCATGTGAGCGCCGATCGCGCCTACGACTATGTGCTTGGCTACACCGCCTTCAACGACGTTACCGCGCGCGATTTCCAGTTTGGTGACGGACAGTGGCAGCGCGGTAAATCGTGCGACACGTTCGCACCAATGGGGCAGACGATCGTCACGACGGACGAAATTCCCGACCCGCATACGCTGCGCATCACGATGAAGGTGAATGGCGCGGTGATGCAGGACTCGAATACGAATCAGCTGATCTTCCGCGTGCCGGAGCTCATCGAGTTCATTACGAGGAGCATTACACTCGAGCCGGGAGACGTCATCGCCACCGGCACGCCGGCCGGTGTCGGCTTCGCGCGCAAGCCGCCGGTGTTCCTCAAACCGGGCGACACGATGGAGGTCGAGATCGAGCGCATTGGGGGCCTCGGTAATCCGATCGTCGCGGCATCCTGATCGCGTCGGTGGCGCCTTGGGCGCTGGCGGCGGTTCGCGGTCGAGCCGTGGCTCCCCGATTTGCGATTAGGGATCCAAGTCGACCCAATAGTCCGAGACACCAGGCACATCGCTCAGACGACGCACCACGAGCCTGCCGGTCATCCGGCCGTCGAAAGGGTGACACCACAGCCATGATCAAGCTTTCGACCCTGAGCAATTCGGGACTTCGGAGCCTGGAGCTCGATCCGGCGACGTCAGGCGACATGCGGATTGCCGTAACGGCCGAGATGACGCGGCGTCAAATGAGCGTCGGCGGATCCGGCGGCCTGTCCGATCTCGACGGTCGCCGCGTGACGCTGGTCGGGCTCGACATTCCATTCGTGCATCTCGTCGTTTTGCTGGCGAAGGTCGCGATTGCGGCGATCCCCGCCATGCTGATCGTCGCCGTCGGAGCAAGAGTGGCCAGCATGATAGTGGGCGGAGTCTTCTCGACAGTGTTGCGCTAGCGAGGCGTAGAGTTTGCCGCCATCCCCCGCCTTTGCCCGGTCCATCGCTTGAACGCCCGAGAGAATGCGGCCGGGTCTGAGAAGCCACCAAGTAAACCGTCTCCTTCACAGATTTCTTGCGGCCGTTCAGCTAATGAAGCGCCATCGAACGCCGGAGATCGGCCAACACTGTTTCGAAGTCTACACCCTCGGCCTTGAGTTTTCGGTAGAGCGTCTGGCGGGTGCTCCCCATCTGCCGTGCAATGAGGTCTATGCGGGCGTTCCCGGTGTGCAGAATCGGCATCAACAGATTATATGTCGTCGATTGCGTCGCGCACTACTTCCTGCCGGAGCACGCACGGATCATTGCGTTGGCATCGAGCGTGCCGCAGGCTATCGGAGAGATTGGCTTCGGCGGTTGGATGTTGATCAAGGGCATACGACCGAGCACCGGGACGACGAGCGATCCGGCACCGCCGCCGCAGTTGTCGCCGGCGCGATAACCATGAAAGCCATCGTCTATCGCAAAATGAGAATCGTCGTCGTCTCCGACGTGCACGGAAATTGGACTGCGTTCCAGGCGGTGCTCAACGACATGAAATCCGTCGGAGCCGATCTCGTCGTTCATGGCGGAGACCTTGTCGGGAGCGGATCGCGTTCCGCCGACGTGGTCGATCTGATCCGGGACCTGGGGTGGCCGGGCGTCGTCGGGAATACGGACGAGGTTCTGTGGAGGCCGGAGCCATTGGAGGCGATTGCGCAAGCTAACCCGGCACTCACGACTCTCTGGCAGGTCGTTTTCGCCGATGTCGCGGCGAATCGCTTGGAGGTGGGAGCCGAGCGAACTCGTTGGCTCAAATCCCTCCCGAACCAGTGGTCCGATCACGGCATGACGATCGTTCATGCCAGTCCGGGAGATTGCTGGACGTCGCCGTCGCCGACCGGGAATGATGAGGAGTTCGATCGGACCTACGGAAATCTCGACGCGCACGTCGTGGTCTATGGCCACGTCCATCAGCCATTCGTTCGTCAACTGCCGGAGTTTGTCATCGCAAATTCCGGGAGCGTCGGCCTTCCGTACGATGGCGATCCTCGCGCGTCGTACCTGGTGATCGATGATGGACGACCGACGATCCGCCGCGTCGCATATGACGTCGACGCCGAAATCAAAGAGCTCGCGTCGAACAAGTACCCGCACATGTCCTGGATCAGCGCGATACTTCGGACTGGACGCTTCGTGCTCCCGTCCGATTGAAGCGCGTCGCCAGTCGGGAGAGGTGGACGCCGGCGGCAGGCTCTGGCGCGCCTCGATCGCAACTACTCCGCACGCAGCGCGGCGAGCGGATCCGCCCTCGCCGCGCGCCAGCTCGGCACCGCGCTCGCAACGAGCGCCACCAGCGCCAACGTTGCGGCCGCAACGGCGAACGTCGCCGCATCGGTCGCCCCGACGCCGAAGAGCTGCGACTTCACGAGCCCACGCGCCGCGACGGCGCCAATCCATCCGAGAACGATTCCAATTCCCGCGAACGTAGCGGTCTGGCGGAGCACCAGGCCAATCAGGTTCGCTGGCAACGCGCCGAGCGCGGCGCGCACACCAAGCTCCTGCGTTCGCTGCGCAACCGAGTAGCTGACCACGCCGAACAAACCGACCGCCGCGAGTAGCAGCGCCGTCGCCGCAAAAGATCCAAGAATGATCACGATCAAGCGCTGTTGCCTGACGTCGGCCAGCACGACGTCGGACATGGTCTCTGCTTCCACGAGTGGTACGAGCGGATCGACGGAACGAAGTGCGTGGCGCAGGGTCACCGCGACCGTGGCGAGCGGCAACGACGTGCGCACCAGCACGTTCATGGACGTGTTTGGACGCTGTTCGCTCGAGATATAGACCGCCGGCCTGGCTGCTTCGCTGAGTGATCCCTCACGGAGATCGGCGACTACGCCGACAATCCGCTGATAGCCGTCAATGCCCCACGAGAACGCGAGGCGCCTACCGATCGGATTCTCGCCTGGGAATATCCGCTTCGCGAACGTCTCGTTGATGACGACGACCGGCGGCGCGCCCATGATGTCTGTGCGCTGGAAGAAGCGGCCGGAAACGAGCCGGGCGCCGAGCATGCTGAAATAGTTGCCGCCCACGATCCGCTTCTCGGCCAACGGCGCACCGCTCGAGAACGTCTTGCCTTCGACCTGAATGTCGCCGTTTGTCCCGGGAGAGATCGGCACGACGTTGGCCAACGTCACGTTCCTCTCGCCGAATGAGGCACTGACTTCGCCAATCAGACGATCGTAGAACACCCGCTGCGAGGTCGAGTCCGGATAACGCGTGTCCGGAATCCAAGTGTATCCCGCGACGAGGCCGTTTGGATCGAACCCTTTGGGCACCGCGAGGAGCTTCGCGAAGCTGCGCGTCAGTAATCCCGCGGTAGCCAGGAGCATGAACGACAGCGCGATCTCTCCGATGATCAGCGTGCGGCGCACGCGATCGTGCGCACCGCTGCCCATCACTTGGCGCCCGCCGTCGCGGAGTTGGCCAGCCAGATCACCGCGCGCGGCGCGCAACGCCGGCACGATGCCGAATGCGACTCCGCATAGCAGAACTATTGTCACAGTCAGCGCAAGCGCGCGTAGATCGATCGACGCTTCGGCCATGCGCGGTATTCCGGCGCCGAGGGTCACGCGAGCGCCCCACAACGCGGCGTACGCCAGCGCGATACCGCATGCGCCTCCGACTGCCGCGCGCACGATGCTCTCCACGAGGACGAGACGCAACACGCGCGACTTGCCGGCGCCGATCGCCGAGCGCACGGCGAATTCCCGCCCGCGCGTAGCGGCGCGCGCCAATAACAGGTTCGCCACGTTCGAACACGCGATGAGCAACAGCAGCGCGACCGCGGCGAGCAGCAGGCGCAACGGCGTTCGATAGTCGCCGAAGAGTGTGTCGGCGAGCGGACGCGCGCGTATTCCGTGATCGGTCGCGCGATCGCGCATTAGCGACGCCGCGATCGCTTTGAGGCGGATACGCGCCTGCGCGAGATCGACGCCGGGCCGCAGGCGCCCGACGACCGAGAGCCAGTGCATTCCACGCGGCGAGTTTTGATCGTTCAGCCGCAGCGGCATCCAGAAGTCGGCGGGACGCCCCTGGCTCAGTCCGAGACGCCACGGTAGAATCGCGCGTGCGATGTTCGGCACGACGCCGATGATGACATACGGCTGGCCGGTGAGCGTGACGGTCTTCCCGAGAACGGCCGGGTCACCGGAGAATCGATCGCGCCAGAGCGCTTCGCCCAGCATCACCACTCGCGGGGCACTCGACGCTTCTTCGTCCGGCCGGAAGGAGCGGCCGAGGAGCGGATGCACACCCAAGATCAGCGGCACGTTCGTCGAAATGGCGGCGCCTTGCAGTTGCTCGGCGTCGCCGTGGTTCTCGAGAACCTCGCCGTGCCCGTACCAGGTGCCGACCTCGCTGAACACGTCGGTCGTCCGCTGCTTCCAGTCTATGTATTCAGGGTACGACGCCGGCGCATTGTCGCCCCGCTGAACGTCGGCGAGCTGGACCAGGTCCGCCGGAGCGGGGTAGGGGAGCGGCCGAAGGAGAATGGCGTCGATCACACTGAACATCGATGTAGTCGCGCCGATGCCGAGTGCGAGTGTGACGGTGACCACGAGGGAGAACGCGGGCGTGCGGCGAATGGTGCGCAGCACGTAGCGCAGGTCGAGGAGCAAATCGTCCAACGATCCGAGACTCCACATATCGCGCGTCTCCTCTTTGATGTGTGTCGGACTGCCGAGTCGGCGTCGAACGTTTCGTGGCACGTCGTCGAGCGCGGCGCCGGCATCGCGCTCGTCCCGTGCAAGCATCTGTCGGTGAAACCGCAGCTCCTCGTCCAGCTCGGCGTCGAGCGCATCGCGCCGCAGCCGGTCGTGCAGCCGATTGAGCAGCTCGAGGAGCGTCATCGTCGGAATTCGCCTACACCGAGCGCATGACGCGTTGAATGGCGGCGAGCAGCTCGGCGAAGCCTGCTTCTTCGAGTCCCAGCTGTTTGCGGCCGGCGGCGGTGAGCGAGTAGTAGCGCGCCCGTTGGTTGTTCGGCGTCTGCTTCCACTGGGCGACGAGCCAGCCGCGCTGCCGCATCCGCTGCAGCGCTGGATACAGCGAACCCTCGTCCACCTGAAGCACGTCCTTCGAAAACTCCTTGATGTGAAGGGCGATGCCGTAGCCATGCAGCGGGCCCGCCGACAGCGTTTTGAGAATCAGCATGTCGAGCGTGCCGGGCAGCAGATCGCGCTTGGTGGGCATTAGCGAATCAGGGGGTAGAGAGTCTATGGGATAGACAACCTATCCTTCAAAATGGTTGGACGCGGGTTGAAATCAACTACTCGGCGCTTTGTGCGTCAGGGAACCCCCCACCCATTGGAGGCTCGGACCGATCCAAACCATCCCACGAGGTCCGGTCTCTAACCTTCATGCGCCCGGACAATGCAGTGGATCCCTTGACCGATCGAACCCAACCTCGGCTCGATCGGGCTCTTCACCACTCGCCATGACAATCTCACGCCGCACTTTCATCGAAATGGCCGGATTGGGTGCCGCGACCGTGGCGACACGGCCCTTCCAATGGATCGCGCCACGCTCGGACTTCGAGGCGCTTCGCGCGTCGATCAAGGGATCGTTGATTCTTCCGGTTGACGGAGGCTACGACCGCGCGCGCCGCGTGTGGAGCTTCAATCCGCACACCGACGCTCGCCCCGCGGCCATCGTGCGATGCGCTGACGCCAACGACGTCGTGAAGTCCGTCACGTTCGCGCGCGAGCAATCGCTGGAGCTCGCGGTGCGCGGCGGCGGCCACGACATCCTCGGTGCGTCGACTTGCGAGGGCGGGCTCGTCGTCGATCTCTCGGCGATGAAACGCGTTGACATCGATCCGTCGCGCCGGCACGCGCACGTCGGGCCCGGAGTGCTATCGGGCGAACTGAAGGCCGCGGCCGTTCCATTCGACGTCGCGCCCGTGCTCGGCTGCAATCCCAGCGTGGGTGTCGGCGGCCTGACGCTCGGCGGCGGCATCGGCTGGTTTCTCGGAACGCACGGCGCCGCCTGCGATAACCTCGTTTCGGCCGCCATCGTCACGGCCGACGGTGCACTGCTTCGAGCCAGCGCCGACTCCAACGCGGACCTCTACTGGGCGATTCGCGGAGGCGGCGGAAACTTCGGTGTCGCAACGGAGCTCGAGCTCCAACTCCACCCGGTCGGCAACGTGGTCGGCGGCGTGGTCGCATTTCGCCCTAAGGACATCCGCCCGTTCCTGCGCTTCTATCGTTCCTATATGAAGGCGGCGCCCGACGCGCTCACCGTCGAGCTTTCGATCTTCGCCGACCCGGACCCGACGATTTGGGCGATGGTCTGCTGGAGCGGCGAGCCGAAAAGTGGGCTGCGGGTGCTCGAACCGCTGCGGAGAATTGAATCGCCGGTTGCGGACACCGTCGAAGTCGTTCCGTGGGCGCGCTTTCTCGCGCACATGCCGCAGCGCACCATGTTGCAGACGCCCAATACGTACTGGCGCGGCGGATCCCTCTCCGAGCTCTCCGATACCGCGATCGACAAATTCGCGAGCTCCATCGAGCGCGCACCCGCCGGCTGGCAATTGGGCATCGGACACTACATGCACGGTCGCATTTGCCAAGTCCCGCCGGCGGCGACTCCGTTCCGCCGCACGGTGGGACAATCGACAAACTTCATCAGCTCGAGCTGGGGTGATCCGGCGGACGCCGACGCTCACATGCGGTGGGTCGACAGCACCTGGGAGGAGTTGCATCGGGTCTCGCAGACCGGCACGTACGTCAACTATCTCAGCGAGAGCTCAGAGGCGGCGGTCAGGGCGAGCTACGGCGACCACTACGCTCGGCTCGCCACGATCAAGCACCGCTACGATCCGGACAATGTCTTCCATCGCAACCGGAACATTCGGCCCGCGTGAGCGCCGCGAACATGTGTTGCCAGTGAGGGGCACTGAATACTGCTACGGCCGCCCGCCTACGGACAGCGCGTCCACGAAGCTGGTGTGCCTGGCGTGCCAGGGATCATGGTCGGTGGCGTCGGTGGTGTTCCCGGCATATCACCAACCGCCGGCGTGCCTGGGTCGCCAGGGATCACGACGTCAGGTGTGCCAGGCGATCCCGGGTCGAAACACTCTCGGCCCACGCGCGCAACGAGACGCGTGCCGGGCCTGACGCGAGCCGCGTCGGCAACTCTGCGTGCATCGAGCGTGAGCGGCCCCTGAAGGACGAGCTGCATCGGTGAACCCCGTTCCATGGCAACAGCAGTCGGGTGGACAAGTACGGTGATGAAGACTCCCGCGCTGATTGCGGTGATTACCGGCCCGCCCAGTATGACGCCCGCGACCGCGGAAGATGTGAGCGCCGTCCCGACGGCACCATCGTCGCGGTGGATGCCGTTGTCGCCTACTGTGCCGTGCGATTCGATGAGCGATCCCGTGGCCACGTAACCGTTCGCGAAGACAAAAGTGCTGGCGCGGAGCCTGAGCTCGAGCTCGGGGCGAATCCAGCCGCGACGTGCCGCGGATTCGACCGTCCCAAGCACGTCCGTTCCGGCCGGAAGGGCGACGCGACCATCCGCGAAGATCGGGGCGACCGTCTGAAAGTAGACGGTATCACCGGGGCGAACGGAGCGCGTTTCGACAGCGCGCGCCGCGATCGCGTAGATGCGCGTGCCCGCGGCAAGAGTGATCGAAGACGAATCGGGCGCATTCGCCGAGGGGGTGGCTTGCGCCTCGGCGAGCGACGAGATGGCGAGCACATGCAAGACTAGAAAAGAGAACGCGCGCATATCGATATCTCCGGCGCTCATGAGTAATTCACTGTTCCACAACACTATCGTGGTGCACGCCATCCGCAATCCCTCCGTCGCCGTGGCAGGCAGTGCTGATCCAGTCCGTCATCGGCACGGGTTCGTGAGCGGCGCGGCGGATTCATTCCGTTCGACGAATCCCATGACGCGCGCAAACTTCCACGCCCCATCGGGCTGTCGTTTGAGAATTCGCATGACCTTGCCGCGTATCGCGGCGGTGTCACTCATTTCCCGATATGAGAAGTAGCCCCACTCGAATGCCCAATCGCCCGCGATCTGCAGGTCCTGGATTTCCGACCGGTAACAGACAGTCTTGCCTCCGCCCGTCTTACGCTCCTGGCGCTTGTCATTCGTGTAAATCATCGTTCGGCCGATCTCAGCCGGACCGCCCGGCTGGAGTCGAACCGCATCGGGATCCCAAAGCGTCTCGAGCGAGTCCGCCTTGTCGGCGAGCGTCGCCGCAACATCGAGCCGATGCAATCGCTCGATTCCGGCCGAGTCGGGCGCCGTCGGTGTAGGTGCGCGAGCAACCAGCCCGCGGGGCGTGCACGCGCCCGTCCAGGTGGCGACGACGGCTAATGCCAGGGAGCGGACGCAATATCGTTTCAGCCTCATTGCCGCACTCGGAGTCGAAGGTAGGCAGCGGAACAGGATCCTTACGAGATGCAATCTTGACAGCCTCGCGACCGTTCCCGATCTTACCGGAGAATCTCCGGGGGAGAAGTGCCGTGGCTCGAGAATCGGAAGACCTGCTGCGCGGCACGCTCGACGCGCTGATCCTGAAGACGCTCACGTGGGGGCCGCGCCACGGCTACGGCATCGCCGGGTGGATCAAAGAAACCTCGCGCGATACGCTCAACGTCGAGGATCGCGCGCTCTACCTGGCGCTCCATCGGCTCGAAGACAAAGGATGGGTCGAGAGCGACTGGGGTTTGTCCGACAACAACCGCCGCGCCAAGTTCTATCAGTTGACGGCCCGCGGCCGCGCGCAGCTGCGCGCCGAGTCGTCGCGCCTCACGCGATATGCCGACGGTCTGTTCCGCGTGCTCAACGCAACGTCGTGGGGCAGCCGATCATGACGGACGAGACACGCATCCCGGGCCTACGACGCGCGGTGCGCCTGCCCTCGCGCCGTATCGATCGCGACGTCGACGAAGAGATCGCGTTTCACATCGATAGCCGCGTCCGTGAGCTGACGAAGCAGGGAATGCTCGAAAGCCAAGCCAGAGTGCAGGCCGAAGGCGAGTTCGGCGACCTGCGCGCGTCACGCCGCGAGCTTGCCGCAGTGGACCGTCACCGCGAACGACGAGAACGACTGAGGCAGCTGCTCGCGGCCGCTGTGCAGGACCTGCGCTACGCGGTTCGGTCTCTCCGCCGCTCACCGGCCTTCACGATCACTGCGGTGCTCACGCTCGCCATCGGCATCGGCGCCAGCGTGGCGATCTTCGCGCTGGTGAACGGGGTGTTGCTCCGGCCCCTTCCGTTCGGCAATCCGGATCGGCTCGTGGCCGCCTATCACGAGCTGCCCGCGGTGAACATGGCGCACCAGCCGCAAACCGCGACGACGTTCTTCACCTATCAACGCCTCACGCACACGACCGACGGCATCGGCGTCTATTCGGAAGGTGACGTGAACATCGCCGACCCGGGCGGCACCAGCGCGCCCGAACGACTGACCAGCGCCAAGTTCTCGGCGACGCTGATTCCGGTCCTTCGTGTAGTGCCGATCATCGGACGCGCGTTCACCGCCGAAGACGACCGACCCGGTGCGTCGCCGGTGATCCTCATCGGCGAAGCGATGTGGCGCGAGCGGTACGGGGCCGATCGCGCCGTCTTGGGGCGCCGGCTCGACGTGGACGGCGTGAGTCGCGAGATCGTCGGCGTCATGCCTTCCCGCTTCCGATTTCCTTCGGCCGCGACGAAGCTCTGGATTCCGCTACAGCTCGACCCGGCGAATCCTCCCGCTTCAGCGTTCGCGTACCCTGGGGTCGCGCGGCTCAAGCCGGGCGTCACCCCCGCCGACGCGCAGCGTGATTTCGCGCGCGCGCTCCCGCGATGGCCCGAGTTGTTTCCGAACTTCGTCCCGGGCATTACCACGGCGGCGATCATGGAGCAGACGCATCCAGCGCCGTCGATCGTTCCGCTCAAGGCGGACATGACAGCCGGATTCGCCCGCACGTTGTGGATGATTGCCGCCGCCGCTCTTCTCGTTCTCCTCGTCGCATGCGCCAACGTCGCCAATCTCACGCTGGTCCGCGCCGAGGCACATCAGCGCGAGCTCGCCGTTCGGCAGGCGCTCGGCGCGGGACGCGCGCGACTTCGGATGCACTTCATCACCGAATGCGCGGTGCTCGCCGCCGCGGCGGCCGCGCTCGGCCTCGCTGCCGCGATCGCGGCGATCCGATCGCTGGTGAGCGCCGGACCCCCCGGCATTCCTCGGCTCAGCGAAGTGACCATCGACTCCCGCACCGTGCTCTTCACGCTCGGCCTGGCGGCTCTGGTCGCGCTCGCGTGCAGTGCGATCCCGTCGCTCCGCATTGGTCGCGGTAGTCTGGCGCTGCGCGAGGGAGGACGGAGCGGCACGACCGGCCACGCGCAACAACGATTGCGGAGCGGGCTTGTCGCAGCGCAGATCGCGCTCGCGCTCATCGTTCTCGCGGGCTCCGGGCTGCTCATGCGCACGTTCCAACGCTTGCACGCCGTGCAGCCCGGCTTTGATGCACAACGCGTTTCGACGTTCTGGGTGTCGCTGCCGCCGAGCCGGTACAAAGGGGACACCGTCCTCGTTCAATTCTATTCCCGGCTCGTCGATCGCGTCGCCGCTCTTCCCGGCGTGGAGTCGGTCGGTCTCACATCGCGACTGCCGCTCGAGGATCACGGGATCGATCCGAATCCACTCTATCCCGAGGATGATCCGTCGTACGCCAAGAAGTTGCCGCCGCTTCAGCTCCAGACGGCCGTGAACGCGGATTACTTTCGCGCGATGAAGATCCGGCTGCTCGCCGGCAGGAACTTCGATCGGATGGAGGCGCAACGCGCGAATGAGGCCATCGTGTCTCGAAGCACCGCGCAGTCCTTCTGGAAAGACTCGACCGGCGTTGCGGCATTGGGCAAGCGCTTTCGTCCGTTGCCCAATGGTCGCGAGTACACGGTGATCGGAGTGGTGGCAGACATACGTGACACTTCGCTCGCGGCGATTCCGGGGCAAGTCACGTATTTCCCCGAGGGGCTGGAAGAGGGCAATGTCCCCAAGCGGACGAAGCGCACCATGGCGTTGGTGGTTCGCACGAAGAACGAGTCGGCGACGATCGCCACGGCGGTGCAGGGTGCCGTCCGTGAGATCGACCCCACGCTGCCCGTCTTCGACGCGAGGCCCATGACCGCGGTCGTGAGCGCGGCCACCGCGCAGCTCACCTTCATCATCCTCATTCTCGGCGGTGCCGTTGCGGTGACGCTGGTCCTCGGCGCGGTCGGCTTGTACGGCGTGCTCGCCTACGTCGTGACGCTCCGCACGCGCGAGCTCGGCATTCGAATCGCGCTCGGTGCGTCTCCGCGCGAGGTGGCGCTCGGACTGATGCGATACGGGATCACGCTCGCCCTATTCGGCAGCGCGTTCGGTCTCGTGATCTTCGCGCTCGTCGCGCGCTACCTGCGCACGCTGCTCTTCGGCGTGGCGACGACCGATCCGTTGACCCTTGGAGGCTCGGCGATTGTCCTCCTTGTCATCGCGGCCACGGCGAGCTGGGTTCCGGCCCGTCGGGCATCGCGCGTCGATCCGGCAGAAACGTTGCGGGCCCAATAGCACGTTCATGAGAACTGTCATCCTTCGGGCCGCCGGCATTGCATTCATCGCAATCGCCGCGGCGAGCTGTCGGCATTCCCCGACGCTTGCCATGAGCTCTATGTATCCCGTGGTCTCAGCGGACACACGCGCGTTGGTCACCGACCATTTCACGAGTGACGCGCACGTCGAGCGCACACTGTCCCGCGCGGCGACCGGAGACACCACTGAACACGAATCGCTCGTCACGCGCATCGACGAAGTCGCAGCAAACAGCGCGGGCGGATCGACGATCCTTCGGGTGACCACCGGTCACTACTCGGGGGGCGACTACTACGACAGTCTTTTCGTCCATCGTGTCGACCTGCGCCCCGTGCGCGAGCATCTCGCATATTTGCAGCGCAAAATCGACAAGCGCTTCGACTATGATGGCGGTACCGTTCACCAAACGAACGCGTCAGGCGATTCGGTGAACACGTTCGATCGGCGCTACGACGTGCCGGTCTTCGCGTTCAGCGAGATCGAGCTGCTCGTGCGCTCTTTGCCGTACCGCCTCGGCTACACGGCCATTCTGCCTCTCTACTCCGAGGGCGACGACGCCATCGAGATGGACAGCGTTGCCGTCGTCGACGCCCGTCCGGATCGGTGGACGATTCGGTTTGCCGACCCGGCGATCGTAGCCACCTACGGGATCGATGCCGCCACGCGTCGCATCGTGAGCTATGACGTGACCGGGCGCAAGACGCACGGCAAGGCACGAAAGATCTATCAAGCAATCCGTTGACGCTCGAGCGTTGTCGGAGCGTCGGGTAGCATGTCGCTGGCCTCAGTCGGCGCCGCAGGTGACTGCCCGCCGTTTCGCCGCCGACGACGCGAATCGCACCGTTCGCGACACGTGACGCGCATGGGACGGGCGCAGCTTGTACGATAGTCACATGATGCCCTCCAACCTCATAGCCGCGCTGATCCCGCTCTTTCTCGCATTCGGACGATCCAGCGGCGTCCTGCCGCCCGATGCGCATACCGTTGCGCGTACGGCACTCCAGGCGATGTACCACGCGACTCGGGATACCGCGGTGCAAGCGATCCGCGTGTCAGGCATCGAGCACACATGGGTGCTGGGAAATGCGGAGCGCGCCGAAGGGCCGTGGCGCGTCGCGTACGCACAGATCGCAGAGCTCTACGATCCCGCGAACGGACGGCTGCGACGCGCCGAGCGCGCGATTCGCGCGGACGGCGGTGCAGCGCCCGAGCGTGTCACGCTCCTTACCGATTCCGTCGCTGTGGCGCTCGTCAACGGTCGATACGCCGGCGGCTCGCATGGGACGTATGAGGATATCATCGATCGGGTAGACGGCATGCCGCTTCGCGCTCTCCGATTGGCCGACGAGTCACCGCACCTCGCGCTCGAGGCGCCGGTCGATCGATTCGGCGTATCGCATGACGTGATCGCATTTCCCTGGCGCAACGGGCGCATGCGCATCGAGATCAGCAGGGATTCGCATCTGCCGACCGCCGTCGACATCGTGCGAGGGTATCCGGACAATTTTCGGTGGGCGCCATTCGGTGACGTCGACATGCGCACGGAGAACGTGGACTGGACGATCACGCCGTCAGGGATGTACTGGCCGATGCAGCAGAAGGTCTCGCTGAATGGCCAGCCGCTGCGCGACGTGACGTACGCGCTCGCTTTGTCGAGCCCGAGCGCCGCGCCTGATTCGTTCGTCGTCGCCGATGACATGCGCGCGCAGTTCGACTCCGCGTCGCGGTTCAACTTCTCGCGATTCCGGCTGGGCATGCGAGGACCGTCGACGGAGCTCGCCCCGGGGATCGTGCGTGTTCCAGATTTCTGGACCCAAACGCTCGTCAAACAGCCGGACGGAGTGATCATCTTCGAGGCGCACATCAGCGCTGACTATCTGCACGAGGTCATCGCCGAGGCAAGGCGGCGGTGGCCCTCGGCGCCGATCAAGGCCCTGGTCATGACCTCCGATCCGTGGGCGCATCTTGGCGGCGTGCGCGAGGCGATGGCGCTGAACATTCCGATCTACGTGCACGCGAACAGCGTTCCGTTCCTACGCCGTCTCGCCGCGAGCCCACACTCGATGCCCTCGGATGCACTGGCGAAGTCGCGGCGCGCGCCGCGTCTGATCCCGGTTCGCTCGAAAACAGCGCTCGGCAGCGGCGAAAATCGGATCGAGCTCTATCCCGTCGGGGGGCCGTACGCCGAGCGCATGCTCATGGCGTACTTTCCGGAGCGACGCCTGCTGTACGGAGCGGACTTGGTGTTCATGAACCGCGGCCCGGACGGTGCGCCGGCGCCGGGGTTCACAGAGACGGAGGCGGCGGACCTCCGCGCCGCCGTCGCTCGCGAGCGATTGCGTGTGGACACGCTCTTCTGCGTACAGAATTACGGACCATTCGCATGGCGCGACTTTGCGCGGGAAACCCGAGGCTAGCCGCGCTCGACCGCTTGATCTTTGAGGCTCGTTTCGAGCGCAGCGAGCCGCGCTCCGTACTCTCGGAGTTTGATCGCGACGGCTACGGCGAGCATCCCGATAGCGGTAAAGGTCAACGAAACGGGGACCAACCAGAGCACTTGGAGGTGCCGCGCCGCAGCAAGCGTGTAGAACGCGCTGCCTGCGAACGCCGCGAACGCGACGGCGAATACACCAAACGGGATGTGCTTGTCCATTGGGAATCCTCGCTGTCAGACGCGTGGAGGAAACTCGAACACGAGTACTCGGGTTGATTCGTGGAGTGACATCGATGTCGACCCAC
>DASVYG010000104.1:0-3304 GCA_036392315.1 Gemmatimonadaceae bacterium
GCCATTACCGTGACCGCCGCCGCGATCCGCCAGTCGCTCCACACGCGACGACGCGGCGCCAGGCGAACGGGCCGCGCCGCGCGCTTGGGCAGCGCGTTCACGATGTAATTGACATCCACGCGCGGCGTCCGTGACACGAGCATCCCGTGAACGCCCCGCAGGAGCTCGAGCTCCGCGCGACAGTCGACGCACGAGTCGACGTGCGCCATGACCGCGGCACGCACGCTCACGTCGAGCCGCTCGTGCAGCAGGTCCGGCAGTTGGTCGCGGATGTCCGCGTTCGGGCAGTCATTCATCGAGAAACTCCTTCACAGCGCGCATGGCGTTGTGATAATGCACGCGGGCGGCGCCTTCCGTGGTTCCCACCGCCTCGGCGATCTCCTTGTAAGACAAACCCTCCGCGACGCGAAGGGCAAATACCTCTCGCTGGGTCGGCGACAATCGTCCGACGGCATCCTGCAGCCGTCGTTGCGTCTCGTCGGCGACCACCGAGTCGAGCGCGTCGTACTCCGTGGCGGAATCGCCGTCCTGAATCTCGGTTCGATCGCGCCGACGCTTTTCGGAACGACGGCGGTCGAGCAGGAGCCGACGCTCGATCGTGAACAACCAGGTGCGAAACGAGCTCTCCCCGCGAAATCCGTCGAGCGAGTTGAACGCGCGGACGAAGGTGTCCTGCACCAGCTCGTCGACGTCGTTCCGCTCACCCGAGCTGACCGCGAACCGTGCGAGGGCCGCCGAGTGACGCTCCACGAGCTCGGTCGCGGCGCGTTCATCGCCGGCTTTCCATCGCGCGATGAGATCCAGGTCTCGTTGATCATCACTACCCCGTACCGGATTGCTCATTCGGTCCAACAGGTAGACGTCACCGGGTCCGGCCCGTTAAGGTCAAACGCTTGATAGATCGCGGCTTGCCGCCAAGGACAGGACGACCGGCGCACGCGGCCACAATATACACTCCCATATAGCGAGCACAGCCCTTGGAACGCATCGCCCACCGCGGGGCCAAACGAGAGCTCCCGGAGAACTCCATCCCGGCGTTCCGCCGGGCGTTCGAGCGCGGTGCGGACGCCATCGAGCTCGACGTGCACGCCACCAGCGACGGGGTCGTCGTGGTGCACCACGATCCGAGCCTCGCTCGCGCAACATGCACCGCGGGACGCGCGATTTCCGGCATGACCTGGGACGAGCTGCGCCAAGTCGAGCTGGCCCCGGGCGTCGGCGTGCCCAGCTTGGCCGACGTGCTGGCGGCGACTCCGTCAACCAAGACCGTTTACGTCGAGATCAAGGGCGACGGCATAGAGGCGGCGGTGATCGGCGTGATTCGCGCCGGCGCAGTGCGCTGCGCCGTGCACTCGTTCGACCATCAGGCCATTGCGCGTTGCCGAGAGCTGGCGCCCGAGATCCCTCGCGGGATCCTGTTCGAAAAGGCGACGGCCGACGTGATGCTCCAGGGGCTAAGAACCTTCGGCGCGCGTGACCTGTGGCCGCGCTGGAACTTGATCGACGCACGACTCGTCGCCGAGGTGCACGACGCCGGCGCGCGCGTGATCGCGTGGACCGTGAACTCGGTGAGCTCGGCTCGATCGCTCGCCGGCATGGGCGTCGACGGCCTGTGCACCGACGACGTCCGCCTGCTCGACGACCTTCGCTGACGCGCTGACCAGCCGAGGCGTCAGCTCGTGCTTGGATTGGGCGAGCTTCCGCCCAACAAGTCGCGCCGTTGTCTGGACGCCTCGGCGACCAGCGTCTCGAGTCGCGTCACCTCGGCCTCGGCCGCGGTCATGTTGCCCATGTGCGCCGCGTTCTCTTCGACCGTCAGCTCGACGCCCGCCTTCTTGGCTCGATACACGGCGTATCCAAAGCGCTGGGCGAATCGATCGACCGACTGTCGCGCTCGATAGAGATCGAGGCGCAGACGGCCTTCGTCGAGCGCGCGCTGCGCCGATTTGCTCGCGCGATCCAACTCCTGTCGCAACCGATCGAATAATGGCATCGCCGACGCTCCCAGTTCGAGCCTGTGTCGAATACTACGCAGTTGTGCCGTTTCGGTTGCAGACCGCGTTCCCGGAAACAAGCGAGGCCCCCGAACCGGGGGCCTCGAAGCAATCGAAATTCTGGAGGCGGAGTTACGCAGCGCTCGTGGCTGCATTCTCCGTGGAGGTCGCCGCGTAGACGCTGACCTTGTAGCGGCTCTTGCTCTTGTGCTCGAACTTCACGAACCCGTCGATCAAGGCGTAGATCGTGTAGTCGGTCCCAAGGCCCACGTTGTTGCCGGGGTGCCACTTGGTGCCGCACTGACGAACGATGATGTTGCCGGCGACGACGCGCTCACCGCCATACTTCTTCACGCCGCGGTACTTCGGATTGGAGTCGCGGCCGTTGCGCGAGGAGCCGACGCCCTTTTTATGTGCCATTGGGAACCTCTGCTCAGCCGAGGGAGATGTCGTTGATACGCACTTCGGTGAAGCCCTGCCGATGCCCGCGCTTGCGCGCGTAGTTCTTTCGCCGCTTCTGCTTGAAGACGATGACCTTTTCGCCGCGGCCATGGCGAACGATCTCGCCGGTCACCTTGGCGCCGTCGAGCGACGGGACACCGGTCTTGACGTTCTTGCCGTCATTTCCGAGCAGCACGTCGTTGAACTCGATCTTCCCGCCCTCTTCACCGACGAGAGAAGGAATTTTGTATGTGCGACCCGGCTCGACACGAAACTGCTTGCCGCCGGTCTTGATGATCGCGTATGGCATTGGAGAGGCTCGATTGGGCGTAGTGCGGTAAGCCTGTAAAGTTAGGTACGCCTTTCAGTTGTGTCAACCGGCGTCGTGCGGCTCCTCAGGCGACGGCGTATTGCTGCGTCACGTCTCTGCCGGCGGACTTCACAACCAACTTGAACTCGTCCGGCTTAAGGAGCGGATCGTCGCGCAGCTCGAGGCCGAACCCGACTGCCTTCTCGAGCTTCTTCATCAGGTCCTTTTCGTTCTCGAGCACGTACATCGCGACGTCCGGATGCACGCGCACCACGATCGGGTCCTTGCGCGATTCCAAGCCCACCCGACGAACCGAACGCTCCACTCGGCGGGCAATCGTCTCGGCGGTGAACACGCGACCCGTGCCATGACAGGTCGGACAAGCCTCGGTCATGTTCTGGAGATGGCTCTGCCGCACGCGTTGGCGAGTCATCTCGATGAGGCCGAGGTCGCTCACGGCGAACGCTTTGGTTCGCGCGCGGTCGCGGCCGAGATGCGTTCGAAGCTCTTGGAGCACCTTGTCGCGGTTGGCCTTCGTCTCCATGTCGATGAAGTCGCA
>DASVYG010000105.1:0-53755 GCA_036392315.1 Gemmatimonadaceae bacterium
ACCGGCCTGGCCCGACGACGGCGCGACGACCTTGTCCAGGATCGCGTCGATCGTTTTCTTATTATAATACGTGAATTCAACGCCAAGTCGGTCCTGCCAACCGCTGGCGTCGAACCCGGCTTCGAGCTCCTTGCCGCGCTCCGGACCGAGGTTCGGGTTGCCGATGGTGTTCGGCGTCACCGCGGCCGCGTCGCTCGGTCCCGACGTCGGCAAGTACGTCTTGATCGACGAATACGCGGTCGGCGCCTTGCCGGACTGTCCGTATGCCAGCCGGAGACGGAACTCGCTAAGCTGGCTGCCGATCAGCGGAACCTTGAACCATGGCTCGTCGCTCAGCACGTAGCTCAGCGAGAGCTTGGGATACAGCACGCGGTTGAAGTTGGCGCCGAACGCGCTGTGGTCGTCGGAGCGCAGCGCACCGGTGAGGAATACACGGTCGCGCCAGCCGATCTGCTCCTGTCCGTAAATGCCGAGCGACTTGTCGTCGGTGAACGACTCCGTGGGCGGATTGCGATTCACCGTCGAGGAGACGGACTCGAGGCCCGGTGTCGGGAACACCGAGCCGTTCGCGTCGACCGAGTGGACGCTCTGCGTGATGTATTGCGCCCCGGCCGAGCTCGTGAAGCGTAGGCTCGGGTTGAAGTTCCAGATCGCGTTCGCCGAGTAATCCAGCGAGCGAACGATCACGTCGTTCTCGGTGATGTCGCGGAAGCCCAGCGACTGCAGTGAGTCGACGCGCGGATCGAACTCGTTGTTGCCCTCGCGCGTGATGTCGCCGCCCAAGGTGAGTCGCTGCGAGAGCCAGGGCAGCGGCTGATGCTCGATGCGAAGGCTGGCCGTCGTGCGATCGAGATCCTGCCACAACACCACCGTCTGGTCGTATTGATATGGTAGACTGCTATGGAATCCGTGGCGGTTCGGCAGGTTGTAGTTCGACGGCGTGGCCGAGAGTGTGGTCCACGTGTAGCCGCCGCATCCTGCGTCGCACGGTAGATTCGTCGGCCCGGTGATGTAGCCGATGTTCGTCCCGATGGTGAGCTTGGACGTCGGCGCGAACGAC
Source organism: Gemmatimonadaceae bacterium (assembly GCA_036392315.1). Classification (GTDB taxonomy): domain Bacteria; phylum Gemmatimonadota; class Gemmatimonadetes; order Gemmatimonadales; family Gemmatimonadaceae; genus JAQBQB01. The sequence goes on from DASVYG010000105.1 coordinate 1,061, forward strand.
ACGTTCAGCCGGCCATTGTAGTTGCGGCGGCTGCTGCGCGGCTCGGCGCCCTGATCGTCGAGGAGGTTGCCGCTCGCGTAATAATTGACGAGGCCGACGCCGCCGCTCACGGCGATCTCGGTCTCCTGATGCCGGCCGTTACGGAAGTAGTCGCACTTCTTGCCGATGCGCGTCGCGATCGAGTCGCCGCACGCGCCGACCAGCAATGAATCGAAGTTCAAGGCTTGGACCGGCCCTGTCGGGCTAGCGGAAGGCGCGTCGGTGGCGAGACGCGCCTTGCCGTAGTTCACGGGGAATCGCGTCTTCCAATCAGCGAAGTAGTTCGAGCCCTGTCGGATGTTGTACGTCCAACGCGTTGTCCCGGTGGCGCCCTTCTTCGTGATGATGTTGATCACGCCGTTCGCGGCCTCGGTGCCATACAGCGTCGCCGCGCTCGGGCCTTTGAGTACCTCGATCGATTCGATGTCCTCGGGATTGAAGTCGTTCAGTCGAGAGATCGGTGCCGAGCCGAACGCTTGGCTCACCGGTCCGGTCGCGGCCGCGTTGTTCACGCGAACGCCGTCGACGAACACCAACGGATTGTTGCCGAGTGACAAGCTGGCCTGCCCGCGAATGCGAATCTGCGAGCCGGTGCCGACCTGGCCCGACGTTGGCAGAACGACGAGGCCGGGCGTTCGCCCATTGAGAAGCCCTTGCATCGAGAGGATGGGTGCCGTCGCGACCACGTCGGACGCGTTGATCACGCCGATCGCATTGCCGAGCTCGCGCTTTTGTGTCGCACCGGGCTGCCCGGTGACGACCATCGCCTCGAGGCTCGCCGGACTCGATACGAGCGCGACGAGGAAATCCGTTTGCCCGACGCGCGCAGTGACTCGCGCGGTGCGATACCCAATGCGGTGTATATCGAGCGTGACGGTCGTTCCGCTCAAGCCTCCGATGCGGAAATGGCCCTGATTGTCGGTCGCGGCGCGCTGCGTGCCACCCACGACGCCGATCTGCGCGCCAGCCAGCGGCTCGTCGGTCCCCGCGGCCCGGACGTGTCCGGAGACGCTATTGTCCTGCGCGCGCAACGGCTCGGCCAGGGCCGTCAGCGCGAGTGCGGCCATGCTGAGACCGAAGAGAACTCGCGGAAGCGATGCATGAATCGCTCGATGCAATGCCGAGTATGCCAGGCGAGGCACTCGTGTTGTCATGGACTCCTTCCTGAGTGGGGAAGCGGAATTAGCCGTGGGGTGAGCTTCGGTCGCCAACCTTACCGATTCGGTATACCACGAGCAAGGCCTTCAAACTATCCGTATGCAGACTGGCGGCTTTATCCAATATTCGGAGCGGCACGCGGGTCGAGTTCGGAGGCGGCTCGAGTTTGGCGGGAATACGGCGACAACCCTATAACCTCAGATATCACTCGTGCCGTCACACCGACCTGTGTGCGCCGAGTGACCATTGGACCGCACTGCTCACGAGATTTTGGTCGACGATCTTCGCGCGATGGCCAGCTGAAACTCCTGAAGGTCATCGACCACGAGTCCGACGCGCGTCACATCGCGAGTGATTCCGTACGGTCCGTACGCTCGAAGCGGTTTGCGAAACGTGATCAGCATGTTCGGCTCCCCGAACGTGGCTCGAAGGTAGCCGGGTGTTCGCTTGGGCGGTGGATTGACGCGGCCGAATTCGAAGGACGCGATTGCGGCCCGAGGAACATCCACGCGCCAGCTCACCCCCGACCGAACGAGCACCGCGTCATCGGTCAGCAGGATTGGCCGCAGCTGCACCGCGCGCGCGAACCCGAGGATCCAGACGGCGCCGAATACACTGACTGCGAGCACCGGTACATCGAGGCGTGGCGCGACGGCGCGCAGGACGAAATGTACCGCAGCGACCTCGACGATCGACGCGAAAAACAGCACATAAAACGTGAGGGCGGTGGCGTTCCGCTGGTGATATGAGAATCCTTGCGCCGACGGTGGTACGAAGGGCTCACGCCCCCATGACGCGAACGCGTAGAAGAAGATCGATACCTCGGTCGCGATGATTTCGAGCACGCGAGAAGTCACGAGGGCATTCGGCAAGACGGCGCGAATGCGTTCCGGAACATCCAGCGACACGCCGACCGTCGCCAGCCGCCGCTGCGCTTGACGAACGGCGATGACGAACAGCGTCAACATCACGAGCTCGAACGGAATCGCCAGGTATCGGGCGTCGCGGAGCAGGTTGCGATGTCCCGGCGGCAGCGCGAGTGTCGCGGCAACGATGCTGAGAAGGAACACCGGCAACACCGTACGCCCCGCGCCCAGGCCGCGTCGTACCACGAGCAGCCAATACATCAAGGTCACGCCGACTGTCAGATCAAAGCTTGCCGCGGCGGCGAAGAAGTCCGGTCGCTCGGCGAACGCCGACGAGTGCACGAGCACGCCGTCGACGACATAGAACAGCAGTGCGACGGCGAGAAAGCCGATCGGCAGGCGAGCGCGATGAGGACGCTGGGCGAGAACGGCGTTCATCGGAGTCTCTCTCGAGAAGGCGTGGGACAGGTCGGAATCTAAATCAGCGTGGCGTTCCGTACACTCTCCAAACACGATGTTCATCACACGCGTGCTTGCCGCGCTGCGGGCCACTTGACCAGTTTCAGACATGGCCCTCTTTCCGACGCATACGGCTGCATACGGCTCGACCATTTTCCGTTCTCGCATATGACCAGCAGGCGTGATTTTCTCCGACAGACCGGCGTCGCCGCGGCGATCGCCGCCGCGAACGCAGCATTGCGCCCCGGAATCGCTGGCGCGCTCACATCGCCGGCTTTGTATCCGCGCGGCGTGAGCGAGTTCGAAGACCTTCCGGTCAAAGAGCTGCTCATGGAAGCCTTGGGCGCCGCCAAAGCGGCGGGCGCGTCGTGGTCCGACGCGCGCATCGGACGATATCGTCAGAACTTCGTCGGCACGCGCGAGAAGCAGATCGTACAAGTCGGCGACACGGACTCGATCGGCATCGGCATCAGAGCGCTGGTGAACGGCGCGTGGGGATTTGCCGCGTCGCAGAACTTGACGCGCGAAGGTGTGGCGGCAGCAGCCAAGGAAGCGGCAGCGATCGCGAAAGCGAATCGGATTCCCGGCGCCGGGCCGGTCGTGCTCGCGCCCGCGCAGGCGTATCCGAACGCGACGTGGAAGAGCTCCTACGAGATCGATCCGTTCACAATTCCTGTCGAGCAGAAGGCGCAATTGCTGATCGACGCCAACACCGAGGCGATGAAAGTCGCGAACGTCAAGTTCGTGAACAGCTTCTTGTTCTTCATCAAGGAAGATCGCAACTACGCCAACAGCGACGGCTCGTTCATCACACAGACCGTGGTTCGGAGCTGGGTACCATTCACGGCCACCGCGGTCTCACCCGACTTTAGTGATTTCCAATCACGAAGCAACACGGTGCAACCGGCGGGACGCGGTTGGGAATTCATTCTCGCGGCTGATCTCGTCGGCAACGGACGACAGTGGGGCGAAGAAGCCGCCGAGAAGCTCAAGGCGAAGCCGGTCGACGTGGGGCGCTATGACCTCGTGCTGCATCCGTCGCACCTGTGGCTCACGATCCACGAGTCCATCGGTCATCCCACCGAGCTCGATCGCGCGATGGGCTACGAGGCCAACTACGCCGGCACGAGCTTCGTGTCGCCGCCCGAGAAAGTACTCGGCACGCTCAAGTACGGCCCGGAGTTCATGAACATTCAGGGCGATCGCACGCAGGAAGGCGGCTGCGGCACGATCGGCTGGGACGACGACGGCGTGAAAGCCGAATCGTTCCTCATCATCAAGAACGGCATCTTCCACGATTATCAGACGAGCCGCGAGCAAGCGCCGTGGCTCGAGTGGTATTACAAGAAGAACGGCATGCCGGTGAAGTCGCACGGCTGCTGTAACGCCGACAATTGGAGCAGCGTGCAGTTCCAGCGCATGCCCAACGTGTCGCTGCTTCCCGGCGAGAAGGATTCCAAGTTCGAAGATCTCATCGCCGCGACCGACAACGGCATCGCCATCATCGGCGACGGCTCGTTCTCGATCGATCAGCAGCGCTTCAACGCGCAGTTCGGCGGCCAGCTCTTCTACGAGATCAAAGGCGGTAAGCAGGGCGTCATGCTCAAAGACGTCGCGTATCAGATGCGCACGCCGGACTTCTGGAACGCCATGGACATGATCGGCGGCAAGTCGAGCTACATGATGGGCGCCAGCTTCTTCGACGGGAAAGGACAACCGGGACAAATCGGCTCCGTGAGTCACGGCTGCGTGCCGGCGCGCTTCCGCAACATCAACGTGATCAACACGGGGAGAAAGGCATGATGCGGCGCGCGGCCGATTCTCGAGTCATGACGCGCGAGCAGGCGCAGGCGCTCATCGAGCGCGTCGTGAAGATGTCGAAGGCGGAAGGCATTCAGGTGAACATCGGCGGCGGGTACAACGCCAACATTCGCTTCGCCGACAATCGCATCTCGACAGCCGGCGGCGTCGCGACGGCGAACGTCAATGTCCAGAGCTCGTTCGGCGCCAAGCATGCCGTGACGGTGACGAACGATCTGAGCGATGCGGGACTCGAGCGCGCCGTGCGCCAATCAGAGGCGCTCGCCAAGCTCGCGCCCGACGACCCGGAATCCATGCCGCTCCTCGGGCCGCAGCAGTACGAGGAAGTGAAATCGTACTTCGACTCCACAGCGAACTTGGGCCCAGAGGGCCGCGCCGAGGCGGCGCGCGCGGCGATCGATCCGTGCAAGGCGGCGGGTGATCTCAAGGCGGCGGGTTTTCTCATCACCGGCATCGGCGCGGGCGCTGTCGGAAATAGCAAAGGACTGTTCGCCTACCAGGCAGGAACGACAGCGAACTACACACTCACGGTGCGCACGACGGATGGCTTGGGTTCCGGCTGGGCCGGCGCCGATCATCCCGATTGGTCCCAGCTCGATGTGAAGGCCGTGGCGCAGCGCGCGATCGAGAAGGCGCGCCGGTCGCGTGGCGCGGTTGCGATCGAGCCGGGTCGCTACACGGTGATCCTCGAGCCGCAAGCGGTCGGAGACCTCGTGCAACTGCTCGCGTTTGCGCTCGACGCACGCTCGGCGGACGAGGGCCGCAGTCCGTTCTCGAAACAGGGCGGCGGAACGAAGATCGGTGAGAAGATCGTCGACGAGCGCGTGACGCTGTTCTCCGATCCGGCCGATCCTCAGCTCTTGAGCAACGTGTTCGACGGACAAGGTCTGCCCGCACGTCGACAAGTGTGGATCGAGAACGGGATGCTCAAGAAGTTGACGTATTCGCGCTTCTGGGCGCAGAAGAAAAATCAACAGCCCGACGCGGGCACCAACGCCGTCAAGCTCAACGGCGGCGCGCAGTCGACCGAGGAGCTCATTGCGTCGACACCGCGCGGCGTGCTCGTGACCCGGCTCTGGTATTTGCGTCCCGTCGACCCTCGGACCGTGCTGTATACAGGACTCACACGCGACGGCACCTTCCTGATCGAGAACGGTAAGATCACGAAGTCGGTCAAGAACATGCGATTCAACGAGTCTCCGTTGTTCATGCTGAACAATCTCGAAGGGCTCGGCCGGGCGGAGCGGGTTGCCGGAACCGAATCGGGCGGCGACGTCGTGATGCCTGCCATCAAGGTCCGGGATTTCAACTTTACGAGCCTGTCGGACGCTGTATGAAGCTCCCGCCGTCTGAGGCCGCTACTACATTGACAGGGTGACCGGCTTCCCTCGACGCCGGTTAGGCGTTGTGACAGTGCGTCGAGGCAATTCTTGTCGGGTTTTCCTCTGCAACACCCTGCTCAGGCCAGCGGTCTCGATCCGAGAACCATAAGCCGCGCAAAGCTCGGCGACATCGACGCGTTCACCGCGATCGTGGAGGCGTATCATGCGCGTTGTGTTCGTTTCGCGCGGGCCATGCTGCGCAATCCGGACGACGCGGAGGACATGGTACAGGAGACATTCGTCCGCTTGTACCGTGCGCTGCCGCGTTACGAAGAACGCCAACGGTTCGAGGCATGGCTGTTTCAGATTCTCGGCAATTGTTGCCGTACGGCGAACACGGCATTCCACCGCGACGCGTCACGCACGACGCATCATGACGAGGCCGTCGAGCGGGTTCCGTCGCTCGACGATCCGACGGCACAGTTCGATCACGAATGGAGCGATGCAGTTCGCCGCGCCCTGGCCGAAGTCCCGGAGTACAACCGCGAGATCTTCTTGCTGCATTACATCGAAGGCTTTTCGTACGAGGAAGTCGAGCGCATGACCGGCGTCAAGCAGTCGGCACTCAAGATGCGCGTCAAGCGCGCGTCCGATCAGCTCCGCATGCGTCTCAGCGAGGAACGCTCATGAGCGACGCCGAACGCGATCCCGTGTTGCGCCGCGCACTCGACGAGCTGCGCAAGCTTCCGCCGGCGGACGTCGCGGCGATGCGCCGCGTCGTCGCGGCGGCGGCCGCGGCGCGCGTCACGCCGTTCGACAGCGAGCCCGGTGTGTTGAGTCCGCGGCGCGGGCGATCCATCCGCCTCTGGATGGCCGTCGGCATCGCTGCGGCGTCGGCCTTTGTCGGCTTCGTGCTACGCGGGGCGTGGACGTCGAAACCGGACGTCGCGCAAGTCGCCGCGGGCGCATCGACCATCGTCGACTCGACGCGATCAGCGATGCGAACGGTCGCGGCCACCGAGCTCGAGGCAGCCCCGGTGTCACAGCAGTTCGTGTTCAACGACAGTCGTGCGCACAAGGTCTCGGTCGTCGGTGATTTCAATCGCTGGAATCCAACGACCACGCCAATGGTGCGCTCGGCCGACGGTGAGTTGTGGTCAGTGACGATTCCGATTCTGCCGGGCCGCCATATGTACGCGTTCATCGTCGACGATTCGATGTTCACGCTCGATCCGACCGCACCCAAGGCTCGCGATCCCGATCTTGGCGCGGACGGCTCGATCGTCGTCGTGGGTCGGCCGTGATGCGTCGCGCGCTGTTGTTCCTTGCCTTGGCGGTGGCCGGCGGGCACGCCGCGGTCGCGCAAGACTCGCTGTCGTTGACAAACCTCGACCGCGAGACGGCCGCCCGGCTCTTGCGCATTGTCGACTCGGCGCGCGTGCATGGTCTGCCAACGGAGCCTATCGTCGCGAAGATCTCGCAGGGCGCGCTATTCCATTCACCGCCGGATCGGATCGTGCTCGCTGCGCAGAACGTGGCGACCCGACTCGAGGAAGCGCGTAGCGTGCTCGCGCCAAAGCCGACCCCGGCCGACATCGCCGCCGGCGCCGACGCACTCGGCGTGGCCGGCGTGACCAAGGAGGCGTTGCGCGCTGTTCGCGCGACGAGCCCCAACAAGCCGATCGCCGTGCCGATTGCCGTGCTGACGCAGCTCGTGGCGAGCAACGTTCCCGTGGAGCGCGCGACTCGAATCGTGACCGAGCTGATGAAGCGCGGTGCCACGAACGCTCAGCTCGTCACACTCGGCAACGACGTGAACGCCGACGTCGGTCGCGGAGCGCGCGCCGTCGCATCGCTCGACGTGAGGCTGCAGGGTTTGAACGCGGTGCTCGCGCCGACAGCTGGCGCGATCTCGACTGCGTCGGATCCGGCCGGTCTGCAATCGGGCTCCGGACCGAAGAAGCCGTAGCCCGACCGTCGGCCGTTATCTTGGGGGATGCGCCGAGCCCGGCTCATCCCTTTTTTTCTGTTCGCGCTCGCCGCGCGAACCCCGCTGCGCGCGCAGTGGGGTTTTACGGCGGACGCGGGCGTGTCGCACCTGCGCCAAGCGGGAATTCCAGAATCGAACGCACAAACGCTGGGTGCAACGCTGGACGCCGCGGGTGTGCGGAGTGCGTTTCGAACGAGCGTCCTCGCCGCGCGAGCGACGTCGGATAGTTGGACGGGCCAAGGACTCGTCGTTGGATCGATAGTCGGTCCCACCGCCGGCGCGGCGCGCTGGCAACTCGACGGTGCTGTGAGCGCGTTCGGCGAAACGAGCGCAACCCCGACGACGAGCGCCGAGGTCGCGGCTCGCGCGCGGTTGGGCAGCTCGTTGCGTGGCGGGGCCGTCGGCGCTGGAGTCGGTTCGAGCGCGCACGGCTCGGTCCGGAATCCAATGTATCGCGCGCAGAGTGATGCCTGGTGGTCGGCCGGCGATGAGCGACTGGTGGTGAGTGCCGCGCTCACGCGCACGCGCTCGGTATTCGAGTTTCCGGCGAACGTACAGTCGACGTCGCCAACGATCTCGTACCTCGACGTCGGCGCGAACTGGCGTCATGACGCCGGAGGTCTGTCGTTTGGTGCCGGTGGCGGCATTCGCGGTCAGAGTGCGCAGAGTGGATCGTCTGGCGCGACGAGCGGATGGGGTGTCGTCGAGGCGGCGGCTTGGCTTGCACCGCACGTCGCCGTCGCCGTGAGTGGGGGTCGGACACTCGATGACGTTGTGCGCGGCGTTCCGCACACGACCTTCGCCGGTGTCGTCCTGCGCTTCGCCGCCCAGCCGCACGCGACGATCTCCGCGCGCCCGTCCACGGTTGCCGGGCCACGCATCACTGTGGAGCGCGTAGGCGCCGAACGCCGCCGGCTCGACGTGCATGTCGACAGCGCGTCGCACGTCGAGATCATGGGCGACTTCACGAACTGGACGCCTGTTCCGCTCGACCGCGTTGGCTCGGCGTGGCGGCTCGAGCTTGCGATACCCCCGGGCGCTCATCGCGTCGCGATTCGCCTCGATGGTGGTCCGTGGATCGTCCCGGTCAATCTGCCGCGCGTCGAGGACGACCTCGCGGGTATGGTCGGGATTATTACAGTTCCCTGATTTCGGCCGACCGAGCCGACGGCGCCGCTGAGCGCGGCAAATGATCCGCCACTCTCAGCCGGGTAGCGAGCCACAAGAAGCCGTTGATCCTGATTCATCCTGATCCATTCTGATTCGTCGTGTTCGTCAACGGTTCCAAGGCAGTCATACCAATTGGAGTTTGAACAGTTTGGGAACTGGATAACGACAAGGATGAATCGGGATGAATCCGGATCAACGGCGAACGGCTTGGATCCGCTCTTCGCCTGAGGGGGCTTTGTGCTGGGAGCAGAAGGACACCTCGCCGTGCTTGACGACGGCGGACCCCGGTTTAGGTTCAAACACGCGTGGCGATTTCCCCGATTTGACGGGCCGCGCACCGGCGGCGAGAACGCCCCGAGTATACCCGTCTAAGTCTTGGGTGATGAAGCGGCCCGCGACGGACAAGTCGGGGGCCGTTTTCATTTTCGCGCATTCGCAGGTACACGCTTGGCGGAGATCAGCATGAGCTCGTACACGTTTTCGTCGGAGTCGGTCAGCGAAGGACATCCCGACAAGGTTTGCGACTACATCGCCGACTCGATCCTCGATGCGCATCTCACCGGTGACCCGAACAGTCGCGTCGCCTGCGAAGTGCTGTGCAAGAGCGGCCAGGTTGTGCTGGCCGGCGAGATCACATCGAGCACCAACGTCGACTACGAGGCGGTCGCGCGGGCGGCGATCAGGGAGATCGGCTACACCGACGCGGCCGAAGCATTCAACGCCGACGGTGTGCGAGTCACGCAGTTCATCAGCAAGCAGTCGGGCGACATCGCGATGGGCGTCGATACCGGCGGCGCGGGCGACCAAGGCATCATGTTCGGTTACGCGACCGACGAGACACCGGAGTTGATGCCGTTGCCGGTGCAGCTCGCGCATCGCCTGTCGCAGCGCTTGTCCGCGGCGCGCAAGGCCGGCGAGCGAATGTGGCTGCGTCCAGATTCCAAGACTCAGGTGAGCGTTCGATACGAGGATCACCGACCCGTGCGCGTCGAGACGGTGCTCGTGTCGACCCAGCACACGGCGGAGGCGTCGCAAGAGGAAATCCGCGACTATGTCGCGAGCTGCCTCTGCCCCGAAGTACTCGGCGCGTGGTTCGGCCCGCACGTCGAGATTCTCGTCAATCCCACCGGGCAGTTCATCGAAGGCGGGCCGTCGGCCGACTGCGGCGTGACGGGACGCAAGATCATCGTCGATACCTACGGCGGAATGGGCCGCCACGGCGGCGGTGCGTTCAGCGGCAAGGATCCGTCGAAGGTCGATCGCAGCGGTGCGTACTTCGGTCGGTTCGTCGCGCGGCAGGTCGTAACCAACGGGTTCGCCAAACGCGCCGAAGTGCAGGTAGCGTACGCGATCGGTCGCGCCGAGCCGGTATCAGTACGCGTCGATACGTTCGGCAGCGGTGATTGGCGCGCGGCGGAAAAATTCGTGCGGACCTTCGACTACCGTCCCGCTGCGATGATCGAGCGACTCGGGCTACGAAAGCCGATCTACCGCCAGACTACGAACTACGGGCACTTCGGGAAGCCCGGGCTGTCTTGGGAGACTTGATCGGTGGAACGTGACCGCAGTTTCGTTCCACCGTTCCACCGTTCCACCGTTCCACCGTTCTACCAGATCCGAGCCCGCAGCGCCTCCGGCCGCACCATCGGGTCGCCGTCCTTGCAGCCCCAGGCCGCTTTGAATTCGGGCATGTTGCTGAACGGACCATTGACGCGCCACTTGGCGGGCGCGTGTGGATTGGTGTTGACCTGAGCCTTCACGGCCTCGTCGCGCTGCAACGCGCGCCACGCTTGCGCCCACCCGAGGAAGAAGCGCTGCTCCGGCGTGAACCCGTCGATGTTCGGCTGGCGGCCCTTCGCCCTCATCGATTTTTCCATTGCGACGTACGCGATCTTCAACCCGCCCAGATCGCCGATGTTCTCGCCGAGCGTGAGCTTGCCGTTCACGTGCGTGGTGGAATCGACGACCGTGTACGCGTTGAACTGATCGACCACACGCTGTGCCTGCGCGTTGTATTTGTCGGCGTCGTCTTTGGTCCACCAGTCGCGAAGGTTGCCCTGGGCGTCGAAGCGTCGGCCCTGATCGTCGAAGCCATGCGACATCTCGTGACCGATCACGGCGCCCATCGCGCCGTAGTTCACGGCGTCGTCGGCATTGGGATCAAAGATCGGCGGCTGCAGAATTCCGGCGGGGAACACGATCTCGTTCCACAGCGGGTTGTAGTACGCGTTGACCTGGTCGGGCGTCATCCCCCATTCCGTCTTGTCGACCGGCTTGCCGAGCTTGTTCCAATTGACCGCGGATGCCCACGCCGTGCCGCGACGCACGTTGTCGTAATACTCACCGCGCGCGACCTCGAGCTTCGAGTAATCGCGCCATTTGTCGGGATAGCCGATCTTTCGTGTGAAGGCGTCGAGCTTGATGAGCGCCTGTTTCTTGGTCGAATCGCTCATCCAGTCGAGCTGTGCAATCTGCTCGCGCAGCGCCGACACCATGTTGTCGACGATCGCTTTGGCGCGCGCCTTGGCCTCGGGAGTGAAGGTGCGCTTGACGTACTCCTGGCCGACCGCCTCGCCCAGGATTCCCCCCGTGTTGCTGGTGCAGGTTTTCCAGCGCGGCACACGCTCGCGCTGTCCGGTGAACGATTTCGCGAACGAGAAGTGCTCGTCCGCGAACCGCTTCGACAACAGATTCGCCGAGGCGTGGAGGAGCCGCCAGCGAAGCAAGGCTTTCCAGTCGTCGAGGGGAATCGACGTGAGAAATCCGTCCATCGCTTTGAAAAAGTCGGGCTGCGCGACGTTGATGTCGGTGACTGTTGGCGCGCCCTGAGCGGCGATGAACGATTCCCACTTGATGTGCGGCGTGAGCGAGTCGAACTGCGCGATCGTCATGAGATGGTAGATCGCCGTCGGATTCCGCATGGCAACGCGATCCATGGACACCTGGGCGAACTTCGTCTCGATGTCGAGGACCGTCTGCGCGTGCGCCTTGGCGTCGCTCGCGCTCTCGCCGTAGAGCTGGAACATGTTGGCGACGTGCACGACGAACCCGTCGCGAATCTTCTTCATGCTCGTGTCCGCCGAGAGGTAGTAGCTCTTGTCGGGCAGACTGAGCCCGCCCTGTCCGGCGTTCACGATCACCCGATTGGAATTGCGAAGGTCAGGACCGGCGTTGACGCCGAACGGCGCGAGACCGTTGCTCTTCTCCAACTCGGCGAGCGCGGACGGAAGTTGGTCGATCGACTTGATGGCGGCGATTCGCGCCATGGTCGCCTCGAGTGGCTTCGTGCCCAACGCTTCGAGGGCCACGGTGTCCATGCATGCGTCGTAGTATGCGCCGATCTTGTAAACGTTGGAGCCGGACGGCGCCTTTCCGGCGCGCACGTCGTTGGCTGCCGCCTCGATTACGTCGTGCACCACCGCTTCGTTCTTGTCGTGCAGCTCGAAGAACGCGCTCCACTCCGGATAGGAAGGCGGAATCGTGTTTCGTTTGAGCCAACCGCCGTTGGCGAACGTATAGAAGTCGGTACAGGCGGCGCACGTCGTGTCGAGGTTGGCGCGATCGATCGCTTTGCCGGCCGCCGCGGTCGTTCCTTGCTGCTTCGTCGGCTGCTGGGCGGAAAGGGTAGCGGTCGCGGTCAGGGCGAGCGCGGCCAAGGCGAGACGAATCGGTGTCTGTCGCATTTGTAAGGAAGTGGGGGCGGATCCGTGGTATCACTAGGACGCGCGCGTGGCGGGCGTCGAAACAGGGGAGGACGCACCTGTCCGTAGGATACGAGCACGATCCGTTTTTGGTTCCGGCGCCCTCGCGAACGCTGGCGGCTCCGATGAGTCGTGCTGGCTTGAACTTACGGGCTCAGCGGCTCGCGGTCCGCGGGTTCGAGGTCCTTCACACGGTCTTGGACGCGCGGCTTTTCGCCGGGCTCGCTGACACGTGCCGGAGGCATTGAGCCGACTGCGGCCGCGTAGACCGTCGGCCGCAAAACGTATTCGAGCTCTTTGGGATCGACGAGCGATATCATAGGCCGATCCTCACGCCCAATCGGACGAGCGTCATCCGAGTCTCGCTCTCGAGCGGCGTGATTTGGATTTGTGAATTTGGAAGGTCTTGGATGCTTCCAGGCCTCAGGTACTGTGCGCGACCACCGTTGATGAATTGGACGCCGAGATCGAGCGATGCGTTCACTCTGCCTCTGTTCGAGATCGGCACGTAGAGTCCACCGCCGGCTACCCATGTGCCGGTTCCGTCGGACTGGTTGGTCGTTCGCAGCGCGTCGGTGCCGCCGTCGGTTCCGTCGATACGACTGTCGGTGTAGAAGAACTGACCGCCGAGTCCGGCGTTGACGTACGGGCGCACGGAACCAGTTGGCCACATGAGTTGCGGCCCGATGCTCAGCGGAACGATGTAGTTGCTGGTGATCACCTTTACTTGGATGCGTCCGCCAATCGTCGAGCTCAGGGGAACACGCATCGATTCGTGGCCGTAGTCGATGAACGCGACGTCGGCGCGGAGGCTGAGTATTCCTGCGCGATCCAGCCGAAACATGTACGCGCCGCTCCCACCGTACCCCAGTCCGATGTTGTTCTTGAGGCCGCCCATGGGGCGACTCTGAGTGACTGCGAAACTCCCGGAGCTGCGTCGCGCGAACTCCGACACGTGACGATCTCGCTCGGTGCGACAGGGGCACACGGTCGTGTCCTGCGGCGAGTTCTGTGCGCCAGCCGTCGACGCGAGGGCCAGGCCGACGGCCACGGCGCGCACGATACGTTGAACCAGCATACGAACCTCATGGGTGGGTGGGCGCGTACGACCGAACGTCGCACGCGCCAAAGGCAGACGTCATGCCTTACGTGCTCGGTGCCGAGTTGTCGTCGCTATGTCGTTGGCACTGCGATGACTAGGCGCGTCGACCGATCGGTGGCGCTTCGAACCTGCGACGCAGCATGCCGCCAAGGTGTCGCTCGATTCGGACGAAGTATGTCCGAGTCGTTGGACGTTTACGGTTTCTTTGCGTCTTCGCCCGGCATTCCGGTCAGAGACTCGTGCATGCATAGAGACCGCGCGACAGATTGTAGATAACTCCGCGCCACACACCGCTCCGTTCCACCTCCGCTCATGTCTTGGTTCGCACGCCGCCGTGTGCTCCTACTCGCGATCCTCATCTCGGCCACCGGCCGGGCGGCGCTCGCGCAGGACGGCGTGGCTATTCGTCCGCTGGCGTACACGCGACTCGTGCTGCCAAACGGCTTGGTCGCACTGGTGAACGAAGACCACTCGTCGCCCTTCGTCGTCGTCGACGTCTGGTATCATATCGGCTCCAAGGACGACAAACCCGGACGGACGGGGATGGCGCACCTCTGCGAGCATCTGTTCAGCGAAGGCTCGCCGAATCTGGACCAGTCCGAGAAGACATTCTACGCCTCACTCGGCGGCACGTCGCCGCACTACGCCAACACCACCGAAGACATTACGCATTTCTACATCGCTGTGCCGAGCAATCAGCTCGAAACGGTGCTGTGGGCCGAGAGCGACCGAATGGCTGCGCCGTTCGCTCGCGCGGACGCTCAGCGGCTTGCCGCCGTGCGGCAGGTGGTCGCGCAGGAGCGCGACCAGAACGTGGACAACGTTCCGTTCGGCTCGGCGCGCGAGTTGGCGCTCGCGGCGTTGTTTCCGGCGGGACATCCGTATCACACGTCGCCGCTGCCGCCGATGGCGGATCTCTATTCGGCGACGATCGATGACCTGCGGGCGTCTTGCGATCCGTACTACGTGCCCAACAACGCGATTCTGTCGATCAGCGGGGATGTGTCGTCGACGATCGCGCGCTCGTTGATCGAGAAATATTTCGGGGGCATCGCGCGCAGCGAGTCGCCGCCGCGGCCGTCGGCGGCGCCAGTGACAATGCCGTCGGAGAAGCGCATCGTGCTCGAAGACAGCCGGGCGAATCAGCCGCGTCTGCAGATTGATTGGCCGGTGGTTGGATTCGCGCACCCGGACCGCTTGGCACTGCGAGCGCTCGCGTCGGCATTGTCGATCAATCGATTCGGCCGATTGTCCAAGCTGCTCGTCAACGATCGACAGGTCGCGAATTTCCTGAGCGTCGACTATTACGACTTCGAGAAAGCCGGCGTGTTCGAGATCCTCGTGCTGCCTCGGGCAGGCGCGTCCATGACGACGATCGAGACGCTGGTCGACAGCGTCTTGGCCGCGCTTCCGTCCTCGCCGCTGACGCCGCGCGAGCTGGCGCGATTCAACAACTACAACGCCACGACCGCGGTCGCGTCGCTCCAGCTACGATTCGCGCGTGCCGACACGCTGGCTCACGGCGAAGTATTCACCGGCAACCCCGTTGCGTACGCCAAACAGGTCGATGCCGCTCGCGCTCTCACGCCGGCCGACGTGGCGCGCGCCGCCGGAAAGCATCTCACCGCGGGACGTGTCGTCATGAGCCTCGTGCCGGCGGGGAAGCTCGACCTGGTGAGCAAGCCGAACCTGCCGTTCACGAACATGACGCCACCGTCGGTGCGCGCAAAGGTGCACCCGTGATCGCGCGTTGCGTAGCCGCCGCCGGTGTGCTTGTCGCGTTCACCTTCTCGGCGGCAACGGCCGCGGCGCAGGCGTTGGATCGTTCCAAGCGCCCAGCGCCCGCGCCTCCAGCGACGTTCACGTTTCCAAAATTGGAAACGCATACGCTCGCCAACGGCTTGCGGCTGGTCGTCGCCGAGGATCATGCGCTTCCTCTCGTGACGGCTCGCGTCGTCCTCGAGGTCGACTCGACGGCCGATCCCGCGGGGAAGGAAGGATTGTACGCCGTGACGATCGGCGCGTTGCGCGAGGGCACGAGCTCGATGAGCCCGGACCAGCTCGCGGAGGCGTTCGCCGACGTGGGTGCGACGGTCACGCCGACCGGTTTCACGACGACGACGGCCGCGTACCGTCGCGGGCTGACGCTCGTCGGCGAGATGCTGATGCATCCGCTGCTCGATCAATCGGGCATCGATCGTCGCAAGGCGACACAGACGGCGGCCGTCCGTCGCAGCGCGCAGATCCCGGTCACATTGCCACGGCATTTGTTCTACGCCGAGTTGTACGGGAGCGGCGATCCATTCGCGCGTTCACTCGCGCCGACCGAGGCGAGTGTCGCCGGCATCACGCGCGATGACGTCGTGCATTTCTACGACACGCACGTTCGTCCCAACGCGACGACGATCGTGCTGGTCGGCGACGTGAGCGACGGCGCGGCGCTGGCCGAAGTGACTCGCGTCTTCGGCGGCTGGGAGCGAGGCGCCGCGCCGGTCCAATCCGGAGCGTCGACGTCTGCGATCTCTCCACGGCCGACGAGGATCTATCTCAGCGACGTTCCAGGCACCCAGGCGTATCTGTACGTCGGCAACGCCGGGCCCACACGCACGTCACCCGACTTTTATGCCGTCGAGACGGCTGCCGCGGTGTCTGGCATCCGCATGCAGCAAGCGTTGCGTGAGAAGCGGTCGTTCATGTACTCCGGGGCGTCGGGCATGATCTGGCGGCGCGAGCCTTCTCCGTCGGCGTACGTCGGCTCGACGTCGGTCAACGCGGCGAAGGTCGATAGCGCGCTCGTCGAATGGTTGTCGTTGCTCCGCGGGCTGCGTGGCGACCGTCCTGCGACCGCCCCCGAGCTCGACGCGGTGCGCCGGAATCGCATTGGCGCGCTTCCGGTGCGCATCGATGGCCCGGACTCGCTCGCCGCCCGCGTCGTCGAGATGGTCCGTGACCACCTGTCGCTCGACTACTTCGACCGGTACGCGGCACGCATGGCGAGCGTAGCGCCATCGGACGTCGCCGCGGCCGCCTCGAAATACATCGACTTGGAGCATCTCATCATCGTCGTCACCGGCGATCGGGCGACGATCGAGCCCGCGTTGCGCGCGGCGAACATTGCGCCGGTCGTCGTCGTCGATCCGAATGGGAAGCCAATCGACAGGTAAGGCGGCTGGCTCTCGTCACCGCGTGTACCGATACGTACATTGAACGATTGGCGAGGAGTCCTCGCTTTGTTCCATGCGCCGTACCGGCTGTCCTCGATGACCGCGAAACCAAATCTCACCCTCGTCAGCTCGCCGCGGGCTCTTCCCGCCGATCACGTCGAGCGAAACCCCGGCGTGCCGCTCGACCTCGACGTCGTGCGGTCCATTCGGGTCAATCGGAGCGCCGTCGAGCGACGCGCGGCGACGATTCCCACCCGGCGAACGGTCAAGAAGGAGTGGCAGGCGGCCTGGCTGCTCCGTGCCATCACGCTGATCGATCTCACAACGCTCTCCGGCGACGACACGCCCGGGAACGTTCGACGGCTGTGCGCCAAGGCGCGCCGTCCGCTCCGCGACGACATCGCCGCCGCGCTCGGTGTCACCGAGCTTGGGATCAAGGTCGGCGCCGTCTGCGTCTACCATTCGTTGGTCAAGACGGCGGTCGAGGCGCTCAAAGGTTCGGGCATCCCCGTGGCCGCGGTGTCGACTGGATTCCCGGCCGGATTGAGCCCGATCGAGCAACGGGTGGACGAGATCCACGCATCGGTCGCGGCGGGCGCGAAGGAGATCGACATCGTCATCACCCGCGCGCATGTCCTGACCGGGAACTACGAGGCGCTCTACGACGAGGTACGTCGCTTTCGCGACGCGTGCGGCGACGCGCATATGAAGGCCATCCTGGCCACCGGCGAGCTGGCGACGCTCGGGAACGTAGCGCGGGCCAGCATGGTTGCTATGCAGGCTGGCGCCGACTTCATCAAGACGTCGACGGGCAAGGAAGGCGTCAACGCCACGATTCCGTTCGGCATCGTGATGTGTCGGATGATTCGCGAATACTTCGAGCAAACGGGATATGCGGTCGGGTTCAAGCCCGCCGGTGGAATTCGCACGGCGAAGAACGCGCTCGAGTATCTGTATATGATGAAAGAGGAATTGGGAGATCGATGGCTCAGGCCGGATCTGTTCCGGTTCGGGGCCAGCGCGCTGCTCACGGACATCGAACGCCAGCTCGAGCATTTCGTCACCGGCCGGTATTCCGCGGCGTATCGTCAACCCATGCCCTAACCAATGTCCACCGTCGCCGAAATCTTTCAGACCATGGAATACGGCCCCGCGCCGGAGAGCGACAAGGAAGTGCTCTCGTGGCTCGGGAAGCACGAGCGCGTATTCGGCCATTACATCGGCGGTGCGTGGACGGAGCCGGGCCAAACGTTCGACGTGATCAATCCCGCGACGTCCAAGACCATCGCGCGCGTGACCGAGGGAACCAAGACGGACGTCGATGCAGCGGTTGCCGCGGCGCGAGAAGCGCTGGCGGCGTGGAAAGGTCTGACGTCCCACGCACGCGCGCGATTCCTGTACGCGCTCGCGCGCGGTGTGCAGAAGCACTCACGTCTGCTGGCCGTGCTCGAGAGCATGGACAACGGGAAATCGATTCGCGAGACGCGTGACATCGACATCCCGCTGGTGGCGCGGCACTTCTATCATCATGCCGGCTGGGCGCAACTGCTCGACTCCGAGTTTGCCGGCTACGAGGCGATCGGCGTCGTCGGGCAGATCATTCCGTGGAATTTCCCATTGCTCATGTTGGCGTGGAAGATCGCGCCGGCATTAGCGGCCGGTAATACGATCATTCTCAAGCCGGCGGAGTTCACACCGCTGACCGCGCTCTGTTTCGCCGAGATCGCGCACGAGATCGGGATTCCGGCGGGCGTGATCAACGTCGTCAACGGCCATGGTGAGACGGGCGCGGCGATCGTCGAACATCCCGACGTCGACAAGATCGCCTTCACGGGCTCGACGGAAGTTGGCCGCATCATTCGGAAGGCAACGGCGGGCTCCGGCAAGAAGCTGAGTCTCGAGCTGGGCGGAAAGAGTCCGTTCATCGTGTACGACGACGCGGATCTCGACAGCGTCGTCGAAGGTGTGGTGGACGCGATCTGGTTCAACCAGGGCCAGGTATGCTGCGCGGGTTCACGACTGCTCGTTCAGGAAGGCGTCGCCGAGCGTCTCGTGACGAAGCTGCGCACGCGCATGGAGAAGCTTCGCGTGGGCTCGCCGCTCGACAAAGCGGTGGACATGGGCGCGATCGTCGCGCCGGTGCAGCTCGAGCGCATCAGGGGATTGGTACAGCAGGGTGTCAGCGAAGGAGCAACATTGTGGCAGCCGTCGTGGGCTTGCCCCACCGAGGGATGCTTCTATCCGCCGACCCTGTTCACCGATGTGCAACCGTCTTCGACGATCGCGCAGGTCGAGATCTTCGGTCCCGTGCTGGTGACGATGACCTTCCGCACGCCGGAAGAGTCAGTCGTGCTGGCGAACAACACGCCGTACGGACTCGCGGCGAGCATTTGGACGGAGAGCATCAACCTCGCGCTCGACATCGCGCCCAAGATCAAGGCCGGCGTGGTGTGGGTGAACTCGACGAATCTGTTCGACGCCGCTGCCGGATTCGGCGGCTATCGCGAGAGCGGCTTCGGGCGCGAAGGCGGACGGGAAGGGATGTGGGAATACGTGGTGAGACAGGGTCGAGGGTCGAAGGTTGAGGGTAGAGGAGCGGTACGCGGCGCCGCGCGCCGCAAAACGGCATCGGAGGCTTCATCGATGTCGTTAAGCGCCGGAGGCGCCATCCGCCCCTCAACCCTCAACCCTCAACCCTCAACCCTGCCGTTAATCGACCGCACCCCCAAGCTGTTCATCGGCGGTAAGCAAGCGCGGCCCGACCAGGGCTACACGCGTCGCATTCATTCGCCCAGCGGGCAGTTCGTCGGTGAATCGCCCGAAGGCAATCGTAAGGATATTCGAAATGCCGTCGAGGCCGCGCACAGCGCGGCGAAAGGATGGGCGCGGGCCACGGGTCATAACCGCGGACAGATCCTCTACTACATCGCCGAGAATCTTTCGGCGCGCGCCCGGGACTTCGTGGAGCGCATCGACCAGTTGACCGATTGTGGCGCGCGCCGCGCCAAGCAGGAAGTCGATGCGTCGATCTCGCGGCTGTTCACCTATGGCGCCTGGGCCGACAAGTACGACGGGTCCGTCCACAGCGTGCCGATTCGCGGTGTCGCGCTCGCCATGAACGAGCCGATCGGCGTCATTGGCATCGCATGCCCCGATGAGTATCCTTTGTTGGGAATGCTCTCACTCGTCGCGCCGGCGATCGCGACCGGCAACACGACGGTCGTGATTCCCTCGCAGGCACTTCCCCTCGCGGCCACCGACTTTTACAGCGTTCTCGAAACGTCGGACGTGCCGGCCGGCGTCATCAACATCGTCACCGGCGACAAGGACCCGCTCGCGAAGGTTCTCGCGGAGCACGACGATGTCGAGGCAGTCTGGTACTTTGGTGCACGCGAAGGCGTACGTATGACGGAGCTCGCATCCGCGTCGAACATGAAGCGGACGTGGGCAACGTGGCACGAGCGCGATTGGCTCGACGTCAAGGACGGCGAAGGACGTGAGTTCCTGCGCGCCGCAACACAAGTCAAGAACATCTGGGTTCCTTACGGCGAGTGAGCACGGCCGCTGGAATTCGTTTTTCAACTCTCCTTTCGTTGCTCTCTCCAGCCCGAAGGCCCTTTCATGTCCTCGCGCGTCCTTTTCTCGTTCGTATTCCTCGGTGCAGGGCTCGTGGCCGGCTGCCGGGACCAAGCGCCGATCCCGCACACGCCGACGCACCTGATCATCGTGTCGGGCACGAATCAATCGGGCGATGTCTCGGCGGCGCTCGCACAACCGCTGGTCGTGCAAGCGCTCGATGGCGCCAGTCGTTCCGTCGCGGGCGTCCCGATCACGTGGACCGTGACCGGTGGGGGCTCCGTCTCGGCCGCGACCAGCACGACGGACAACGACGGAAAGGCGACCGTGACGTGGACGCTCGCGCCCGCGGCCGGTGTGCAGGTGGTGACGGCGACGAGCACGCAGATCTCCACCGCGTCGGTGTCGTTCGTGGCCAACAACGGGGCCGTCATCAGCGGCACGGTGACGGCAGCGGGTGGAATACCCTTTGGTGCGAGCTTCTCGCGAACCGTATCGCGGTCGTCGGCGTCCGCGCCGACGCAAACGATCACGCGGCATCCGTCGCCGAATCGTATCGTCGTCGGATTCAAGAACGACGTCGTCGGCGTGGCGGCGGTCGGATCGTTGGCGTCTCGCTCGATGTCCATCGCGCGACAATCGAAGGGGCTGCTCCAACAGCGCGTGGCGGCGTTATCGCGCGCGCATGGACTGAGTCACGCGGAGGTGTCGCCGGCGCTCGTTGCGGCGCGCGTTCGCGTCGATGATACGACGCAGATCGACGCCGTGATGGCGGCGTTGCGCGCCGATCCCAATGTTGCGTGGGTCGAGCGCGACGAGATCATTTCGATTCGGGACGGCGCGCCGCGGCCGATGTCCGCGATGCAACCGACGTCGCTCAGCGCCGGTCCGACGCTCGGCACGGCGACCATCGCGGGCAAGGTGCCGAACGATCCGGGCTTCTTCGAGCAGCTCTGGCCGGCGACGATGCTCGATCTCCCACGGGCATGGGCGATCACGACCGGAAGTCCGAACGTCATCGTGGCGTCGGTCGACATGGGCATTCGCTTCGACCACAACGACATCGCGGCGAATCTCACCAACGACGGCTACGACTTCGTCTCGCAGATCGGGTTCGGCACGACCGAAACCCTGTGCGACGGCAGCGGGACGTTCACGACCATCGAAGGCGACGGCGACGGGCCCGATCCGGATCCGACGGATCCGGACGACCTTGAATTCGACGGCAACGCGAACTGTTGGTTCCATAATTCGCTCGGCGACCACGGCTTGTGGACCGCCGGCATCATCGGCGCTGTCGGCAATGAGGGATCTGGCATCGCGGGTGTCAATTGGACCGTCAAGATCCGTCCCATCCGCGTGCTCGGCATCACCGGCGACGGATCCAACTTCGACATCGCTCAAGGCGTGTTGTACGCGGCCGGGCTTCCCGCGACCGGCGCCGACACCGCGCTCGTGCAGGCACCGTCGCGCGCCGCGATCATCAGCATGAGTCTCGGTGGCGGTTTCCCGAGCAACACCTTGGGCAATGCCGTCGCCGCTGCGGCTGCCGCCGGCTCGTTGATCGTTGCATCCGCGGGCAATGACGGATTGGATTTCCCCGTGTACCCCGCCGCGTTTCCGAACGTGATGGCGGTAGCGTCGGTGGGAATGGACGGCGCGCTCGCGACCTACTCGAACGCGGGGACGTTCATCTCCGTCGCGGCGCCCGGCGGCGACTTCCGTCTCGACGACAATGGCGGAGGCGGCGTGATTGGTCCCGGTTGGAACTTCCAGAACAACCGCCCGACCTTCCTTTTTGGTTACGGCACGTCGGCGTCGGCGCCGTTCGTCTCCGGCATCGCGGCGTTGTTGCTCGCGCAGAATCCGGGGCTGACGGCGGCGCAGCTGCGCTCGCGGATCGAACAGTTCGCCACGCGTCCGGCAGGATTCACGCGAAGCGACGTCTTAGGCTGGGGAATCGTCAACGCGTACAACGCGCTGACTCAGCAGAACGGGCCGGCGCATCAAACCTTCGTGCGTCTCGTCGACGCGACCACGGGTGCCGCGGTGAAATCAGCGAAGGTCGGTTCGGACGGGAGCTTCGCCTTCACCCGACTCGCCGCCGGGTCGTACCTTCTGCAGGCGGGAGACGACGAGGCAGGCGACACGTTGATCGGTGTCGCTGGTCGTCGGTTCACATGGGCCGGCGGCTTCGGCAAGCCGACCGTGTTCAACGTCAACGCGAATTCCCAAGCGGTCGCGATCGCGCTCGGCGTTCCAACCGAGGTCGAGCCGAACGACGACATCGCGCATGCGAACCTGTTGAGCGTCGGAAGCTACGTCACCGGAACCATCACGACACCGGACGTAAGAGATGTCTATAGCGTGACGATTCCCACGGCGGGAATCTACACGTTCGAGACGTCGGGGCTCGTTGGATCGTGCGGACTCGGGATCGAGCTCGACACGTTCCTCACGCTGTCGAGCGCGGCGGGGGTGACGGTCGGCACGAACAACGATTTCCCGTCGTCCACCGGTCGATTCTGCTCACGCATTCAGGCGACGCTGACGCCGGGCATCTACTACATCACCGTCACCGGCACGCAGTCGAACGGGCTGGCCGCGCATGGGCGGTATCGACTCGAGGTTCGGTCGGGAACATAGATGGTCGAACGGTGGAACGGGCGCTCGCTGGCGCGCGCCTGAACGGTGGAACCTGACTGCAGTTTCGTTCCACCGTTCCACCGTTCCACCGTTCCACCGCCGACTCAGGCCTTGGGTTTGCTCGCGAGATACTTCTCGAGCCAGCCCTGCACTTCGCTCCACCACAATCGCTGGTTCTGCGGCTTTCCAATCCAGTGCCCTTCGTCCGGAAAGATGACGAGCCGGCTCGGCACATTCATGCGCTGGAGCGCGGTGAACATCGACAGATCTTCCGTATACGGAACTCGATAATCGAGCTCGCCGCCGGTGACGAGCGTCGGCGTTTTGAAATTCTTTACGTAGAGATGCGGCGAGTAGACGCGATACTGCGACGTCATCGCCTTGGGATTCCAGAACGGGCCGCCGTATTCCCAGTCGGGAAACCATAGCTCCTCGGTCGCGGTCGCCATATTCTCGAGATTGAACGGGCCGGCGTGCGACACGAGCGCCTTGAATCGATTCGTATGTCCGGCGATCCAATCCACCATGTATCCGCCGAACGATCCGCCGGCCGCCCCGAGTGCGTTGGCATCGATCCAGCGATTCTTGGCGACTGCGGCGTCGAGGCCATCCATGAGATCGACGTACGCTTTGTCGCCCCAATCCTTCGAGACTTCGTCGACGAATTTCTGACCGTAGCCGGTCGAGCCGCGCGGATTCACGACGACGAGTGCGGCACCCGTCGCGGCGAACATCTGGTAATTCCAGCGCGAGTGCCACTGGTCGAGCCACGCGCCCTGCGGGCCGCCGTGGATCAGCAGAATGCCCGGATACTTCTTGCCGGCTTGCCAGTTCGGTGGCTTGATGATGAATCCTTGAACTTTGGCCCCATTCGCGCCGGTGAACCAGAAATCCTCGGCGGGATTGAGCGACAGTTGCGCGACGAGCGAGTCGTTCTCGTGCGTCACCGCGTGCGCGGTTGCCGGAGCAGTCGCCGTGACGTCAGCCGCGTAGACCTCGGCCGGAAATTCGGTCGCGTCGCGCGTCCACACGAGCGTGCGCCCGTCGCGTGACAGCGCGAACGCGGCGTTGTTGTGATCGACCACGAGCAGGCTGGGCGCACCGCGGTTGAGCGTGGCCGAAGAGCCGGCGGACAGGCCCACCCGATACAGCTTCTCACGACCGGCGTCTGTCGTCTGCACGTAGATTGCGCTCATGTCGGGCGCCCAGAAGTACGCGTCGGCATTCCGATCCCAGGCGGGCAAGAGCTCGCGCACGCGCTTGTCGGCACGGCTGTAAATCATGAGCCGCCACCGATCGGACTCGAATCCCGGCCGAGCTTGCGAGGCATAGGCGATGAACCGGCCGTCGGGGGAGTAGGCGGGATTCTGGTCCGCGCCCTTGTTGGCACTGGTAATGACGACCGCCGCGCCGCCGTTTGCCGGCACCGTGTAGAGGTTGATGTCTGTGGACGTCGCGTCGGCGCGTCCTTGATCCTTCGCGGTGTAGGCGATCTCGCGACCGTCCGGCGACCAGGCATAACCTTCGCTTCCACCAAACGGTCCGGGCGGCACGTCGTATCGAGCTCCGGGCAAGAGATCCTTCGGGGCGCTTCCATCGATACCCACGACGAACAGATGCGACCGAGTTCCCTCGTCCCACGCGTTCCAGTGGCGAAACAGCAACCGGTCGGCAATGTGAGCCTTCACCTTGCTGTCCGCGGCCGCTTTGCTCTTCGACGCATTGCAGGCGTCGGTCGAGCACTCCGGGTAAACGGCGGAGGTGAAAGCGATCTTGTCGCCGATTGGCGACCAAACCGGACCAGTCGCGCCGCCGTTGAGGCGAGTGAGCTGATGTGCGTTTCCACCGTTGGCATCGGACAGCCACAGCTGGTCGTTGGCGATGTACGCAACGCGTTTCCCGTCGGGCGACCAACGCGCTTCGGTCGCGGACACGTCAGCGACGCCGCCTTCCTTCCCTGGGAAGGGAGCCGGCGTTCCGCCCGCAGTTGGAACGATGAACGTTTGGGATGCGCGCTTGTTCGCCGCGACGTCGGTCGTCCGGACCGAGTAGAGCACGAGCTTGCCGTCGGGCGAAGGCTGGGGATCGCTGACGGCTCGAACCGCCGCGAAGTCCTCGAATGTGATGGCGCGTTTCTGTTGTGCGGCGGCGGAGCCCGACGCGACGAGCACCACTCCGGCGACCAGTCTAAGAGTTCGCATGGCGTCGAGATGCAGGGGAGTCGTTCGAAAGGGCCGGCGGATAACCCAACGGGCCCCCCAAAAAGGTAACGCGAAACGGACACGGCTTGTCGGGGTATCTATTACTCAGATAACGGGAGGAAGGTCTCACATGTCCAGATATCGTTTTTCTGTGAGTGGCTCCGATTCCCGGCAAGAGGGAGTGATCGAGAGCGACTCGTTCCGGGCCGCCGTTGACGCGCTCGGTGAGCACGTCACGGTTCAGTTGGGCGACGTTTTGGAAATCGGTGTGAACGGCTTCCCGCCGGCTTCGTACCGGTGCGTTGGTGAGGTCCGTAGCGGCCTGCCGGTCTGGATGCCGGCCGGCCTCTTGGCGGCGTGAATCAGTCTCACGCCTGAGTCCGTATCAGCTCGGCCAGCTCGAGCGCGTTTGTCGTCCCATAATTCGCATAGCAGTTGTTGAATACTACGTGTACCTGCTCGGCTTCCTCCGCCAGCTCGAGTATCAGCGTCAGCCAATCTTCCAGCTCGGCGCGATCATACAAATAGCGGTACTTCTCGGCGACCGTTGCCTCGCGCGCTCCCCAGAGCTCGCTGCGCCGGCCGTGTAATCGCACGATCGCCAGCTCCGGCGTCGTGATTGCCGGAACAATCGGCAGGCTGGTCGGCGTTCCCGAAGGGGTGTCGGCCACGACATAGGTCATCCCGTGGTCGCGCAGCTCGTCCCACAGCCGCTCGCGAAGCTTCGGAGCAAGCCAACTCGGATGCCGAAACTCGACGGCGATCGGCAGATCGCCGAGTCGTTCGCGTGCGCGCGCGAACATGGCGGGCGTGTGCTTGGTCGGACGAATCCAGGGCGCGAACTGAAGGAGAATGGCGCCGAGTTTCCCGGCCTCGTGCAGCGGCGTTGCCGCGTCACGAAACAGCCGCCAGACCTCGGCGCGCAACTCGATCGGGAGATCCTTGGCGTAGATTCGGGGCCCCGCGTGCGAATTAGGAATGGCGTCGCGGATCGACGTGGGCAACCGAGCGATGTCGGTCGCGTGGCCGGTCATGAGCGCGTGCGCCTTCATGTTGAATACGAACGCGCCGGGCGTGCGCTCGATCCAACGTTCTGTGAGCTGTCGGTCGGGGATGGCGTAGAAGCCCATGTCCGCTTCGACCATGGAGAAGCGCGACGCGTAGTAGCGGAGCCGATCCTCGGGCGTTTTCACTTCCCTCGGATAGAACACGCCGCTCGCGGTGAGCGTGCGATCGGTCCAGCCCGCGGTGCCGATGCGGACTTGGGCGCCGGCCACGACCAACGGGGTCGCGCTGGAGCGCGAGCCCGCGCGCGCGGCGGCCGTCGCGGCGCCCGGGTCGTGCGCGGAATCGTGCGCGCTGTTGTGCACCACGTCAGGTGTGTCCGGCGTCGGATGCTCGCTCACCTACTCTCCGCAGCTCGACCGTTGGTGTCCGTTCATTCCGTTCATTCCGTTCGCGCAATCGTTATGTCTTGCCCGAGCGCTTTGACGCCTGCGAAATCACTCAGCTCGCAGCGCGACTAGCGGATCGACGCGCGTCGCACGGCGCGCGGGGAGCCAGCTCGCGAACGCCGCCACGGCGAGCAGCGCCAGCGCGACGCCGCCGAACGTGAGTGGATCGGTCGGCGTCACGCCGTAGAGCACTCCTTGCATGACGCGCGTCAGCACGAGCGACGCCGCGAGGCCAATTGCGACGCCGAGACCCGCGAGCCGCAGTCCGCGACCCACGACCATGTTCAGCACGTCGCGCGGTCGCGCCCCGAGCGCGAGTCGCACGCCGATTTCTCGCGTGCGCTGCGTGACGAGGTACGCCAGCACCCCGTAGATGCCGAGTGCGCCAAGCACGAGTCCCATTGCGCCAAACAGTCCCAAGAGCACGGTCAGCAGCCGAGGACGCGCCACAGCGTCGCCCACCGCGTCGTCGAGCGTGAACGCCGATGTAATCGTCTGTTGCGGGTCGACGGTGCGGATCGCGTCCTCGACGCGCTTGATCATCAGCTGCGGATCGCCCTGCGTTCGCACGACGAGGTTGACCTTCACGCGGAAGATCTGATAGACACTCGCGTAGATGCGCGGCGCCGGCGTCTCATCGACCGAACCTTGTCGCACGTCACCAACCACGCCGACGATCGAGAAGTGATTCGTGTCGCCGAAGGTCAATGTCTGGCCAATCGGGCTGCGGTCCGGAAAGTATTTCTTGGCGAGCGCCTGATTGATCACGAGGGCGATCGGCGCGTCTTCCCGATCCTGCGGCGAGAGATCGCGGCCGGCGAGAATCGGAATCCCCATCGCGTTGAAGAATCCGTCGCTGGTGAACATGAGTGTCGCCGACGGAAGCTGACCACTCGGGCCCGGCGTCACGCCGGGCGGCACGAATCCAACTCGCTCGCCGTCGCCGTGGAATGGGAGGTCGCGCACTCCACCGGCGGCGATCACGCCCGGCACGGTTCGCACTTTCTCCAACATCGCCCGATACGTCTCCCGCATGTCCGGCGGCGTCGAATGACGAGCCGTCGAGATGGTGTAGTTGACGCCGATTCGATGACTCGGCGAAAATCCGAGGTCGATCTGCAGCAGCTTGACGAAGCTGCGCGTCATGAGTCCGGCGCCGATAACCAGGATCATCGCCAGCGCGACCTCGGCGACGACGAGCGTGCTGCGAAGTCCAGCGGAGCCGCCCGTGCTGCCTCGCGTTCCCTCGCGCAGCGACTGCTGTAGCTCCGGGCTCGACGCGCGAATGGCCGGGACTAATCCAAACGCAACGCCGGTGACCAGCGAGATCGCGGCAGTGAAGCCGAGTACGCGATAGTCGAGACCGACGGCCTCGGCGCGCGGAAGTTGCCCGGCGGCAAGCTGCACGAGGAGACGCCCGCCGAGTTGCGCCACGATCAGTCCGAGCGCGCCGCCGATCGCGGCCAGCACCAGACTTTCGGTGAAAAGCTGGCGAATCACGCGGGAACGCTCGGCGCCGAGTGCAACACGAATCGCGAACTCGCGCTCGCGCGCCGCTGCACGAGCGAGCAGAAGGCTGGCGAGGTTGACAGCGGCGATGAGCAGCACGAAGCCCACTGCGCCGAGCAGCACGAGCAATCCGACGCGAACCTTTCCAACGATCGAATCGTGGAGTGGCGCGACGGACGCGCCGCCGAGGTTCTTGTCATCGGCATACTCCTCGGCCAAGCCGCGCGTGATGCTGTTCATCTCGGCATTGGCTTGCGCGATCGTGACGCCAGGCTTCATGCGCGCCACGACGTCGAGGCTTCGAACCGGGCGGAGTCGCGGGATCGCGTCGTCGGGGATCGTCGAATACGGAATGAACACCTCGACCTGCGGGGCGGGGAACTGGAACGACGCCGGCATCACGCCGACGACCTCGTATGAATCACCGCCGAGCGTGAGGCGACGGCCGATCACCGACGACTCGCCGCCAAACTGTCGCTGCCAAAACGCATAGCTGAGAACGACGAGCCTATCGTTCGAGCCGCGCACCATTTCGTCGTCGCGCGGGACGCGGCCAAGCTGCGGCTTGACGGCGAGCGTCGTCCAGAAACCCGGCGACACGAACGCCGCATCGAGATGCTGCGGCTCGCCCATGGCCGTGAGGTCAGTGCCGCTTTGGCCTTCGCGATAGAAATAGCCGGCGATATCGGCGAGCACGCGACGCCGGGCGCGCCAATCGTCGAGATTGACCGCTGACACGGGTCCGGGAATCGTCGTGCCGCTCGACGATTCGTCCTGCCACACGCGAAGCAACTGCTCCGGAAGCGGGAAGGGCAAGGGCTTGAGCAGCACTCCGTTGACGACGCTGAAGATGGCGGCGTTCGCCCCGATGCCGAGGGCAAGCGTGAGGATCGCCACGAGAGTGAACGCCGGATTCTTTCCCAGCGTGCGAAACGCGTAGCGAATGTCTTGGTACAGCCCATCGAGCCGCTCGGAAAAGTCTCGTCGCTCGTTTGTCGCCATGGTGGACCCCGTCAGCGTCGGTATTGCATCAGTGGATTCGGCACTGATTCGTTGGACACGTGCCACAGACCTTTTCGTTCTCGACAAAGGTCGTACGGGGTCGAACGTGCGGACTTACACCGACGGAATCAACCGCCTTCCTCCGCGAGAATCCGGCGTTTGCGCTCGATTCCCCATTTGTAACCGGCGAGCTCGCCACCGCCGCCTACCACGCGATGGCAGGGGATGACCACGGCCACTCGATTGGTCGCGCACGCTCGAGCCACGGCTCGCGACGCCTTCGGCCGACCGATGGATGCGGCCACCTGGCCGTATGAGCGGTGCTGCCCCGCCGGGATCTTTTGCAGCGCCTTCCATACCTTCAACTGAAATTCGGTGCCGTCGACGTCGAGCGGAATGCTGTTCGATGTCGAGCGTCCAGGGTGTCGGACCCGATCGAGCACGGCGCGAACCCAAGTGTGCTGATGATCGTCGCTGCGCTCGAGCGTCGCTCGTGGAAAGTCGGCCCGCAGCGCGCGCTCGACCTCGGTGTCGGTCGATCCAAGCTCCACGGCACAGACGCCGCGGTCGGTCGTGGCCACGAGCACGCGACCGACCGGCGCGTTGGCGATCGTGTAGGTGATGCGCACGCCGGAACCGCCGCGACGGAACGACGCCGGCGTCATTCCAAGCATGGTATTGGAGCGCTCGTACACGCGGCTGCTCGAGCCGAAGCCGGCCTCGTACGTCGCGCGACTCACGGTGTCACCGGCGCGTAGCCGCGTCTTGAAGTGGCGCATGCGCCGCGCGTCTTGGTATCCCTTCGGCGACACGCCGACGACTTGCTTGAACGAGCGCTGGAGATGCGACGTGCTCAGCCCCACTTCCGCCGCGAGCTCGCTCAGCGGGACGTTGCGATCCGAGTGCCTGTCGAGATAGAGCCGCGCGCGCTCGATGGTCTCGCGCGCGGATGACAGCGCAGTACCGCGTCGCGGCTGGCAGCGCAGACAGGCGCGATAGCCCGCGCGCTCGGCGTCGTCGGGGTGGTCGTAGAAGCCGACGTTCGCACGGGACGGGCGTCGCGACGGGCAGGACGGCCGACAATAGATCATCGTCGATCGAACGGCGTAGACGAATCGGCCGTCGTATCGAGCATCGCGCGCCTCGACCGCGCGCCACGCGTCGGCGTCGGACAGGCGGGGGAAAGTTGTCTCTTGGTCGGCTACCATGGTCGCCATGATCTGCTCACTGTGAGGGGCGACCGCAAGCTAGGCCCTGCGATCCGACCGGGGCTATCCGAAGATTGCGCCCAAAGTCCATGCAGCCGCGGAATGCACGGAATCGACGGACAAGCACGGAATGCTAGACGTTCTTGATCTCGCCGATCAGCGATGTCAACGACGTCTTCGCGTCACCGAACAGCATGCTCGTCCGCTTGTCGTAGAACAGCTCGTTCTCGATGCCGGCGAAGCCGGCGCTCATGCCGCGCTTGAGCACGATCACGCTCTTCGCGTGATCGGCATTCAGGATCGGCATGCCATAGATCGGCGACGTCGTGTCGTTGCGCGCCGCGGGGTTCACGACGTCGTTCGCGCCGATCACCAGCGCGACGTCGGCGCGGTCGAACTCGCCGTTGATCTCGTCCATGTCGTAGAGCTTGTCGTACGGCACGTTCGCTTCGGCGAGCAGCACGTTCATGTGACCGGGCATGCGTCCGGCCACGGGATGCACCGCGAACTTCACCTCGCCGCCGCGCTTCTCGATCAGCTCGGACAACTCCCGCACGGCGTGCTGGGCCTGGGCAACCGCCATGCCGTATCCCGGAATTACGATCACCAGCTGCGCGTACGCGAGCTGAATCGCCGCATCCTCGGCACCGACGGATCGCACCGTCAGGCCGGCGGCTGATTTGCCGCTGATCGCCGCCGTCTCGCCGCCGAACGCGCCGAACAGCACGTTCGTAAACGAGCGGTTCATCGCCTTGCTCATCAACACCGACAGAATGAATCCCGACGCGCCGTCGAGCGAGCCGCTGATGATCAGGATCACGTTGCCGAGCGCGAAGCCGGTCGCGCACGACGCAAGGCCAGAGTACGAGTTGAGCAGCGCGACGACAACCGGCATATCTGCGCCGCCGATCGGAATCACGAGCATGATACCGAACAGGAACGACGCGCCGATCATCGAATAGAACGCCCATTGCTGCGTCGGATCGACGATCGTGTAGACGAGCAGACTGATGATGCCGAGGAAGAAGACCCCGTTGACGAAGTTCTGCCCTTTGTATGTGACCGGCTTCGACGTGATCCACTCTTGCAGCTTGCCCGCGGCGACGATCGTTCCCCCCACCGTGATCATGCCGAGCATGACCTCGAAGCCGAGCGCGGCCATCTTGACGTGCGTCGGAACTCCGCCGGATGTGATCTCCGTATAAAACTCGGCGACACCGACGAGGGCGGCCGCGAGCGCGCTGAGCGTCAGCGACAGAGCGATTCGCTGCGGCATCGCCGTCATCGGCACCCACATGCCCATCGGGTAGCCGATGATGATGCCCAGCACGAGCCCCGCCGCGATCCAGCGGTAGTCGACGATCGTATGGTTGAGCAGCGTGCCGACGATCGCGAACAGCATGCCGACGGCGGCCTGCTGCATTCCCCGGCGCGCCTTGTCGGGCCGCGTCAGACTGCGCAGCCCGAGAATGAACAGCACAGACGCGATCAGGTAGCTGCCTGAGATGAGTGAATCGCGCATCAGTGAGTTCCGCTCTTCTCGACGGCCTTCGCACCGCTGCCCGATTTGAACATTCTCAACATGCGATCGGTGATCAGGAATCCGCCGATGATGTTGCTCGTCGCACACACGACAGCGACGAAACCGAGGATCGTCGCCACGGTGTTGCGCGCCGAGCCGGCAGCGATGAGCGATCCGACGAGCGAGATGCCGGAGATGGCGTTGGTCGCGGCCATCAGCGGTGTATGGAGCAGCGACGGCACGCGCGAGATCACCATGTATCCGACGAACGCCGCCAACACGAACACGTAGAGCTCGAGGAGTTCCATTAGCGCAGCACCTTTCCTTGGTAGGTCATCATCATCGCGCCGGTAATTTCGTCGTTCGGGTCGAGCTGAAGCGCACCGTCCTTCACGAGGTGCTTGAGCAGCTCGAAGATGTTCCGCCCGAACATCTGGCTCGCGTGGAACGCGACGGTGCTCGCTACGTTGAGCGGCGCGATGATCGTCACGTCATGGGCCTGCACGACCTCACCCGGCTTCGAGAGAGCGCAGTTGCCGCCGGTCTCGGCGGCGAGGTCGACGATGACCGCGCCGGCGCGCATCGACGCGACCATGTCTTCGGTGATCAACGTCGGCGCGGGTTTGCCCGGGATCTGGGCGGTCGTGACGACGAGGTCCTGGTCCTTGATGTGGTTGCCGATCGCCGCCAGAGTCCGCGCCTGCTCGTCCGATGTCTGCGCACGCGCGTAACCGCCCGCCGCTTCAGCCGACTCGCTCACCAACTCGTTGGCCACGAAGGTCGCGCCGAGGCTTTGCACCTGCTCGCGTGCGGCAGGCCGCACGTCGAACGCCGATACGACACCGCCCAACCGTCGCGCGGTGGCGATCGCCTGGAGGCCGGCAACGCCGGCGCCAATGATGAACACCTTGGCCGGCGAGATGTTGCCCGCCGCGGTCGTGAGCATCGGCAGAAACTTTCCCGACGTCGACGCGCCGATGAGCACCGCCTTGTAGCCCGCAACCGTGCTTTGTGACGACAAGACGTCCATCGACTGGGCGCGGGTAATTCGCGGCACCAGCTCGAGGGCGAGGGCCGTGACCTGACGCTGGGCGAGTGCGGCACTCGTATCGCCATTGTGTCCAGGCCGCAGCAGGGAGATCAGCGTCGTGCCGCTCGGGAAGCGTGCGATTTCCTCCGCGGTCGGCGGCTGGACTTTTGCGACAACCTCGGCGCCACTGAAGGCCGCGGCGGCATCGTCGAGGAGCGTTGCTCCCGCTGCTTGGTACGCCTCGTCGCGAAATCCAGCTCGGAGCCCTGCTCCGCGCTGAACCGCGACCTCGACCTTCAACTGTTTGATCAATCGTGAGACACTATCTGGCGCAAGCGCGACGCGCTGCTCGCGCGGAGCGGTTTCCGTTGGGACGCTGATTTTCATTGAGAAGCGGTCGGGTGACGCGGCGTGTTACCGGAGTCTAAACGCGCGCCTTTTGGTAAGTGCTGAGACGGCTTGATTATATCCATTTGAGGTCCGTTGGCAAAGCGGGCGACTTCCCCCACACGTGCGTGGGGAATTCCCGACGGGACAGCAGAGCGCTCGCTCTGCCCAGGATGCGAAGGCTGCTCGGGACGCCAAGGACTTGATCGCGGCGACAATCGACAATGACGTAGTTTGGGTGACAATGGCCTGGTCATGATGGTAGTGAGCCCTGCAGGTTTCCCTCGGGGCCGTTTTTCGATCACCCATATCTTACGCGGCACCTCGAGGGTGCCCCCGACATGCCCGACCCGAACGACGCGGCACAACGCCCAATTCGCATCCTCGGGATTGCCGGAAGCCTGAGGCGCGAATCACTCAACAGGAAGCTGCTGCGCGCCGCGGTCGAGCTGGCGCCTCCCCACACGACGGTCGACATCTTCGACCGCTTGGGCGACATTCCTCCCTACAACGACGATGTGCGGGAGATGGGAAGGCCCGAGCCTGTCGTCGCGCTCGACAAGGCCGTCCGGGAGTGCGACGGGCTGCTCGTCGTGACGCCGGAATACAACTATAGCATTCCAGGCGTCTTGAAGAACGCGATTGATTGGGTCTCTCGGCCTCCACAAACGACGCCGCTCAAGCACAAGCCCGCGGCGTTGATGAGCGCGAGCACCGGGATCAGTGGAGGCATGCGCGCGCAGTATCACTTGCGACAGGCATTCGTGTTCACCGAGACGTACGTAATGCTCAAGCCCGAAGTCATCATTCCGAAGGCAGCCGAACGATTCGACGGCAGCGGCCGATTGGCCGACCAGTCGACGCGCGATTTCATCGGAAGCTTTCTCGTTGCCTTCGCCGCATGGACGCGGCGCATGTCCGTCGTCATGGTGCTGCTGGCTGCGATGACGCTGGGCGCCTGCACGCGGTTACGCAGCCCGATCGCGCCGGTGGTCGGTCCGCCGCCGACGTTCGTCGCCACAACGTCCGACGTGCGCGGCACGCGTCTCATCGACGTCCGCGACGGAACCACCAAAGCGGCGGCATTCAAAGCGGCGACCGACATTCTGGCCAAGCGCTACTCCGTCGACGTGAGCGACGAGCATGCCGGTTTTCTCATGACGCCATGGCAAGCCAGCTTCATGCGCGACGGCGCCCCCGACCTCCGGTACCGCACCCGCGTGATGATTCGTTTCCTGGGCGACGAATGGAAGCAAGTTTCCGTTCGGACCGAAGCCAACTGGCAGCGCATGGGCGCCAACGACGAGTGGGACGTTGGCTACGACACGCAGGTCTTGGACGACGTGTCTAACGAGTTGACGGCGCGCATCGGAAAGCGCCCGTAACTGCCTGAATCGTCTCAGCGCGACTCGGGAAGAAGTGTCGTGATCTTCCAGCCGCCATCGGCGCGAACGAGCGTTGCGCGATACTTCCGCTGCACCGACGTGGGATCGGCGGCGTTCTTGTTGCGATAGCTGACCCGCAACGTGACGACGACGTCCGCGCCATCGCCATGGATGTTGAGCGCATCGTACGTTCGGCTCTTGACGCGAACGCCTGCCGCTCGACTGAACAGGCCCACGAACCACGCGCGCTCCGCATCCGGGATATCGGGGAACGCGAGCTGCACGGCGGTGATGTCTTCGGTGCCGATGGCGTTGGCCAGCGGATCGAACGCCTGCTGCAGCACGGCCGTATCCGACGGTACGACGGGCGGCTTCACCTGACGCAGCACGCTCGTGTCGGGCCGGAGGGGTGTGGGGCGAAACGGATTGCCGGCCGGCGTGACCGCCTTTGCCGGCGGCGTCGACTCGACCGGAGCCGGAGTTGGCAGCTGGGCCGCAACGCTATCTCGATGGACCACCACCGCTGCCGGCGCGGGATTTTCCTGGAGCTGCGACCACAGCACCAATCCGCTGGCCAACAGCGCGGAGCCGATCAATGTCGCAAGACCGATGCGCTTGACGCTCATCGTTTGTTGCGTCATCGGCATCGTCGGCTGCAGCGACGGATCGCTCGAGCGAAGCATCGGTGACACGCGTTTTGGCGGTGGCGAAATGCGTCGCGGCGCCGTGAGCGACGACGGGTCCCACCCGCCCAACGTCAGCGCCGGGTCGAGTTGATCGCGTGCTTCCGCCGCGCTCGCGAGTCGATCGGTCGGAGAGCGCGCCAACATGTGCACGATCAGCGTATCGAGGCGGCGTGGCAGCCCCGGATCGAAGTCGCGCACGTGCGGCGGCGTCTCGTGCAATCGCCGGCGGATCATCTGCTCGCGCGTGTCGGCGGTGAACGCCTGTGCGCCGGTGATCATCTGGTACAGAATGCAACCCAAGCTGTAGATGTCGGCTCGCTCGTCGACTGGATCGCCGAGCAATTGCTCCGGACTCATGTACTCGGGCGTGCCGATCACGAGCCCGCTGCGCGTGAGCGCGTCCTGCGGCGCCTCGGCGATGGCCTTGGCAATGCCGAAGTCGACGACCTTGGCGATCTCCTTGCCGCCGCGCGTATGCGTGAGGATGACGTTGTCGGGCTTGAGGTCTCGATGCACGATTCCGAGCTCGTGCGCGGCCGAGAGTCCATCGGCGACTTGACGCGCGATGTCGATCGCGCGGCGCGGATCGAGCGCACCGTCGCGCGCGATGACCGTCGAGAGCGATTCGCCGTCGACGTACTCCATGACGAGATATACAATCTTCTCGGCCTCGCCGTAGTCGAACACGGCGGCGACGTTCGGATGAAGAATGCGCGCTGCGTTCGACGCCTCGCGGGCGAAACGCTGCAGCGATTCGGTGTCCGTCACGAGCGACGGATTCATCACCTTGACCGCGCACTGCCGCGTCATCTTCACGTGCTCGGCCAGGTAGACCCGACCCATGCCGCCTTCGCCGATCCGCGCGAGAATGAGATACCGCTCGGCGATCACGCGTCCGATGAGCGGATCGCCGGCGGCCTTTGGGCGGAGCGACGATCCGTCCTTCGGGCAAAAGCGATCGCCCGTCTCGTACTCGGTGCCGCACTGCGGACACACTTTGGCGACCGCGATCGCTTCGTCGGCCGTCGGGGTCGGCTGTTGCGCGAGCAGCCCCGAGCCGAGCGCGCTCTCGGTGAGATGCGAGTCAGTCACGCCGGCCGCGCTGGGCGCTCCGGAGTTCGCAACCGTCCCTTCCGGTGCCGTGGCACCGGGTGGGGATTGCAGCTCAAGATCGCGATCGTCGTGGCGGGACATGTCGGTGAAAGATCATTCGCCAAGAGTATGCGGAAAACGCACGCTTTGCTACCGGATGGAGCGTGCCCGTGGTCCCGATCCTGCGCCGGATCCGGTCGACCATGACCTCACGCACGCAATCAATTGAGACATCCAACTCGTCCATCCTGCGCCGCTATCCCATCGGCGTCGAGATCGTACATGAGGCCGACGGATCCGCGCTAGCGCATGCCCGAGTCTGGGCGCCCGGCCATCGTTCGGTCGAGCTCGTCATTGAAGACGACTCGACAGGCGATTCCGATTCGCCGCTGTCGGCCGAAGGGAACGGCTATTTCTCTGGGTACACCGCAAACGCCACAGTGGGAACACGATACCGGTTTCGGCTGGACGGCGGCGGGGCCTTTCCGGACCCTGCGTCGCGGTTCCAGCCCGACGGGCCACACGGACCGTCGGTGGTAGTCGACCCGTCGGCATATCACTGGAGCGACCGCCACTGGCCGGGGGTATCGATCGACGGGCAAGTCATCTATGAGCTGCACGTCGGCACGTTCACGAGCGCCGGCACCTTTCGCGGCGTCATCGACCATTTGCCCGATCTCGTCGACACCGGCGTCACGGTGCTCGAGATCATGCCTGTTGCCGACTTCACCGGCCGGT
Source organism: Gemmatimonadaceae bacterium (assembly GCA_036392315.1). Classification (GTDB taxonomy): domain Bacteria; phylum Gemmatimonadota; class Gemmatimonadetes; order Gemmatimonadales; family Gemmatimonadaceae; genus JAQBQB01. The sequence goes on from DASVYG010000105.1 coordinate 38,289, forward strand.
TCGGTTGGGGCTATGACGGCGTCGATCTCTTCGCCCCAAGCCGCTTGTACGGAACGCCCGATGATCTCCGCGCTCTTGTCGATGCGGCGCACGGGCTCGGGTTGGGCGTGATCCTCGACGTCGTCTACAACCATTTCGGACCCGACGGCAACTATCTCCCGCAGTTCTCGCCGCATTATGTGAGCGAGAAGGCAACCGAATGGGGTAACGCGCTCAATTTCGACGGCGAGCACTCCGCCCCGGTGCGTGAGTTCATCCTCACCAACGCGCGTTACTGGATCGACGAATTTCACTTCGACGGGATGCGGCTCGACGCCACGCAGCAAATCTTCGATTCGTCGAAGCCGCACATTCTCTCCGAGGTCGCGGCCGCGGTGCGAAGCGCGGCGCGCGGTCGCCAAACGATCGTCGTCGGCGAGAACGAACCGCAACAGTCGTCGCTCGTTCGTCCGCTGCGCGACGGCGGATGCGCGCTCGACGCGCTGTGGAATGACGATTTCCATCACGCGGCCCGCGTGGCGGTAACGGGCCGCGCCGAGGCGTATTACACCGGCTACCGCGGGACGGCGCAAGAGTTCATCTCTGCGGCGAAGTACGGTTTTCTGTATCAAGGGCAATGGTATGCGTGGCAGCATCAGCGCCGCGGCGAAGCGGCGCTCGATTTGCTTCCGTCCAAGTTCGTGCTCTTCACGCAGAACCACGACCAGGTCGCGAATAGTCATGGGGGTCTTCGCATTCACCAGCAGACGAGCCCCGGTCGCTATCGCGCGCTCACGGCATTACTGCTTCTGCTCCCGCAGACGCCGATGCTCTTTCAAGGCCAGGAGTTTTCGGCATCGAGCCCTTTTCTCTACTTCGCGGATCACAACGCCGATTTGGCCCAGCTCGTGCGCGATGGGCGCAGGACGTTCCTGTCGCAATTCCCGAGCATCGCGGCGTCGAACGGATCGGGTCCGACGGACGATCCATCCGACAGCGGAACGTTCGCTCGCAGCAAGCTCGATTGGTCTGAGCGCGCAACGAATGAAGAAGCGCTGGATCTGCACCGCGACCTTCTGCGAATTCGTCGCGACGACCCGGTCATCCGCGCCCGCGCACCGCGCACACTCGATGGCGCGGTGATCAACGACGCCGCATTCGTGCTTCGCTTCTTCGGCCACGCCGGCGACGACCGGTTGCTCGTCGTCAACTTCGGGGCGCGGCTGCATGCCGATCCCTTTGCCGAGCCACTGATGGCGCCACCGCATGCCCGCGTCTGGGCAACCGTCTTCTCGACCGAGTCGCCGAGGTACGGCGGATGGGGAACGCCGCCCCTCGAGACCGTCGACGACGGCTGGTGGATCCCGTCGGAAAGCGCCGTCCTCCTCGCGGCAACGCATGGCCAGACGCCTCGTCGATAGAGTCGTTCGCCGCCTCGAGCTGCCCAACGAGCGCGACGCGCGCGCGGGCCTGCTCATCGACACCGAGTGGATCGTCACCAACGGCCTCGGCGGCTATTCGTCGTCGACGCTGGCAGGGGTTATCACGCGGCGGTATCACGGAATTCTCGTTGCGGCGCTGCCGAACCCGCTGGGACGCGTGGTGATGCTCAATCACTTGGGTGAGCGCCTCGTGCTGAACGGCCGTACGACGTTTCTCAACAGTGAAGAACGTGCGGGTGGACGCATCGATCCCGACGCGGCCGCGCTCATCGCCGATGTTCGGCTGGAAGCGGGTCTCCCGGTGTGGGAGTATCATTGGGAAGGAATCCGGCTCCAGAAACGAATCCTCATGCCGCACCGGCAAAACACGGTGCACGTCGCGTATCGCTTGCTCGAGGGCCCGGCGGCGACGCGGCTCGAACTCCACCCGGCCGTGCATTTCCGCGGCTATGAGGATCCTGTAGGCAGCGATGTTCGATCGCCGTCCTCGGCGCGCTACACGATGGCGATGTCGGGCGGCATTCACGTTCTGTCGACAGATTCCGGCGGCCTGCCTCCGCTGCGTTTGACAATTCACGGAACCGACGGCCAGCGTTTCATGGCCGACGACCGCGTGACGAGCGAGTTCCTCTATCCCGTCGAGGAAAGCCGCGGCTACGAGTTCCGCGGGTCGCTCTGGACGCCGGGGCATTTCGACGTCGAACTGAAGGTCGGTGAATGCGTCACGATGATCGCCTCGGCCGAGCCGGAGGACGTCATGCTCGCGTTGTCACCCGACGAAGCGACGCAATGCGAGCAGGAGCGGCGACGGCGGTTGATCCTTTCCGCGCTTCCGCAAGCGCAAGACGAAATCGGTGCCGAGCTCGTACTCGCGGCGGACCAGTTCATCATCACGCCGGCCGGTCGCGTGGTCGATGCGACGCGTGCGGCTGCGATGGGCAATGAAGTTCGAACGGTGATCGCCGGGTACCACTGGTTCACCGATTGGGGTCGCGACACCATGATCAGCCTCGAAGGGCTGACGTTGATGACGGGACGCCAGCGCGAGGCGGCGTTCATCCTGCGCACGTTCGCGCACTACGTTCGCGATGGGTTGATCCCGAACATGTTCCCCGACGGCAGCAACGAGGGGTTGTATCACACCGCGGACGCGACGCTCTGGTTCTTCCACGCCGTCGAGCGGTACGTACGGCGCACCGGCGATCAGGTCACGCTGATGCATCTCCTGCCGACGATGCTCGACATCGTCGAGCATCATGTGAAGGGAACCAAGTTCGGCATCGGGGTCGATCCGAGCGACGGATTGCTGCGGCAGGGCGCCGAGGGCTATCAGCTCACGTGGATGGACGCCAAGGTCGACGGGTGGGTCGTAACGCCGCGTCGCGGCAAGGCGGTCGAGATCAATGCGCTCTGGTACAACGCGCTCCGGCTGCTACAGGGCTGGCTCAACGAGATCCGTGGCGGCGAGGCGGCGAGCGCAGTTCGCGCGCGTGCCGATTGCGTGTACGAGTCGTTCAATAAGCGTTTCTGGATGGCCGACAAGGGCTATCTGTACGACGTCGTCGATGGCGAAAACGGCGACAGCACCGCATGTCGGCCGAATCAGGTGCTCGCCGTCTCGCTCGACCACGCCGTGCTCGACCCGTCGCGATGGAAGCAGATGCTCGAGATCGTCGAGCAGCGACTCGTCACGCCCTTTGGGCTGCGATCGCTCGCGCCCGGCGAGCCCGAGTACAAGAAGCGGTATTTCGGCGATCTCCGCGCGCGCGACGCGGCATATCACCAAGGCACGGTATGGGGGTGGCTCGTGGGCCCGTGGGTCGACGCGTGGCTCAAGGTGCATCCAAACGATCGCGCCGGGGCGCGTCGGTTCGTCGACGGATGCGTGGCCGCGCTCGGCTCCTTCGGACTCGGAACCATCGGCGAGATCTTCGACGCCGAACCTCCGTACACGCCCCGAGGCTGCATTGCGCAAGCCTGGAGCGTGGCGGAGGTATTACGCTGCTGGGTGAAGACCGCGACCGACGTTACGGCGTAGCGGTCCTGCGGAGCTGGCGGCGGTCCTGGCGGATGTCGCGCTTGTCGGCCACGATGTCGCGCTTGTCGTGGTGCAGATCTTTCCGGTCGCTCTTGATCTCACGTAGATCGCGCTTGGCCTCGACCTTGTCGCCGGCCTTGACGTCCTGATGAAAATCGCGTTTGTCGGCTCGCAGGTCGCGCGCGTCCGTCTTCGCGTCTCGCGAGTCGCGCACGACGTCGCGATGATCGCGTCGCAGGTCGCGCACTTCGCGCTTCGTGACCGGCGTCGTGGTCTGCGCGGCCGAGACTGCAGCGGCCGCAACCACCAACGCGGCACCCATCATCAACGCTTTCATGTTCTTCATACACGCCTCCAGCGGTCGGTTCCTGTGTGATTCCAGCGTGAGCTGCTGCTGCGCCTACCCGAGGCGATTCGCTGCCCCGTTCACATAGGCTGACGCGCCAGGGGAAATGGCGTTAATGGGAAAAAACGTCCGGGTCAGGAGACAAAGGCCCGTCGGGGGGCTTTGCCGGCCCGAACGCCCGATTACCACCCGTTCCGCGTTCGCAAATTGACGATATGTGCGACGTGATGCCTTCCGTGCCAATGATACGTGGCGAGCAAACCATCGAGCGTCATGGGTCCGTTCTCGGGATGAACGAGCTTTCTCGAATAATCATTCGATGAGAGCGAACGAAGAAGTCGAACCCAGCGGTCGTGCAGCATGTCGAGCATGGTGAGCGACGTCTCGATGGGTGTGACACGGCTGTCCTCGAGCATCGCCCACGCTTTCTCGTCGTACGCCTTGATCGTCGGGGTGTCTTCCGTCAAAGTCCACTTGAATCGGACGTACGCGTTCATGTGACTGTCGGGCACGTGGTGCACGACTTGCCGAACGGTCCAACCGTCGGGCCGGTAGGGCGTGTCGAGTTGAGCATCATCGAGACCTTGAACCGCGGCGCGCATGTTGGCGGGCGTGGCGGCAATGGCGTCGATGGCGGTGCGGCGTTCCGCGGCCGAGAGGGCGTCGGGGCGCTGCAGGCGGCCGACCGGATACCGAAGATCTTCCATGGCTAGGCGCGGGTGTGAGTGGTGGCGCGAGCATCCAAGCCGAAGTCTATTGCCGTCGCAAAGAGCGCGGGAACGCTGACACACTTCCGCGTATTGTCGTCGGCATCGCATGCCTGATTCGGAGGTGTAAGGATGGCCGGACAGACCGAACTCACTGGCCCCGATCTCGCTGTTGGCATCGAAGCCGCCGCGCTGAACGCGGGCGAGAAGATCCTGGGCCACGCGCAAGGAGAGCCCGTGCTCCTGGCGCGCATCGGTGAGGATTTCGTCGCCATTGCCGCGAGCTGCACGCACTACGGCGGACCGCTTGCCGAGGGAGCCATCGACGGCGAGACGGTTCGCTGTCCGTGGCATCACGCGTGCTTCAATCTGCGAACCGGCGAAGCGCTGCGTGCGCCAGCGCTGTCGCCGGTCGCCTGCTGGAAGACGGAGCGACGTGGCGCGGTGGTCGTCGTGACCGAGAAGCTCGAGCGCGATCCGCTCGCGCCGAGTTATCCGATTGCCGGCGACCGCGGCCGCATGCCGCGGAGCGTGACGATCGTCGGTGCGGGTGCCGCGGGATCGGCGGCGGCGGAAATGCTCAGACGATGCGGCTTCGACGGCGGCGTGACGATGGTCGACAACGACGATGGCTTGCCGTACGACCGTCCGAACCTGTCGAAGGACTATCTCGCCGGCAACGCCCCGGAGGAGTGGATTCCGCTTCGCCCGGCGGGCTTCTATGCCGAGCACAAGATCGACGTCGTTCGGGGCCGAGCTACGCGTCTCGACGCCAAGTCGAGGATGCTCGAGGTCGAGGGACACGGATCGATGTCCTGCGACGCCATTCTGCTCGCGACGGGCGCCGAGCCGGTGCGGCTCCAAATGCCGGGGGGCAATCTGCAGCACGTTCACTATCTCCGCTCGCTTGCCGATAGCCGATCGATCATCGCAGCGGCCAAGACCGCGAAACGTGCGGTCGTCATCGGCTCGAGCTTCATTGGCCTCGAGGTCGCGGCGTCGCTGCGCGCGCGCAACGTAGACGTCCACGTCATCGCCCCGGAAAAGATTCCGCTGGGACGTGTGCTCGGCGACTACTTGGGCAATTACGTACGCTCGCTGCACGAGGAGAAGGGAGTCACCTTCCATCTCGAGCACACGGCGCAGCGCGTCGAGACAGATCACGTCGTTCTCGATGATGGCACCCGTCTCGACGCCGATCTGGTTGTGATCGGCGTGGGTGTGCGGCCACGACTCGACCTAGCGCAGTCCGCCGGTCTTGCCATGGACCGCGGGATCTCGGTGAACGAGTTTCTGGAGACCAGCGCGCCGGGCATTTATGCCGCGGGCGACATCGCGCGCTGGCCGGACCCACACACCGGCGAGCGGATTCGAGTGGAGCATTGGGTCGTGGCGCAGCGTCACGGCCAGGTGGCCGCGCGCAACATACTCGGCGCGCGCGAGCCGTTCACGCAAGTGCCATTCTTCTGGAGTGCGCACTACGACGTGAGCTTCAATTACGTGGGGCACGCGGAGAAATGGGATCGAACGGAGGTCGACGGCGACGCGACCAAGCATGATGTCGCGGTTCGATTATTACGAGACGGCCGGCTGCTGGCCCTGGTGACGCTGTTCCGGGACGAGGAGAGCTTGAAGACGGAGCTCGGGATGGAACAGTCGCTGTAGCGCCGATGTCGGGGTTGACAATTACGCGTAGATAAAATATTGTCTCTTGGAGAGAAGATCTTATCCTAGCACCCCGGCGGCTCGACATCGTGTCTCGGACCGTACCACAAGCAACGCACCTCAGCCGCCGCGAACGGCAGATCATGGACGTCGTCTACAAACGCGGACACGCGACGGCGGCGGAGATTCGCGACCAGCTTCCAGATCCGCCGGTCGCCGCAGCCGTGCGCACGCTGCTCCGAATCCTCGAGGAGAAGGGGCACCTGCGGCACGAGAAAGATGGACCGCGACACGTCTACTATCCGACCACGCCGCGCAACGTCGCGCAGCGGTCGGCGGTGCGGCACCTGCTCGGAACGTTCTTCAATGGGTCGCGCGCGGCCGCCATCGCCGCACTCGTCGACGAATCGGAGCGACCACTATCCACTGAAGAGCGTGCCGAGCTTGCCGGCGTGATTCGGCGACTCCGCGCCGAAGGCAAGTGACATGACTCCGCTCGCCGACGCCGCCTTTCTCACGCCCGCCGACAGCGCCCGAGCGGTGTCGAGCGTGTACACGGCGTCGCTCCTTGCGATCCTGCCGATCGCGCTCGCTGCTGTCGCCGTGCTCGCGCTGCGACGTCGAACCGCCGAGGGGCGGGCACTCGTCTGGCGATCGGCGATCATGGCGTTGCTGCTCGTCTATGTCGGACGACAGCTCGCATTCCATTGGCTGGATTGGGTCCTTCCATCAACGTTGGCTGCGCCGCTCATCGCGCTCGGCCGGGTGCAGGTCACGAGTGCGATGGCGCCATACGTGCTGCGGGACGCGAGTCAGCAAGTCTTCGACGGTGTCATCGTCGTCCGCTTGCTTCTCGTGATCTATGTCGCGGGCATCGTCGGCGTGTTGACCCCGACATTGGTCGCATCGATTCGCATTCGCCGTCTCATCAGAGGCGCTCGGCCGATTGAGGATGGCGCGTGGAGCACGGGACTCGCGGAGGCCCAACGCTCACTCGGCATGGCCCGGTCCGTTCGCTTGCTCGAGAGCGCCGGCGTCGCGGTCCCGATGACCGCGGGCGTCCTGTGCCCTGTGATAGTTCTGCCGCCTTCGGCCAGCGCGTGCAACGAATCGCAGCGACGCATGGTCCTGATGCACGAGTTGGCTCACGTGCGGGCGGCCGACTGGGCGTTCAACCTCGCGGGTCGGCTCGTCTGTGCGCTCTACTGGTTTCATCCCGGTGTGTGGTGGATCGCGCGACGATTGCGAACGGATTGCGAATTGGCGTGCGACGATCACGTCATCGAGTCGGGCGCGCGGCGCAGCGAGTATGCCGAGCTGCTCGTCGAAGCGGCGGACCGTGCCGCGCGGGTGACGCCCATGCCCGTGGCCGGCGCGCTCGCCCTCGCCGAGCGCGGTGGATTGCGGTCGCGCCTCGTGGCCGTTCTCGACGCGGGGCACGTCACGCGACCGCTGCCGCACCGATGGGTTGCCGTCGCGGCTACGGCGACGCTGTTCATCGCCGGGCCGACGAGCGCGGTACGGCTCGCCCCGACGCGCGATGTGTTGACGAGGCTCGTGCGCGACGCTCGATGGGAGTCGCGCGCCTACGCGGTGCTGGGTCTCGCGCAGCGGCGTGATTCGGTCGCGGTGGCGCGCTCCGTCGCGGAGCGCGATCCGAACCCACGCGTTCGCGCCTGGGCGCGATATGCGCTGGGGAACCAGGCCGAGCTGCGAACGATCATTCACGAGCGGTGATGTTCTCCTGAATCAACTATGTCCATCTTTCGACGCACCAAAGAGACAAAAATTTCTCTCTACGCCGCGGCTTTTCTCGCGCTGGCCCTCGGTTTCGCGGACCTCGTGCGCGGCGGGACAACGGCGTCTGCGTTTCTCCTCGCGATTGGGTACTGTGTGCTCGTGCCGCTCGCGATCTGGTCTGGCGCCGCCGCCGATGGCCGCAAGGCGCTGGATGACGAACAGCCGCCGTACCTCGCGGCCGCGATCGTGGCGGTTTGCGTTCTCCTGCTCTACCTCGCGACGATGGCGCCCTCCACGGCAATGTGGGACACGAGCGAATACATCGCGGCGGCGCACACATTTGGAATCCCCCACCCGCCGGGCAACCCGTTCTTCGTCATCGTCGCACACCTTTTCTCCCTGCTGCCGATCGCCGCTTCCGTCGCGGCCCGTGTCAACATCCTCGCGGCGATCTGCAGCGCGGCCGCGGCGGGCGTGTGGTTTCTCATCGCCGAGCACGTGATGCGCGGATGGATCACGAGTCGCCCGCTGCGTATCGCCGGCGCCGTCGCCGCCGCGCTGCTCGGAGCCACGGCGTTCACTGTCTGGAACCAGTCGGTGGTGAACGAGAAGGTCTATACCGTCTCCCTCGCGGGCATTGCGATCGTCTCGTGGCTCGCCGTGCGCTGGTCGGCGCGACCCGACTCACCGCGCGCCGATGCGTTGCTCGTGATGATCGCGTATCTCTGCGGGCTCGGCTACGCCAACCACATGGCCGGAATGCTACCCGCGCTCGCTGTCGGCGTGGCGATCCTCATTCGGCGCCCCGGCACGATGCTCCGCGGAAGGCTGCTGCTGTCGTGTGTCGTTGCGCTGGTCGTCGGCCTCACGCCGTTCGCGACGCAGCCAATCCGCGCCGCGTATTTCCCCGCGCTCAACGAAGGCGAGCCGACGGCGTGTCGCACGCAGATCGCAATGTCGTGCACCTTCTCGAAGGGCACGCTCGACGCATTCGAGTACAACTTCAATCGCGGCCAGTACGGCAAGCCCGATCTGGCGGATCGACAGGCATCCTTCGGCGATCAGGTCGGGATGTGGTGGTTGTACTTCAAGTGGCAATGGCTGCGCGATCCCAAAATCGAGCATCCGTTCGCACAAGCGCTTCTCGCCGCGGCGTTTCTCGTGCTGGGTGGCATCGGAGCGTGGATCCACTTTCAACGCGACCGACCGAGCTTCTGGTACTTCGGCACGTTGATGTTCACGACGACGCTTCTGCTGATCTACTACCTCAACTTCAAGCTCGGCGGCTCACAAAACCCCGCGTCGCCGCAGCCGCATGAGGTTCGCGATCGCGACTACTTCTTCATCTGGAGCTTCTCGGCATGGGGCGTGTGGGCTGGGCTCGGGTTGATGTATGTCTGGGAATCGATCGCCGCGATGCTCGGGACGGAGAAGGCGACCGGCGAGCGCAGGTCGAGCGCGTTGGGGACGCGTTCGGGTTGGCTGTACGCGTCGCCAACTCTGCTGCTGGCGGCGGTTCCGTTGCTGGGGAATTGGAGCTCGGCGTCGCGGCGCGGTCACCACGCGACGCGCGACGTCGCCGCCGATCTCCTGAACTCCGTCGAGCCGTACGGCGTGCTCATCACCGTTGGTGACAACGACACTTTTCCGCTCTGGTATGCGCAGGAGGTCGAGGGAATTCGACGCGACGTCGTCGTGGCGTGTACGTCGCTCCTGAACACCGATTGGTATGTGCGACAGATCATCCGGCGACCGATCTACGAGTACGACGCGGCGAAGGGCCCGGCGATTTATCGAAACACTCATTGGACCAAACCGACGACCGCGCCGCTTCACATGACATTGGACGAAGCGGACGCGGTTCCCGGCTATTACGAGCTGCGCGGACCAACGTTGTTCAGCACCGGGCCGCTGCGTGCGACGATCGATCCGCGCCAGCTCGAGTATGGCGTGCTTCAACGCGCGGACGCGCTGGTGCTGCGCATGATCCAGGATTCGTGGCCCGACCGGCCGTTCTACTTCGCACGCTCGGCCGGCGGCTACCCGCGCTCCCTCGGGCTCGGCGACAATGTGCTGACGCAAGGGCTCGCGTCCAAGCTGTTCATGCCGCCCACCACCGCGACCAGAGACACGGTATTCGTCGAGGGCGACGGCTGGCTCGACGTGACACGCACGCAACGATTGTGGACCGATGTCTTCGCGGGCCACCATTCGGTGGTGCAAGAAGGGCAGTGGATCGATCGGCCGTCGGTCAGCATGCCGTCGCTCTACATCTTCACAGGCGCCGAGCTGGCCGACGCGCTTCGAGCTCAAGGAAAGATGGGCGACGCGAATGCGGTGTTCACGACTATGAAGCAGGTCGCGCAAGCGACGCGGCTCGATGACATGATCCGCGGTGTCGAGCAGAATTTTCGCGCGCCGCGGCCGTCGGCAGGAGATTCGTCCGGAGTGAGCTTGCACATGAACGCCGCCGATCAGCCGAAAACTCAAAGCACACAACCCACCGCGCGGCGGCCGAAAGGGTGATCGTTGTCATCGTCGGGATGACACGACTCTAAACCTTGTGATAGAATCGCAGGCCGGTTGTGCCGCGTTTGAATCCGGCGGCGCGGAACGCGTCGACGAAGCGGCTTCCGCTCGCCGGTTGGCCGTCGATGGTCTCGATGACGACGTCGCGATTCGTGCGCGCCGAAAGGTGGGCGGCAAGCGCTCGAGCGGCGTGCGTTACCACCGGCTCACTCGTATCCGGTCGCACGGCGACGCGCGCGCCCCGGCCCTCGGCGGTCATGACGACCACGCCGTCGATTGTGACGAGCAAAGCGCCCCGTCCACGCGACCGCACGAACGGATCGCGCGATGCATCCTGCGGCATCGGCAGCGTGAAGACGTTTGCCGGGTCGCCGGCGGTCATCACCGTGGGCGACGCCTCCTCGGTCGCTGCGGGCGCGCGCAGCATCTCGACGGCTTCCGGTAGCGCGAACTGCGCGCCTGACAACCCGCGCACGAAGTAGCCGCGCCGAACCTCACCGCGAAACTCCAGTCGCTTGAGCTCCCGGTAAATCGATCGCCAGGCGATCGCCGGACGTTCACGACGCCACATCTCGCGCGCCACGACGCCGTAGCGGTCGAGCCATTGTCGCGCAATCATCTCGGCCCACACGCTCTCGTCGACTTCGGGGCCAAGCACGCGCGGCACGCGCACAAGCGACCAGCGGCCCGGCCAGTTGGTCGGTTCGGCGCCTTCCTGGTCGGGACGGTGCCATCGTGGTAGTCGCCGCAAATTGGGGCGACGCTGCACCACGTATCGATTGGCGGACGGAGTGAAATCGGCGGGAAGCCAGCGCGTGGGGTCGGGTTGGGTGCGGTCGCGTGGCGAGATCATGGGTCGCCAGCGGACGACAAGACCCAGCGACTCGATCGTGTCGTTGGTCACGAGACCAGCCCCCACCAACTCGCGCAGCGCGTCACGCAGATTGCGTGACGTCAGCGCACTGGCAGATAACAGCTCGTCGAAGAACGACGCGCCGTCGCGCTCGAGCACGCCGAGGACGGTCGTGGCGTGCTCGCTGAGCGGCGGCGTTTCGGCGGTCGAGATCCAAGCGCGCGCGGTGCCCCGGCGAACGAAACGAATCGTGGCGAGGCTGCCCGCCTCGCCGCGCTTCGTGGCGCTGACACCTCCGATCCACATCATCTCGCCCGCGGCGATCAATCGAGACAAGACCTCTGGATCGTATCCGTCGATGCGGCTCGGCAAATACTCTCGCTCCCACTGCTCGGCGGCGCGCGCCAGACCGTACATCTGTCTCATGACGCGGACGGTGCCATCGTCGCCGTCGACGCGCGTCGATGGCTCGAGATGTTGCCATCGCTGCACGAAGCGCGAGAACCGGCTCAGATCCACGGCTTCGATCTGTTTGCGTGCCTGCGCGAGCTCACGCCGGCGAGCCTGCTCGAGCAAACGACGCGTGCACCATCGCGTCGTCGTGGCGTCTCCGCCGAATGTGCCGCGCACGAGCTTTCCAGCGCGCGCCCATTCTTCGAGACGGTCGCGCACCCACTCGCGATCGAAGTCGTAGCGGTTCAACACGTCCTCGACCGACACCGGTCCGGCAAGCGAGATGAACCGGACGAGCAGATCGCGACGAGCGGCGAGCTGCGTGACCGCGGGTCGGCGGAGCGCATCGGAGATCACGTCCACGGCTCGACGCGGCTCGAGGTCGGCGCCGCTATGCACGGTGTCGAAGGCGTCGGGACCGAACGCGGCGGCATAGCGCGCATAATTTTCGGTCAGGATCACCCGGCGCTGCGGTCCGGCGATTCCCGTCGGCACGTCGATCGCAATCGCGCGGCCGCGATCGAGCAATTCGAACAGCGGGTCGCCGCGTCGTCCCTCATCGATCGTCGCGACACGATCGAGAACGGAATCGAGCGTCAGGTCGCCGGAGCGATCGATCAGCGCCGCCAACTCGTCGGCGGTGCGCGCGCGTGAGCCGGGCGCGGTTCCGCGACGACGTGCGAGCATGGACTCGAGCACCGCCATGGTCGATTCGTCGGCCCCCTCGCCGCCCATCAACTCGTCGAGCAGCGCGCGGTCGAGGGACAACATCGCCGCGCGTTGCTCGGCGCGTGGCGCGTCGTCGGCGTACATCCAATCCATGACGAAGCCGAACTGGAGCGACGCGGCGAACGGCGACGGCACGTCGGTCTCGACCGACCGGAGCGCGATCTTGGCGGCCGCGAGATCGTTCAAAACTCGCGTGAGCGAGGGCATGTCGAACGCATCCTGCAACACGTCGCGGTACGTCTCGACCAGAATCGGAAACGACGGAAATTCCTGCACCGCTTGCAACAGATCCAGCGCCTTGAGCCGCTGAAGCCACAGCGGCATGCGACGCCGGGGATTGCCGCGCGGCAGCAACAAGGCACGCGCCGCGTTCATGCGGAAGCGCGCGCCGAACAGCGACGACGACCCGACCTCCTCGAGTACGCGGCGCTCCGCCTCTGGCGCGGTGACGCCTCGAATCACCGCAACGGGCAGCCATTCGCGAAGGGTGGGGAGACGAAGCATGATGCCGTCGTCGGTCGTCTGCACCTGGAGCTCGAACTGAGCGTCTCGACTCGGTCCCGCTTTTTCGGCCAACCATTCGCGGACGCGGTTGGCCAACGCCATTCCCCACGGTGCGTTCACACGTCCGCCGAATGGCGCGTGGATGACGACGCGCACCGAGTCCATCTCGTCGCGGAACTGCTCGACGATGAGCGTATGCTCATCGGGTACACCGCCGGTCGCCGAGCGTTGCTGCTGCACGTACTCGGCGAGTGAAGCGGTTGTGGCTTCATCGGCCTGATAGCGGTCGGCGAGCGCGGCCACGTGTTCGGCGGTGCGCACCGCGTCGAGCTCGCGACGCAGCTCGCCGATGCGCGGCGCCAGGTGCGCCGAGCGCGCGGCGTACTCGCCGTGCCAGAAGGGCATGCGCGCCGGAGCGCCTGGCGCCGGCGTGACGATCACTCGATCGTGTTCGATGGCGTTGACGCGCCACGTCGACGAGCCGAGTTGAAAGACGTCGCCGATACGGGTCTCATGAACGAACTCTTCGTCCAGCTCGCCGAGTCGCGTGCGGTCCGGAAGGTTGACGGTGTAGAGACCGCGATCGGGAATGGTGCCGCCGGAGATGACGGCGACCATGCGCGATCCGCGTGACGCCGTGAGCGTGTCGGCGACGCGATCCCAACTGAGCCGCGCATCGAGCTCCGCGGCGACGTCCGACGGATACTTGCCGGAGAGCATGGCCAGCACCTCATCGAACGCCGAGCGTGTGAGCGAGTGGTAGGGATAGGCCTGTCGCACCAGATCGAACAGGGCCGCGCTCGTCCAATCGTCGTCGATCGAGACGATGGCGACGATGACCTGGGCGAGCACGTCGAGCGAGTTCTGCACGACGCGCGTCGGCTCGACGTCGCCGTCGAGCATTGCGCGGACGACGGCGAGCAGCTCCATGGCGTCGTCGCGGAACGTCGGGATGAAGACTCCGCGACTCACCGCATCGAGCGAATGCCCGGCGCGTCCGACGCGTTGCAGCCCGTTCGAGACTCGCTTGGGCGACTGGAGCTGCAGCACCAGATCGACCGAGCCGATATCGATGCCCAGCTCGAGCGAGCTGGTGCTGATCAATGCGCGCAGCGACCCAGCCTTGAGCGATTGCTCGAGTGTGAGACGTCGTTCGCGCGAGAGCGATCCATGATACGGTAAGGCCAGCTCTTCCCCGGCGAGCGCGTTGATGCGCGCCGCCATTTTCTCCGCTTGCGCGCGATTGTTGACGAACACGAGCGTCGTCCGCGCGTTGCGCACGTACTCCACGACGAGCGGCGTGATCGACGACCAGATGGTGCCGCCAACGTGCGCGAGGTCATCGACGGGCGACCTCACGGACAGCGCGAGAGTCTTGACTAGACCGCAATCGACGATCTGGCATGGTCGCTGGACCAGGGTTGAGGGTTGAGGGTCGAGGGTTGAGGGAAGGATGGCGCCGTCGGCGCGTAACGGCATGGGTGTAGAGTTCAATGCAGTCGAGTGGCGCGGAGCGCCACGCACATCCCCTCGACCCTCAACCCTCAACCCTCGACCCTGCATCCCGACGAGGAACTTCGCAATCTCTTCGAGTGGTTTCTGCGTTGCCGAGAGACCGATCCGTTGGGGCGAACGTTCGCAGAGGTGGTCGAGACGCTCGAGCGTCAGCGCGAGGTGCGCGCCGCGCTTGGAGCCGGCGATCGCGTGGATCTCATCGACGATGACGGCGCGCACGCCGCTGAACATGCCACGGCCGCGGACCGTCGTGAGCATGATGTGCAGCGATTCGGGCGTAGTGATGAGAATGTGCGGCGACTTCCGAATCATTCGCGCACGCGCTGACGCGGGTGTATCGCCCGTGCGCACGGCGACGCGGATTTCCGGGAACGCCTTGCCCGCCGCCTCGAAGCGTTCGCGCAATTCGGCGAGCGGACGCTCGAGATTGCGTTGGATGTCGTTGTTGAGCGCTTTGAGCGGCGAGACGTAGAGAATCTGCACCGCGTTCGGCAGCGGCTCGCGCGCTCCGTCGACGATGAGCTGATTCAACTCCCACAGGAACGCAGTGAGCGTCTTGCCGGTGCCGGTCGGCGCGAGAATGAGCGTGTGGCTTCCACTCGCGATCGCCGGCCAGCCCTCACGCTGCGGCGCACTCGGCGCCCCGAGCGTCTCGCGAAACCACCCTCGCACCAACGGATGAAACGGCTTGAGGGCAGGCGGGACGCGGGGCGGCATGCACTAATGAAACAGGGTTGAGGGTTGAGGGTCGAGGGTTGAGGGGATGTGCGCGGCGCTGCGCGCCGCTCGACTGCATTTATGGGTCAGTGGACCGTAAGGTGGATAACAAGTGGCGCGCAACGCGCGCCACCAACCGCCCCTCAACCCTTGACCCTCAACCCTCAACCCTTTCCCCGTCGGTCCCATTATTGCCTCCCTCGCGAACAAATGTGGATCCGCCGACTCGGCTCCAAACGCTCCGGTTTCC
>DASVYG010000106.1:0-2122 GCA_036392315.1 Gemmatimonadaceae bacterium
AAAGACCGTGACCTCGTGGCCCATCTGCAGCGCCTGCGAGACTACTTGGCGACCGGTACCGCCGGTCGCACCGAGCACGAGGATCCGGCTACTCGCCATCGTTATGACCCCCTGATGAACGGATGGGTCGGCAGCCGCGCATGAACCGACTCAGCGTTGATCCTCGGCGGCCGTCGCGCGCATTTAACCGCGCCGCATGAGCATTTACTGATAACGCGGCTGAAGGATCGTGCGCGCATGACGCGAACATGACGCTGGCATGTGAGCATTTTGGCATCCGTGGCGTCTTATATATATATAGACAGCAAGCGAGGAAGTTCGTGAACACCACACAACGCGGCCAGAGGATCGTGCCGTATCGGCCACGCAACGGACTGTTGCGGCCAACCGACTTTCTTCTCGTGCCAGACGATGGGCCCCCGACGACCAGTGGAAACGAACCGCGCGTGCTGCGCGATGTGCATCGCCGGACACGGATCCGTCACCAACAGCTAACGCCGGCGCCGACACGTCCATCGAACCGCACCGCCTGCACCCGTCGACCGAGCCATCGCGTCCGGCGAGCACTGCATCCCCGGCCACCGATCTGCACCTGAAAACCACTCGCCGGTTCGTTCGACTCGCGTTCACGTAACACGAGCCAACGATCGTGAAGCCAAGCCACGCAATCGGCCGCGCCGGCCATCGATCGCTCCGCATGTTCCACCCCATTCGGTCGTCGCGCACCGCGAATCGTACCCGCAGTTCCAGACCAACCGTCGCGATGATCCATCGATCATCCCAGCCCGTCGCAACCAGCCGACACCAACAACCAGCGCATGGCACCCGAGCGACAGGGGAGGTGAACCGAATTTCTACCGATGCGGCTGTAGCCTGAGCGCAACAGTCGCAGTTCGACGCGCCGAGAAGAGCCGCTCGGCGACGCAGTTACACCGCGAGAGCGACAATCGCCATCGCGATCTCATTCAACGGAGGCAAGATGCAAACAAAGCAGGGAGCTGTACTGGAGTCGTTACACGCCGTCAACGTGTTCTTGAACGAGAACGCCGACCAACTCGGCGACGTCGTCCACACGGGCGTCCGCCGAAAGTTGGCCGATGCACTCGCCGAGCTCGACACGCACGCCACCGATCAAACGGCCAGCAGTTTCGTCGTGCAAGGCGCCACGAAGCGGAAGTACGAGCTCGCGCGTCGCCTGCGGCGCCGGCACCTCACGCCGATCGCGCGGATTGCTCGCGTTGAGCTGCCCCACACGCCTGAGCTCGAGCCGCTCAAGATGCCCAAGGGACGGCCGACGCCGGAACGCCTCGTCGCCCACGCCGAGGGCATGGCCCAAGCCGCCGCACCATTCGCCGAGACGTTCATCGCGGCCGGCTTGCCGTCGGATTTCATCGCACGATTGAGCGCCGCCAGCGGCGAGCTTCGCGCCGTCGTGGCCGACCGCACGCAGAATCGCGGCAAACAGAGCGGCGCGACCACCGGTCTCAAGCTGCAATTGAGCAGTGCACGCAAGCTCGTCCACGTGCTCGACGCGTTCGTGCAAACGGCACTGGAAGACAACGAGGCGCTGCTCGCCAGCTGGAACGTGGTCAAGCGCGTGCGACGAATCGCATCGCAGCCGAAGGCGCCGGTCGCCGAGGTCACTCCGATCGCGGCGCCCTCGCTACAGGTGGCGCGGACCGCATAACGATGAGCCAGGCTGAGACGGGATCAACGCGACGAACCGAAGAACATTCCTTCATCGGATGTTCTTTGATCCCGTCTCATCCTGATTCATCCCGATTCATCCCGTTCCAATCTTGTTCCAACCCAATGGCCGCGCCGAGTCCGAGCGCGTAGCCAGTTGAAATGCATCCCGGGAGATCGGGGCGAGTACGCTCAGAAGCCTGTCGCGGTCGGCTCGATCAGAACCACCCAGCGAGTCATATTCACTCCTCTCATCGGTCGGACGGCCGCATCAACGAAGGGTCAAGGACGGCGAAGCGCTTCCTCAATGGCTCTTTCCGCGAGCGGCGCCATGACGCGGTAGCCGGCCTCGGTGGGATGGACTCCGTCGCGCGTCAGATCGCTTCGCAACCCCTGGCGTTCGTCGACCATCGCGGAGTGATAGTCGAGGTACACC
>DASVYG010000107.1:0-3012 GCA_036392315.1 Gemmatimonadaceae bacterium
GCTCGCGCGCCTTCGGATTCCCGCTCCGCTCGGCGCCGCCGCGGTCATCGGCGTCATTCTCGCCGTGCTCGGCTCGGGCGCATTCGGGCTGTCTGGATCCGTGCGCGACTGGGCAGCCACGGCACCGGCGACGCTGGCGACGGCGGAGGCGAAGCTCGGCAAGATCATCAAGCCGTTTCAACGCGCGTCCAAGACCGCCGAGCAAGTCGCGAACGCCGCGGCTGTCGCAGCGGGTGCAAGCGCGACCAAGAAGCCCGCTGAAGTCATCGTCCAAGGCCCGAGCTTGGCCGCACGCGTGTTCGGTACCACGCAGCGCTCGGTGGCCAGCGTGCTCGAGGTGCTGATCCTCCTGTATTTTCTGCTCGCGGCGGGCGACCTGTTCCTCCAGAAGCTGATCAAGGTTTTACCAAACCTGCGCGACAAGAGAAAAGCCGTTCAGATCGCTCGCGAGACTGAGTCGTCGATCTCCACGTACTTGGCGACGACGGCACTGGTGAATCTGGCCGAGGGTGCGATCGTCGCCGGTGTCATGAGTCTTTGGGGAATGCCGAACGCTGCGCTTTGGGGCGCGCTCGTGGTGCTTCTCGAGTTCATTCCGTACCTCGGCGCGCTGGCGATGGTCGTGATCCTCGGTGTGGCGGCGCTGACGACGTTCGACAACGTCGGCCACGCAATGCTCATCCCGGCCAGCTATCTCGTCATCAACCTCGTCCAGGGCAACGTGGTGAGCCCGTTGCTTCTGGGTCACCGGCTATCTCTGAATCCAGTGGCGCTCTTCATCGGGCTCGCGTTCTGGTTCTGGATTTGGGGCGTTGCCGGCGCGTTCATCGCCGTGCCGTTGATGGCGACCTTCAAGATCTTCTGCGACCACATCGAGTCGCTTGCGTCGGTGGGTGAGTTCCTGGGGCAGCGCGACGAACGCGAACGCCGCGCGGCAGTCAGGCTATAGCCGACCTCGCCGACTTGGATTGCGTCGAGTCGGCTTTCCGTCAGCGAGTTGTTTGCAACGTTTCTGCAAAGACAGTTGCCCGATTTGACGAACCGCCACAGTTTGTTCAGCCCCAATCACGACTTGGCGCAAGGAGGAAACGATGGCGACCACAGCGACTCCGGCCACGGGCACCGCGGCGGTTGGCACACGAGGCCGTTTCGTCTGGCACGAGCTCATGACGACGGACCCCAAAGCCGCGCAGGATTTCTACAAGGAGGTCGTCGGTTGGAAGACGAGCTCGATGGAAGGCGGCGAGATGCAGTACGACTTCTGGCTCGCCGGTGACACTCCCGACACCGCGATCGGCGGGTTGATGGCCATGCCGCCGGGCGCGTCGGAGATGGGTGCACCGCCGAGCTGGCTCGCCTACATCGAAGTGCCCGACACCGACGCGACTGTCGATCAGGCCGTCAAGCTTGGCGGCAAGGTGCTCATGCCGGCAAAAACGGTGGAGCAGGCCGGCCGCTTCGCGGTGCTACAAGACCCGCAGGGCGCGGTATTCGCGGTGATCACGAGCGCGATGCCGCTCCAGCCCGAGACCGATCCCCAGCCCCGCCAGTTCTCATGGCACGAGCTCACGACCACCGACCAAGCGGCCGCCATCAAGTTCTACGAGCAGCTGTTTGGCTGGGAGAAGAAGAGCGAGTTCGATATGGGCGACATGGGGATCTACTACATGTTCGGGCGCGACCGATTCACCTACGGCGGCATGATGACGAAAACGCCGCAAGGGCCGGGCACTTACTGGCTCCACTACGTTCGCGTCGCCGACACCGCCGATGCCGCAGTCGAGCGAGCGAAGAAGGCCGGCGGCAAGGTGATCATGGGTCCGATCGACGTTCCGGGCGACGACCGCGTCGCGATTCTGACCGATCCGCAGGGTGCGACGTTCGCGGTGCACTCGAAAGGCTCGAAATAGCTCGAGATAGCTCGAGATAACGGCGGGAACGGGCGAGGGCGGAACTTCAACAGTTCCGCCCTCGCTTCATTCTGTCTCAAGGAAACAACGGTGGTGACCGTCGCTTCTTCGTCGCTTGCTCGAAC
Source organism: Gemmatimonadaceae bacterium (assembly GCA_036392315.1). GTDB lineage: Bacteria > Gemmatimonadota > Gemmatimonadetes > Gemmatimonadales > Gemmatimonadaceae > JAQBQB01. Next base: position 2,036 of record DASVYG010000107.1, read on the forward strand.
GCATACGCCAGCTCGATCAACTTCGGCTCGCTGCACGCCGTTCCCGTGAAGCTCACGTTGAACGGCGATGGCTTTGGATCGAACGCGGCCGGGAATGCTGTTGCTCCTGTCCCCGGTGGGACCGGTACGAACCCATAGGGAACGGTGATCGTCGGATATCCCGGCCGTGCTCCAATGTTGGCGCTCGAAACGCCCGGAAAGAGCAGAGCGTCGAGCTGATGCGCCTTGAGCGCCGCGTCGATGCCGTTCGTCGCCGAGAGCAGGATGTCCTTGCGGCGATCGGCCTCGTAGCGCGTGCGGTCAGCCTGCACGTCCATCTCGTCGGAGATGTCGAGCTGCGCCTGTCCATACTTGATGGCGCCGGCGCGTTGGTGCGCGATGTTCCACTGCCGAAGGTCGGTGAGCGTCTTGACCGGCGCCTTGGCGCCAAGCGATTGAAGCCACGCGTTGAAGTCGCGCTTCATGCCGTACTTGAACGCCACCGAGCAATTCGCGTCGAGACCTTTCGCGCTCTCGAGGCCGCTGCACGGATTCCAGTTGATGAAGTTGTTGGCGGCGTTCGTGTCGACCACGCTTGGAATGTCGGCCGGGTCGACGATCGTCGCGCCCTGTTGTTTGAGCACGGCGATGACTTCGTCCATGATCTTGCGCTGGTCGTCATTCAGGCCACCGCGCGGCGTCGTGCTCCCCGCCGAGGTTCGGTCGTAGAAGAACGCGCGCGGAATGCCGATGCGCGCGCCCTTGAGGCCGGACGGATTTAGAAATTTCGTATAGTCGCGGCCCGCCGGCGGCGGGCATTTCTTCGTCGCGGAATCGTGCGGATCGGGGGAAGCGCCCTCGAGAGCGCCCAACATGATGGCGGCGTCGGACACGGTGCGCGCCATGGGGCCGGGTGTGTCCTGGTCGGCGGTGATCGGGATGACGCCGTAGCGGCTCACGCGGCCAACGGTCGGCTTGATGCCCACGAGCATGTTTTG
>DASVYG010000108.1:0-8010 GCA_036392315.1 Gemmatimonadaceae bacterium
GTCATCAGCGTGCGCCGATGCTATCGGGCGTTCAGCCTGTTCCTTATTCCCGTATCCTTGGACAACGCACGGTGGCGATGGTTGCCATCATGATGCCGCATGCGCCGCCGCTCGGTGGCGATTCGCGCCGCGGCGGTGACGATGGTCGACCGTCCGGTGAACAAGGTCGGCCTGGCGGTGGCACTCGCTTCACCGAGCAGTCGGATGACCTCCAACGTTGGTGCTGTTGCGTTCGAGCTACAGTCCGATCGGCTCACCAAAGATTCGAGTCAACGCTCCGCGTGGTACGATCAAGTCTCCACGCGGTACGTTCAGTTTTTCGCGCGGTGCGATCGGTGCGACCCTCGGGTGGCATCGATCTCAACACGCGATCGACCGCGTCAACCAGTGTGTCGGATCATCTCACCACGCGGTACGATTCGGCGTGCAAGGCGACCGATCGAGTCATCGTCGCGGACGATCGCCTCACCGTCGTGCACGATCGTCTCTTCAAGCGGTCGGGTCACCTTTTCGGCCGGAGCGATTCGCGGTTCGGCGTGGCGGATCGTCTCATCGCGTCGGACGATCCGCTCACCACGGGTGCGGGTCGGTCGCTCAACGCGTTCGCTTCGGGTTGACCGCACGATCGGGTCCGCTGATCGCGGGTGCGGGTCGGGCACGCACGCGATCGGATCAGCGAATCACGCGATCGCTTCGTCTCACCACGCATCGCGATCGACTGCGCGCAACAGCCTGTAGATGTGGTGCAGCGGCGCGGTCGTCTCAACACGTTGCACGGTCGTCTCACCACGTTGCACGGTCGTCGTTGCACGTAGGACGATCGCCGACCGAGGGTGCACGATCATCGATCGCCGTAGTGCTGTCTTCTCGCCATGGTGTACGGTCATCTCAACACGCGGTGGGGATGGCTGCACACGTCTCTGTCTCCGTGAACGGCCTTCATTCGCCAGGTCCCCTTGGGTCCCTGAGTTTCTTTCTCGCGGTCGGATAAGTGCGGCGGAGCGGAGCCCCGCGCGCTTTGCATGCGTGATTGCGGTGACCGTGGGCTCTTCCCGGCTTATATAAGGTAAGTCGCCACGAATACCGAAATGCTCACATGGTCAGCGAGAGATCTTGTGCGCGACGCGTCGGCGGAGTCGTGGCTCCCCTATGGCAGCGAAGAGTGACAGACGCGATAACCCAGATGCCGATCGCCGAATCGCTCGCCATCGCCACGCCGCTCTTCGGCCAGGTGACGAGCGTTCGATGCGGGCGCGCTCGCCACGCAACTCTGGCATGTCGACCGGTCACTGCCCGGCGTCTCGGAGTCGCGCCAGAAGCTCGGCACGCCAGTGGTGCACGATCACGATGTCATCCATGCCGACCAGCTGCACGACGATCAGATGCGTCCCATCCGGTGAAACGTCGTACGACGCACTGCTCGGCGCGACGGACAGCGGCCCTCGCATTAACGCGGTCCGTGACTCAACGGTAAAACCGGACGTCGTCCGCAGTTTTGCTGCCGTCAGTTCGCGCACGTCGCTGTCGGCGGTGATGAAGTAGAGCGTCTTGGAATCGGGCGACCACATCGGGGCCATCGAACGACGCGTCGAAACTTGGAAGTGCGCCTTGAAGTCGGGAAACGCGCTCACGTAGACCTGCATATCGCCGGATTCGAGTGAGGTGTACGCGACCCAACGCCCGTCCGGGGAGGGGCGTGGTGAGCCCTCGAAAAATCGGCTGCCGGCAACTACGCGTGAGACCGTATCACAGCCTCGCGAAACGACGCAAGCGCTTGCGAGACCGCGGATCCACACGTCGCCTCCGAAGTCCGGATTCGATGGATCACTGGCACCATACACCATGTGCCTGGCGTCTCGCGTGAGCACGCCACTCGTGACCTCCCGGTCAGCAAGTCGCAGTAGAAGCTCCGCGCTCCCGCGCCCATCGGCCGGCTGCCACCAGAGCGACCGTGATCCACCTCGGTTGGAGACCCAGAGTAGTCGCGTTCCGTCTGGAGCCCACTCGGGCATGCTGTTCGACGCGCCGTCGCTCGTGAACCGCGTGAGCGATGCGGCAGCGACGTCGAGAATCCACAGGTCTGTTCCGGCAGGGGCACGAATTGAGACCGCTACACGCCGGCCATCGGGCGAGTAGCGCGGGTTTCCGTAGGCCCGTGGAGTCGCAAGGAGCGGCTGCGTCGAGCCTCGGAGGTCGACCGAGACCACCTGACTGAGTGCGAGGCCGTGTTGATAGGCGAGCGAACCGTCTGCGGAGATCGCCGCTTCGACGCACCCATCGGGGTTGACCGCCAAACTATCCAGCACGGGCACGGGATTTCGAGTGATTTGGCCCTTACGAGCATCGAGTGGCCCGGTCATCAACAATCCGTCTTTGGTCGCGAACACGAGCTGTTTTTCGATGACACCCAGCGGACAGACTGACGCGATGTTGGTGATGGTGGATGTGCCGGTCGCGAGGGAGGCGATTCCGATTCGCGCGCCTTCGACCGGTCCCGTGCGTCCGACACTCTCGTATGCGATGCTCTGGCCGTCCGGGAGCAGCACCGGCCAACGCTGGCTCGCCTCGCCGCGCGCGCTGTCAGGCCGGGTGACAACTCGTGGCGCACCGCCACTCGCGGGAACGGCGACGAGTCCCCGGGCCGTCCCCATGATGATCTGACCGCTTGGTGTCCATACCGCGCCGTACACTGGCGACGCGAGTCGGGCCACCTCGACCAGTGCGCCACCAGTGACCGCGATCCGCTGGATCAGCGAGCCGGTAATAAGGCCGATCGATTTGCCGTCGGCTGAGAAGAAGAGCTGACTGAATCCACCATTTGCGATCGCGCGCGGACGCAGGTCGTTTAGGGCGCGGACGAGGATCGATCGGCCAGGCCCGACGATACCGATATACGCAATCAGCCGCCCATCCGGCGAGACTGCGATTCCTCGGGGCACGTCCGGCAGCCGAAGCGAGTCGAGCGAGAAACGCACCGCCTGGTCGTCACGCGGCCTGACAAGCGCGCGCGCCTCCCAAACGGCAACTCCGGCGAGAACGCACGTCGCAAGAACAGATGCGGCCGCGACCGCGCGGAGCCGACGCCACGATCGCTCGACGGAGACCGCGATGGGCGCGCCAGGTGTGACGACGCTAGCCGAGGCTGATTCGGCGTTCGTCTGCCCGAGCGCCTCACCAAATTCTTGCGGCGTGCGCCAGCGATCCGCCGGAAGTTTGGCGAGAGCGCGGAGCACCGCGACGTCGACTTGCTCGGGCACCGACTCGCGCAGTGCGCGCACTGATCGCGGGCGCTCGGTGAGCACTTTGGCGATCACCGTTTGGGCTGTGCTTCCTGTGTGAGGCGGGTCGCCGGTGAGCAGCTCATAGAGCACGGCACCCAGCGCGTACACGTCGGCGCGGCCGTCTATCACTCGGTCGCCCGTCGCCTGCTCCGGGCTCATGTACTGCGGAGTTCCCAGCGAGAGGCCGGTCTGCGTAATGCGATTGCCGCCAGCGCTGCGCACGGCCAGCGCGATGCCGAAGTCGGCAACCAGCGGCTGGCCTTCGTGGAGAAGAATGTTCTCGGGTTTGAGATCGCGATGGATGATACCATGCCGGTGCGCGTAGTCGAGCGCATTGGCGACGGCGACCGCGATGTGCACGGCATCGCTGACGGGGAGCTGCTTCTCGCGCATGAGCCTCGCGCGGAGCGTCTCGCCCTCAACGTACGGCATCACGTAGTACAGACAGCCGTCCGCCTCGCCGGAATCGAAAAGCGGGAGGAGGTTGGGATGCTGAAGGCCGGCCGTGACACGAATCTCACTGAGGAACCGTTCGGCGCCGAGCACCGCGCCTAGCTCCGGGTCGAGAACTTTGAGGGCCACGTTGCGCCCGTGTCTGAGATCGCGAGCCAGATACACGGTCGCCATACCGCCGCGGCCGAGCTCTCGCTCGATGACGTACCGGCCAGCGAGTGTGGAGTTCAGATGTTCGATGAGGTCCAAGGCAGAGACTCTCGCAATCTGACGTCACACAAAGTGTCGTGCACGAACAGTCGTCGCCAGGAGGCTTGCGATCTGCCTACAGCATCTGCACGTGATGTTGGCGTCGCGGTCGATTGCGAGAGGACTGGCAATCACTCGCACCAGGTGTCAGCCCCTTTTCGACTTCGTCTGATCCAGCGCGGCGCGAAGGCCCTTTGCCAACGTCACCGCGTCGTCATTCGCCCAAAAGTGCATGAAGAAGAGTCGTGGCTCCTCGTCGAGCATGTGACTGTGCAGCGCCGTCACCTCGATTCCATGATCGCGAAGCGCGCGAATCACCGGGTTCACCTCACTCCCGCGCAGTACGAAGTCGCCGGTGATCGCAGCCTTGCCCCCGCCGGTGGGTTGGAAGTTGATCGCCGTTGCGACGCCCATGGAGGGCGGCACTTCATTGCCCATCTCCATGATCTTCTCCCTTCGCGGGACGCTGACCTGATACACCACGCCGTTCAACTTTCCGGCGATACCGAGCGCCTTTGCAATTCCCGTCGTGTCGAGATCCGCGGCAGACGGAGCGGATGGCGGTGATGCGGGGCCGAGCGGTGTCTTGCTTTGCGCGAGCGCATCGTGAATGGCGCGCGCGATCTTCGCTGCGTCGCCGTGCGCCGAGATGTGCATGTACATGACGTGCGGTGACTCGGTCAGCACATGATTGTGGAGCGCCGTTTGCTCGACGCCTCCGGCTTGGAGCGCGCGCATCACGGGACTCACCTCGTCATCGGTAAGTACCAAGTCGCCCATCGCCATCGCCTTGCCCTTCGCAACCTGCTTGAACGCGACCCAACCGCCGAGTGCAAGCGCCGGCTTGAGGGTCACGCCGCCGACGGTTACTGACAGATCGCTTCGAGGAAAGCTGAACTTGATCACATTGCCCGGCTGCATCGCGCCCTTTCGGCCGAGCGCGTCCTCGACCGATGTCCATGCGGTCGTCGATGGAGTTGGCTGCTGGGCGGCAGCCGGCATTGCGGCAATGGACAAGGCAAAAACTACCGGTAACGACGTCGATGACGATACTATGATGCGCATCCCTATCTCCTTAGCGGTGATGGTCAACCTCGGGTTTATTCTCATCCAACGCGATCGAGCAGCATCGCGACTCGGGCGACGATCGCAGCGCGCGCCGTCGCATACCCGTCGCTGACGAGCGGCAGATCGTCCCACTGCTCGACGGGTCTCCCTCGCGGGATCATGTTGCTCAGATCGCAGCCAAAGCTCACGATCTGCGCGGCCGAGGCGAGTCGCTCAGTCGTTACCGCTTGCGGGACGTACGCTCGAACGTCGATGCCCTCTTCGGCGAGCCCCGTGACCACCGGCGCCGGCACGCTGGCGTCCGGCTCGACACCGCTTGACTCGCCCCGCAACGGAATCCCCCGCTCTCGAGCGAGAACGTTCAAATACTCGGCGGCGATCAGGCTCTTCGCTGAGCCGTGCAGACAGACGAAAAGGACCGTTGCTTTGCCGTCGAGCGCGGCGCCCCGCTCGGGGGCGTTGTCAGTCACCATGGCTCTGAGAGCGGCTCGGTGACCGTCTTGAACTCCGTTCCTTTGTTCAGCGTGATCTCGGCGACCGGCTGCCCATCCTTCAGCGTCGCCGTGGCAAGCGAAACGTGCTTACCACGCAGCGCGGTCGCGAGCGCGGCTTGCTCCTTTCCAGATTCCTGACAGAGCGCGCTGGAGGCGCTGGAGATCAGGAGCGTACCAACGAGTACCATCATCGATGCCATCAGGGGAATGCGGCGCATCATCCACCTCGGGGTCAGTCGCTGAATGTGTCTCATACGTGCCGAGCGCAGCGCAACGCCGGTCGCACGCCACCGGCGTCGGAGCAAGAACGATGCTTCACTTGTGATATTTGGGAAAGTGGCAAGCCGGTAATTTGTCGAGTTTCTAGCGACGCGAGAGGGGCGCACGGGATTGCTGCAGCGCGCCCTTGAAGATACAGTTGGGATACTCATGACAAAGCCCCGAAACCCAGGGCGAGCGCGAAAGGGCCTGAAGCCGACTCAGCGGAAGGCAGCGCCGCCGGCGGCGATCGAGCCGTTGGCGGCGCGATGGCTGCTGCTCATCCACCAGATCCCGCCGAAGCCCGACTACCTGCGCGTGAAGATCGGACGCCGCCTGCTGCGCGTCGGCGCTGTCGCGATCAAGAACAGCGTCTACGCGTTGCCCCTGACATCGGAGTGCTACGAAGACTTTCAGTGGATCGTCCGCGAGATCGTGGAGGCCGGGGGCGACGCGTTCATTTCCGAGGCCTCGCTCGTTGGCGAAGGGCTAACAGATGAAGCGGTCCGCGCTCGGTTCGACGCTGCGCGCAATGAGGAGTATCGCTCAGTCGCAACCGATGCGCAGGCGTTGCTCAAAGCGGTGCGCCAAACCGCAAAGAAGTCGCGTCGCAGCAATGCAGGAAGCAACGCGGCCAATGGTCGCCCTGCATGGGAGCACGAGCTCGCCAAGCTACGACGCCGGTACGAGGCGGTGTCCAACGTCGATTTCTTTGGCGCTCCCGACAAGAGCGCCGTCGCCGAGGCCCTCTCGGATCTCGAGCGAACGATACGGCAACATGGCGCAACGGCACGGAACCGATCGTCGAGCCGCGTCGACAGCGCGACGTGGGTGACGCGGCGAGACGTTCATGTCGATCGAATCGCCAGCGGCTGGCTCATATCTCGATTCATCGATCGTCGCCCGCGGTTTCGCTTCGTCGATCCCAAGCGCCACGTACACCGCGATGGTGAGCTCCGGTTCGACATGTTCGAGGCCGAGTACACGCATGTCGGAGACGCATGCACCTTCGAGACTCTCGTCAAGGCATTCGTGCCGAACGACGCGGCGCTCGGCGAGATCGCCGAGATCGTTCATGACGTGGACTGTAAGGACGCCAAGTTCCGTCGAGACGAGGCGCCGGGGCTGGCTCGCATGATTGTGGGGATTGCGGCCCTGTGTCGGCGCGATGAGGACCGTCTCGAACGGGGTGGCCGACTGTTCGACGATCTCTATGCTGCGTTCGGCGGGAAAGAGCGCAGCGCCTTGGGAAAGTCCAAGTGACTGCCGTCGTCGCCGACCGCGTCACCCCTGCCAGTACGCATGAGCCGACCCTCGGCGAGCTGATGCGGTATTTCGTTTGGCTCGGGACGGTTGGTTTTGGCGGGCCTGTCGTGCTCGTCGAGCGCATGCGCCGTGACCTGTCGGAGGAGCGACGTTGGTACACGACGACTGAGTACAAGGAGGGACTGGCGCTCGCGCAACTCGCGCCGGGACCGCTGGCGGCACAACTGGCGATTTATCTTGGCTGGGTACGTGCGGGCGTCGCCGGTGCGACGGTCGTCGGCGCCGCGTTCATTGGACCATCGTTCGCGATGGTCTTGGCACTTTCGGCGGCATACGTTCGCTACGGCGGCTTGCCGTGGATGCGTGGCGCCTTCTATGGAATCGGCGCCGCGGTCATCGCGATCATCGCGCATAGCGCGTACCGACTCGTGAAGCGGACGGTAGGCGCGGATCGCCTGCTATGGTCCCTCGTGGCACTGAACGCGTTCCTTACTGCGTGGACAGAACGTGAGCTCGTCTGGGTGATTCTCGCGAGCGGCATGTTCGTGGTCCTATGGCGGAAGGTGCCGCACGGCCCGACTGCGGCCGCTGCGGTGGCAATTCCTCCATGGCTCCTCACAGGCATTCACGGCGCCGCGCCCGGCCAAGCTCTCGCCGGCATCGCTGGCTACTTCGCCAAAGCGGGCGCCGTCGTGTTCGGCTCCGGGCTGGCGATCGTTCCGTTTCTGCATGGAGGAGTCGTGCAGCAAATGCACTGGCTCGACGAGCGGCAATTTCTCGACGCGGTGGCCGTGTCGATGATCACGCCTGGTCCAGTCGTGATCACCGTCGCATTCGTCGGCTACCTCGTCGCCGGTCCGCTCGGTGCATGTGCCGCCGCGGTCGGCGTCTTTCTTCCCGTCTACGTCGTTGTCGTCTTCGTCGCGCGCTGGTTTCACCGA
>DASVYG010000109.1:0-5278 GCA_036392315.1 Gemmatimonadaceae bacterium
AAACCCTGAGCATGCCGTAGTTCGTTCTGGGAAAGGATAGCGTGGCGCTACCCCGTGTCGCGCTGACGCAACCGCTGACAGTTCGGGCAGAAGTATGTCGACCGCCCGGCCTGCACCATTCGTTCGATCGGCGTTCGACACCGCCGACACGGCTTCCCTTCCCGATCGTAGACTGCGAGCCGACTGACCGATGAACTGGTATACCGCGCGCCGGTCGCCCGATCGATCACACGCCGGACAGCGCGCAGCAACGAGGTCCCCTGCTGTCGCGTGAGCGTGTTCGCGGGTGCGGCCGGAGCGATGCGTGCGTGCCAGAGCGCCTCCGCGGCGTAGATATTTCCCAGCCCGGCGATCAAGCGCTGATCGAGCAGCGCCGGCTTGATCGGTCCACGTCGCTTCGACAGAGCATCGCGCAGGGAATCCGCCGTGAGCGACGGATCGGACGGCTCGGGCCCGAGGCCGAGCTCGATCGGCGCGCCGGCGGGGTGAAGATCGAGCGTGCTGAGCGCACGCGGATCGTCGAGCACGACTCGTGCGCCGCCCTCGAAGCTGAACGCAGCGCGCGCGAAACGTGGAAGCTCGTCCTCGACGCGATCGATGTGCCAGTCACCGGTCATGCGAAAGTGGGCATGCACGACGCGGCCGTCGGCGAGCAGGATCAGCTGATGCTTGCCGCGACGCTCGACGGCTCGCACTTCGGCGCCGGCCAGCGATCGCAGGCGGGCCTTCGAAAGGCGGCGACGAAGCGACGGATGAAAGACGTCGACGCGGACAATCGTCTTGCCGGCGATGGCGCGGCGCAGGCGGCGGGTGGCACTCTCGACTTCCGGTAGCTCGGGCACGGATGCACTTGAGGTTCTCGCGGTTGACCAGCCCTTCCCTTCCCACCCAAGTTGCATCCGTGTCCCAATCGACTCAATCCGTCGCACGCCGCCGTGAAGTCGCGAGAGACGCCCGCTCGCCGGCGGTGCGGCGGACCTTGGCGATCGTCCTGGTCCTCAATGCGATCGTCGCCGCCAGCAAGATCTTCGTTGGCGCGCACACGGGATCGCTCGCGGTTCTGGGCGCGGCGCTCGAGTCGGGTCTCGACATGTTCAACAACGTGATCGGCATGTCGATCGTCGCGGTGGCGGGGCGTGGGCCCGACGAGGATCATCCGTACGGTCACGACAAATTCGAGACGCTTGGCGCGCTGGGCATCGTCGGATTCCTGTCCATCTCGTGCTTCGAGCTGCTGCGCGAAGGCGTGACGGCATTGGTCTCGGGCAGCGCGCCGCACCACATCGAAACGATCGAGGTCGCCATCATCGGCGCGACACTGGTCGTCAACATGTTCGTGGTCTGGTACGAGCGACGCCGCGGGCGAGAGCTGGGCAGTCCGTTTCTGTTGGCGGATGCCGCGCACACGGCGGGCGACATCCTGGTCACGCTCATGGCCCTCGCGTCACTGGCGCTCTCGCGCACCGGATGGGTCCACCTCGACGCGCTGCTCGCGATCGGCGTGGCGTTGATCATCGCATGGAGCGGCGCGCAGATCCTTCGCGCGTCGATTCCAATTCTCGTCGACGAACGTGCGATCGACGCGCGCCAATTGCGCGGTGTCGTGCTCGGCGTGCCGCAGATCCACGACGTGCGCAACGTACGCTCGCGCTCGACCGCATCGGGGCAGTTGTTCGCCGAGGTTACGGTCGCGGTCGCAGGATCAATCTCAGTGGATCAGGCGCATCACTTGGCGGATGCCGTCGAAGCGGCAATCGAGCGCGAGTTCGGCACGTCGCAGGTGACGGTGCACGTCGAGCCGGCATGAGCACTTGCGTATATCGCTCTGACATCTAGCTTACGCGCATCTTTCAACCCCGCAGTGGCATGGCCTCTCGACCAACGCGCTCTCTCAAGCACGAGTACGAGCTGTTCGTCGAACAAGAGATCGAGAATTACAAGGAGTCGGTGCCGCGGAGCGTGTTGCTCAGCATCGGCGACGAAGCCGTGTCGTCGCTGTGCGCGGAACCACAGCTCGCGTTGACGGAGCTCCTCCTCTGCGAGGAAGTCGACCGTCTCATCTTCCGCCGACTCCGCTTGCCGGCGTACGACACCTGGCGCCGGCGTCGCGTCAAGCTGATCGACGAGCTTCGACGTCCCGAACATTGGGGTCTTCGCTCCGACGATGTGCTCGTCCGCGCCCTTCCGCCGTCCATCGAGGGGCGCGTGCTCGTTGCGGGCGCGGCCGATGAAGTCTCGGCTCTCTATCTCGCGGCGAACGGCTGCGACGTGACGACCTTATCCGCCGAGTCGAACGCCCTCGAGCGAGTGATCCAGGCGGCGATCGGTGCGGGGCTCGCCGGCCGGGTCCACGCGCAGATCGGGGACCTATCGTCTTGGACGCCCGAGGTTCCACTCAACGCGGTGATCGTGAATCCAACGGTGCTCGACGGGCTATCGGCCAGCGAGCGAACCCGGGTGATACAGGTTTTGCAGTCGGCGACGATGGACGGCGGCTTTCACCTCGTCCAGACCATCGTCTCGTCGAACAAGTCCGCTGGGGCGGTGTCGTTGGAGGAGTTGCGGAGCCGTTACCGCGGATGGACGGTCACGGTCGAGCGGGCGGACGCTCGGTCGAAGACGTTCCTGGCGCGCAAAGGCGCGGCGTAGCTCGGCGTCTCCTATTGACGCGATGTGTCATTCTGTAGCGTTTCACAACGAAACGGCCAGCCCTCTCCGGCTGGCCGCTTCATTTCGTAACTCCGTGTCCTCAAAAGGCTTATCGCTCAAGTCAGAGTTTGGCATCGACGGTGCGAAGGTGCGGACCGCAGCCGGGCCCGTGCGGCGAACCGTTCTCGTCGCCGGGCCGTCCCTGGCCGAACTCACACGCATAGACACTTTCTATATATGAAGGGAAATCCGACCAACAGACCCGAGCAGGAGCCCATCGGTATCGTGATCTCGCGAGGCTCGAGACAGGAGGATGTGCCCCGCGTGTTCGCGTACGTTTGGGGCCCGGCACCCGAAACCAGCGAAGAGACCCGCGAGACCAAGGTCGCGTAGGCTTTTTTCGCAAAATCCGCCACTGAAGTGGGGCTCCCCAATCGGGTGCCCCTTTTCTTTGCCGGTCGGCGTGGTCATCCTAGGCATGCCTCAGAGTCGCAACGGAGCTCAGCATGACCACGGAGTCTAGGATGACAACGGATCCCACGCTGGACCACAGACATGGGCTCGGTACGCGCCTTGCCGAACTCACTGTCGTGAATGAACAGACAACGTGGGAAGATGAGCGAGCGACCCTACTCGGGCGACGGATCTCCGATCTCGGGCTGACGATCAGGGGCACGCGCGTCGAGCGGCTGGTCGAATCGCTGTACGCGGAGCTCGCGGCGAAATCGATCGCGTTCCGGCCGACGGTCTACCTCAGCGACCAGTGGGGCTGCCCCGACGGCACGCCGCTCATCGGCGTGCCGTTCTATCTCGTCGACGAGCGGCTCCAGCGAATCGAAGCCGAGATGTCGGCCGGGATCGAAGACGACCTCGAGGCGATGCGGTATCTACGCCACGAGTGTGGCCACGCGATCAACTACGCGTTCAGGCTGTACGAGCGTGCCGAGTGGCGAAGCGTGTTCGGTCCGTTCTCCAAGCCGTATCGCGAGCGGTATCGCGCGGACCCGTTTTCGCGTGAATACGTGCGACACATCCTCGGCTGGTACGCGCAGAAACACCCCGACGAGGATTTCGCCGAAACCTTCGCGGTTTGGCTGACGCCGGGCCTCGATTGGCGACACGAGTATGCTGGTTGGCCGGCGCTCGCGAAGCTCGAGTACGTCGATCGCGTAATGAAAGAGATCGCGCCGCTCACGCCCCACTCGCCGACGCCGAGCCATGAGGACCTGCCCGTGGAGGCGATGGACTACACCATCGCCGACCACTACGCCGAGAGCGACGACCGCGTGCCGATCGTGGACGAGCGACAATTCGACGGCGATTTGCGCCGCATCTTCGTCACGCTCGATGACGCGCCGCAGGGGGAGATGGCGAAATGGTTCATGCAACGGCACTATCGTGAGATCGTGTCGCGCATCTCGTACTGGACCAGCGAGAGCCCGAGTGTGGTGCGATCGCTGATCGACCATCTCGCGCGTCGCGTGGCCGACCTCGAGTTGCGCGTCGCGGGGCTCGAAGCGGCGACGCTGATCGAGCTCACCGCATTCGGCACGGCGGTGGTCATGAACCATCGCTACACGCACACGCTCGGCCGGACGTCGCGGGGGACGCGCGTCCCGGCGGCGGAGCTATGAAGATCGTCATCCTCCACAACGAGAGCGCGCTCGAGCCGCCGGTCGATCCGATCATCGAACAGTTGTCGGGAGCACTTCGGGGACTCGGCCACGAGGCGGAGACGGTCATCGTCGACCGTCCAATCGACGCGCTCGTTGCCGAGCTGCGGCGTCAGGCGCCGGATCTCGTGTTCAACATCACGGAGTCGTTTCTCGACAAGAGCTCGCTCGACTCGAACATCGCGGCGCTGCTGAACCTCTTACAATATCAGTACACCGGATCGAGCCCCGCGGGATTGATGCTCGCCGGCGACAAGAGTCTCACGAAGAAGGTGCTGCGCTTCCACAGCATTCAGACGCCCGAGTTCGCGACGCTGTACCGCGGCGCGGTCGATTGGGCGGGAAACTTGAGCTTTCCCGTGATCGTGAAGCCGCCGCAGGAGGACGCGTCGCTCGGCATCACCTCGGCGTCGGTGGTGCACGAGATCAAGGATCTGTTCGCGCGTATCGACGAGCTACAGACGGAGTATCAGGGGCCGGTGCTGGTCGAACAATTCATCGAGGGGCGCGAGTTCTACGTCGGCGTGCTCGGCAACGCCAATCCCGAAGCGCTTCCGGTGATCGAGCTGGATTTCTCAGGATTCCCGGCCGACCGGCCGCGCATCGCGAGTTGGAACGCGAAATGGGGCGAAGACGGCGAAGGGTCGGGTGCCGAGTTCGCGGGGACGAACTCCGTGTTCCCGACCAATCTCCCGGAGGAGTTGGTCGAGCGGATGCAGCGTGTGGCGATCGAAGCCTTCAACGCGCTGCGGTTGCGCGACTACGCCAGGATCGACCTTCGCGTGTCGGACGCCGGCGAGATCTACCTGATCGAGGTCAACCCGAATTGCTACTTGGAGCGTGAGGCCGAGTTCTCTCGCGCCGCCAAACAGCACGGTCTCGAGTACGATGCCCTCATCGCGCGGCTCGTGGACTTGGCGACGGCGCGTTACGCGCGCTGAGAAGCAGGTCGCTTG
>DASVYG010000110.1:0-13033 GCA_036392315.1 Gemmatimonadaceae bacterium
GCGCCGACGCCGTGCAGGAAATGACCGTCGGTCGCGGACGCGATTCCTGGCGTGACGGCCAGCGCGACGATCGCGAAGAATCTACTTGTTTTCATATGACGCTCTCCCTGAAGCAGCGCCGGCAGCGGCGCTGGTGGCGAGGCGGCGCAATTCCGTCGCCGCCTCGTTGCTGATTGGATACGCAGAATCGAATGACCGACCGCCGATCGCGTCGAGGAACAACCGCCGGTACTCCGCGGCGAGCGACGCGTCGGTGACGTCGAGGATGATCGCCCCGGCGCGGACGGCCGCCGCGTCACGCGCCCGACTGGCCGCTACGCGCGACGTTGACGCGACGAGCGGAGCATGGAGCCGATCCAACAACGGGAACGCGAGCTCTCGCACTGCTCTGAGTGCTGCGGCATTCTCGCCAGCGCTCGCATCCGAAGACACCGCGACGATCGTCGCGCCGCCGGCTTCGTGCACGATCCGTCCTTCCGGCCCGACGGCCGGCGATATCAGGATCGTGCCACGCGTCATTCCCATAGCGCCGAGGTAACCGTCGAGCGCGCCGGCGAATCGATCGTCCCACGCCGATTGGAGAACCCGCACGGTGCGCCGCGTGTCGAGCTCGTGAGACGCGCGCTCGGCGCGATAAAACGTCGTCCATTCGTCGTCAACGGCGTCGAGCAGCGACACGAGTACGTCGCGTTCCTGCGGAGTTGGCAACGCGGCGGCAATCGCGCTGGCGGCCGACGCGAGAGCACCCGCGCGCAAGGCAGGCCGCGTTTCGTGAACCGCCGATCTCAGCGTGGACAGAACCAATAACGGATCCTGGCCCACGAAATAGAGCGGAAGAAAATGCAGGACCTCGAACGCGCTGTCCGCCGCTAACGACCGCCGAAGCTCGGACGCCCGGCGGTCGAGCGTGGTCGTCAGATGTGTCCGCCCTTTGGCGCCGCGCACACGTTCGGCGTAGCGCGTGTCGTACAGGCCGAGTGGGCCGTATCCGTCGTAGCCGACGACGGCGAGCGAATGAAACCAAAGATCGACGAAGGGATCGCGCGCGATGGTCCATTCGCGACTCGCCGGCGTTCGCGTTGGCGTCCGAGCAACGAGCGCGCGGGGCGGTAGGGTATTGGCTGACCCCAACGCGAGAACGACCACTGGCGCGAACGACCCCAACGAAAAGCGCATCCGGAACCTCTGCAGCGCGATGCTTTACACTAGCGATTCCGGTTACGCGCCATATGAGGCGAGTTACTGAATAACTGTAGGGTAATCCAGTGCGCCGCGGCCGCCGTTCCTTCAAGCGCTACGGTTGCGGCGCGCTGAGCCCGGCTTGCTTCCGCACGTATTCGGCGGCCTCGCCGTGCGTCGTCCACCACACCTTGCCGGCGCCCTTGCTCTCTATGTGCGCGATGAGTTGCTCGAGCGCAACGATGCGCGATCGGTGTCCGGAGATGTGCGGGTGCATGGTGAGCACGAGCATCGTCCCCTCGTCGTACGCTTTGTCGAATTCGTCCATCCACACGCGTGCGACGTCGCGCGGCGGCGAGTAGCGATCGCCGCGCGGGTCGAACAGCGGCGCATCGTCGAGAATCCACTCGACCGGAATCTCGACGATGCCCGTGGGCTTGCCGCTCTGGAGCAACTCGTACGGACGATCGTCGGCCATGAGCGAGCTCTCGTAGCGAAAGCCCATGTCGCGGAGAATCGACAGCGTGTTCGGGCTGAAGTTCCAGCTCGGCGCGCGATAGCCGGTCGGCTTGGTACCGGTGAGCGTCGTCAGCTCGGCCAGGGCGCGCTCGAGGAGGCGACGCTCGATGGAGTCGGGCAACGTCGAGTTCATTTCGTGAATCCATCCATGCACGGCGAACTCGTGCCGCCCGCTCTTCTTGATCACGTCGGCCATCGAGGGTGTGAGCGCCAGGCTCACTGACGGAATGAAGAAGGTCGCCGGAATGTGATGGGCGTCGAGCAGCGTGACGATGCGCTGCAGGCCGACGCGCGCGCCGTACTGGGCCTGCGACAGCGATCCAACGGTCGGCTCGCCGAATCGCAGCGCCACCGTCTCGTTATCGACGTCGAACGAGAGCAACACCGCGACACGCGCGCCGTTCGGCCACGCCTTGGGTTGGAGCGACCGGCCGGCGCGCACCGCGTTCACGACGGTGTTGACCGAGTCCATCGTCCATTGCCAGCCCGGCTTCGCGTTCGTCTGCGGCACCGGTTGCGCTTGGGCGAACAGGAACGCGGGGACGAACAGCAGAATGATCGGACGCATGGCGCTCGCTCCAGTTCGTGGATGAGGCAAAGCTACGTTCGATGCCGGTCCACCCACCATGGCCAGAGCGTGAGCGGCCAGCCGATCAACGCCGACCACGCCAGGGCGGTCACGCCGGGCGGCGGCGGACTCACCAAGCTTGCGACGTATAGAATGACGAGAAACGCCACCAATCCCCACAGTCCATAGCGGCCGGCGCGATCACGCGCCCGTGTGGCGCGCGCATACACCGCGACGCCCACGATGAAAACGATTCCCTCGACGACGAGCGTGGCGATCGGGTTGTTCCACAGCCCACATCCATAACGCGCCGACCCGCCGGGGTAGAGTGGGAGGTCGGGCCGATGCACGACGAGGTCGAGGATCCAGTGGCTCGGAACGAGGAGCGCGACGACGATGGCACCACGCGCGTATCGCGTGACGGCGAAATACAGTGCCCCGAGCGCGACTGCCCACACGATCTCCATCGCCAGGCTGTGCGACCACGGATAGCTCGTAAACTCGAGCGTGAGGAAGGGATTCGAGTTCGGCGCGATGCGCACTTGCTCCCAACCGAGCAGAAGGAACACCGGCCAGAGCAGATCGGCGAGCTGCGCGGCGACGAACGTCGCGCCGAGTGATGTCTTTGGTGCCGCGCGTTTGGCGGCGAAGGCGACTGCGAAATGGCCGATGAACATGGGATCGTGAGTCTAGCGCGCTCCGGCCGGTATGGAATTGGAGGCGCGACGCCGCGCCGCGAAATCCGCGCCGTAGGTCGTCCGTCGCCATAGCCACTCGATCGGACCGTACTCGAATCGGCCGAGCCACCACACGCTGAACGGGATCTCGATTGCCATCACGCCGAGGGCGAGCAGAAGTCCACGGGTCGGGGTCACGGCGTCGAAGAGGCCGAAGGCGAGGCAGAACGGGACGACGAGCAGTCCCTGCAAGAGATAGTTGGTGAACGCCATTCGTCCAACGTCGCGGAGCCACATGAGACGTGCGGGCCAACCCGGCCGCTGGCAGACGAGCGCGAACGCCGCGACGTAGACGGCGGCCAGACTCCACGCCGCGATGTAGTAGAGCTGATTCAAGACGATGCCGCGCGCGAGTGGGGCGCGCTGCGCACTCCACTGGAGCGCCAACATGATCGACCCGGCCTTTGCGACCACGGCGAGCGGCAGCGCGACCGCGAAGACCCGCTGCGCGAGTCGCCGATCGGCGGCGATTCTCGGCATGAGGCGCATTCGGTCGGCCAATACGCCGGCGAGCATGACGGCAAGGATGCGCGGCCACTGGAAGAGCGGATTGGTGAGGAACCAGTAGCGCACCCAGTTGAAGTTGTCGCTCCAATAGTGCGTCCACACGCTCGCGTCCGACCCGGAGCCCGGGCGGTCGGCCGTCTTGAGCCCGAGCACTTGATACGCGATCTGGATTGCGTAGGGCAGGAGAGCCAACACGACGATCGCGACGACCAGTTGCCGGCTCGATACCTTGCGCGCGGCGAGGAGCACCAGGCCCAGAATCGCGTATGGAGCGAGGATATCGCCGTTTCTGATCAGCGTCGCGTGCAGCAGGCCGGCGGCCAGCAAGAACGACATCCGTCGAACGTGAATTGCGTTGCGGCGCCGCGCGTCCGTCTCCGCGCGGCGCCACTGCTGGGCCGTGCCGACGCCGAACAGGAATGCAAAGATGCTAATGAACTTGGTGTCGACCAGATAGCTGCCGAGCGTGTCGATCGCGGTGTCCGTGTGGGTCCATGTCTCCGGCGGCGGCGATCCCAGACTCCACAGCGTGTAGGCGAGCAGCACTCCGAGGATTGCCACGCCGCGCAATACGTCGACGAGCGCGAGCCGTTCCGCTCCACTCAGCGGCCGTACCTCGGGCACGTCCGGTGTCTCCCGTATCGCGGCCGCGTATGCCGCGGCGTCGCGTGTCGGAGTTGATTCTACGGCCATCTGGTCCCCCCGTGATTAGATGAATCGACGGCGACCGGTCGTATGCAACTGAGAAATCGTACGCGTCTCAAGATATGACGATCGTGCAAACCGGTCGAGGCAGGTGTTCGTGGGCCCTTGGTCACGATTCTGCTCGGGGCGGCGGGTTTGGAATCGCCGCGCCCGTTCGGGTTGGAACGAATTGGAACAGGATGAATCAGGATGAATCAGGATGAGACGGGATGAAAACAAATCACATCGTCGACAGATTCGGATACAGCTGTTATTTGCTTTTGATTCTTGACGTTTCTCTTATCCTGTTTATCCCGATTCATCCTGATTCATCCAGATTCATCCTGTTCCTTGCTTGTTCAATCCGTCCCGACGCCGCGGACGAGGACACGCCGCGCGTGGCCGGTTACCGCGGTATCACAGGCAGCGTCACGTGCGACGGATGCGCGGCGTCGTGCACGAGGCGTTGATGCGCGACCACGAACGCCGTGTCGCGCTCGTTGTTGCCACCGGTATTCAGGTTGCGGTCGTACTTGGGGAACAGCGCCGACGACACGCTGACGCGCAACCGATGGCCGGGCGCAAACACGCGTGACGTGAACCAGAGATCGATGTCGTATCGCTCGACGCTCCCTGGCGTCAACATGACTTCCTTGTCGTATCCCTCGCGAAATCGCGCGCGCGCCACGCCGTCCTGCACCCGCTCGGCGTGGCCGTCGGGAAAGACGTCGAGCAGCATCACGTTCCAGTCGGTGTCCTTGGCGTCGCTGGCGGCCCACAATGTGGCCGACATTTGACCGGTGATCTCGATTGGCTTGGTGAGCGGCTTGGATGTGAACACCAGCGCGTCGTGTCGCGACGCGTTGAGCGAAGTGAAATCTTCGTTCAGCGACGTCTCGAGCTCGCGCGAATCGATGAGGTAGGGCGTGGGGTCGGCCGGATCGTAGGTGAAGGTGTCGGCTGGCGCACCCGCCGGCGCAATCGTGTCGAGCACGCCGTTGCCGGCGCTCGTGTTGGCTCCGCCGCCCGAGGACACGTACCACTTGGTCGGCACGGCGCGCGCGAGCGGCCACGCCTGTTCCTTGCGCCACGAATTGTCGCCGAACACGAAGATGTCGACCGGGGGCTCTTTGTCGACGCCGTTGTCCTTGCCCAACAGGTAGTGGTCGAACCAGCGGAGTTGCAGCCGCCGCGTGTCGACGCGCGACTGTGGTCCGAATTCGCCGGCGACGTAATCGATTCCTTTGTGCGCGCCTGGTCCCATGACGAGTCGAATGAACGGATGACCCGGCACCTTGTTCAGCGCATTCGTATAGTCGATCGGACCGCGCGAGTCGTCGTACCAGCCGGAGATCTGTAGTACCGGCGCGCGGACCTTCGCGATGTTGGTCGTCACGGCGTGGGCGCGCCAGTACGCGTCGAGCGTCGGGTGCGCGATCCATCGATCCCAGAGAGGCACGTCGCCGCAGCCGAGTTGCTGCGGCAGATCGCTCAGCGGCAGGTGCTTGAGTGCCGCGCCGATGTCCAGATCGTTGATGTTCTGCAGCGTCCGTGCGCGCATGAGACACGCCCACGCCACGTTGATCGGGGAGAACACCATGTCCTCGTACGGTACGATGCGCCACGGATCGCCCGTCGCGGCCGACGGCGCGATCGCTGCGAGATGCGGTGGCGCGCTCACGGCGGCGTACCACGCGAGCCGTCCTTCGTCGGAATGTCCGATCAAACCGACGCGGCCGTTGGCGCCGGGGAGCTTGGCCGCCCACTCGACCGCGTCATAGCCGTCTTGCACGTCGGTGTCGTAGTCGCCGAAGTCTTGTCCATCCGAGATATCGCGGCCGCGCACGTGCTGCGCGACGAAGATGTAGCCGCGCGACGCCCAGTAGCGGCCGGCCGGGTGCAGAATGCGCGTGTACGGCGTGCGCTGGAGCACCACACCGAACGGCCCATTACCGACTGGGCGCGCGATGTAGCTCACCAGTCGCGCGCCGTCGCGCGTCTTCATGAACACGGCCGTGTCTTCGGTGAACGCATATTGCGAATCCGATACTGCGCCAGGCCACAACGGATACTGTTGTTCGACGACGAATGGAGCAGCGCGACGAACGAGCCGCATACGACGGCCCGATGGTTTGCCCGCCGCGAGCATCACGCCGGTGAGCGTGTCGCCGCTCCATGTGCCCTTGAGCGATTGGTTGTTCTCGCCGGCAAGTAGAACGGAGTCCGACTCTGCGGTGACGCGCCTGACGTCGATCATGGGCTCGCCGGTCCGACGACGGATGGCTCCGGTAAATCCCGAGTCGCTCGCGGCGAAATGCGCGAACCCCATGCGACGCCATCCCTCGAACCCCGGTCGCGCGGTCGATCCGTCCGCGACGTAGGCGTCCCAGTCACCGGCCAGACTATGAGGCTTGGCCGGCGCTGCGCAGGCTCCCGCTATCGCTCCGGCCAAGACTGCGGCGCACGATGACGCCCGGCGCAGGCGCGCGGCCGCCGAGCGCGGGTGGCTCATGGCTGCACGCCGCCGGCGATGCGCCGCACCAGCTGATCCAAGAACTCTAATCCGTCGTAATACGACTTGACGCGGAGCTTCTCGTCGCGGCCGTGGGCGTTCGTCTCGCCTGGTGTCGAGAAGATCCCGCTCACGCCGTATGACGGAATGCCCACGGCGCGCAAGTAATGGCTGTCGGTGGCACCCGTCGACATCGTCGGCACCACTGGAATGTCGCCGAACATCGTGTGCGTGATGTCGGTTGTCGCCGCCAGCAATGTCGGGTCGACCGGCAGTGTGGATTTGGGGAAGTCGGGCTCGGTCGTCTGGGTGTTCGTGATCTTGATGCCCGTATCGGCCACGACGCGCGTCAGCGTCGCGCGTACTTCCGCCGAGCTCGACGTGGGAACGATGCGGCAGTTCACGTTGGCGGTGGCTTTTTGCGGAAGCGCATTGTAGGCGTGACCGCCGAAGAGTCGCGTTGGCACGCAGGTGGTGCGCAGCATTGACGCGTACCGCGGATCCTTGGACAAAAACGCCGCGGCCGCCGTATCGTTCGCGTTGGCGACGATCGCCCGCATTGCCGCGGCGACGTCGGGTTTCTCGACCTTGGCCGTCTGCTCGAAGAACGCGCTCGTTGTCGGGTTGAGCGCGACCGGGAACGCGAATCTCGCCAGCCGCGCCAGTGCGTCGACCAACTCGTAGATGGCGTTGTCCGGACGCGGCACGCTCGAGTGGCCGCCGGGATTGGTCGCGGTGAACGTGAAATCTTGATAGACCTTCTCGGCCGCCTGGATCGAGTTGAAGAGCGGCTTCACGTCCATGCCGGAGCCGGTGAGCGTTCCGCCGCCGCCTTCATTGATCGCGAACGCCGCGTCGATCAGGTCGCGGTGGTCCTTCACCAGCCACTCGGCGCCGTTCGCGTCGCCGCTTTCTTCGTCCGACGTCAACGCCAGGATGATGTCGCGCGTTGGGCGAAAGCCTTCCTGCTTGTATCGCAGCAGGTTGGCGACGAAGATCGACGCCATCGCCTTGTCGTCCGCCGTCCCGCGTCCGAGGAAGTAGCCGTTTTCCTCGTGCAGCGTGAATGGATCGCGCGGCCAATCACTGCGGAGCGCGGCGACCACGTCGAGGTGGGCGAGCAGCAAGATCGGCTTGGCGGCGCTCGGTCCACCGCGCCCGCGGTAACGCACGACGAGATTGCCTTTTGTCGGCTTGCCGGGCGGAATGAGAACTTTGACGTCCGATTCCGGAAATCCGGCGGCGCGAAAGCGCTTGGCCATTGCTTCGACGGCGGGCGTGACGGCGCCGACGGAATCCGTCGTGTTGATCGAGATCAGCTCACTGTAGATCTCGCGAGCGAGCCGCTGATGCGGCGTGAGTGACGTTTGCGCGGCGGCCGAGTGGGCGCCAACGATCGAGGCAAGGATGATTAACTGGCGACGCATGGCGAGTGAGGTAGGTGAAGGCATGAAACGCTTAACCTACGCCGCGCGCGATCACGCGGCCATACTGCGCGGACCGGCCGCACGCAGGTGCCCAACATCGCAACCGCCGGAGCCAAAGACGCGTAATTGGGCCTGCGGACGAGCTGGTCAAACCATTCGTCCGAGCGTGATGTCTGATCCACTGCCTTCTTCTCCGGCCTTGACGAATGCTTCAAGACATCCGCTTCGCCGTCCGCACACTGATCAAGAACCCCGCATTCACCTTCGCCGCCGTGCTTTGTCTCGCACTCGGCATCGGCGTGAACGCGACAATCTTCAGTTGTGTCCGAGCACTGCTCCTGCGGCCGTTCCCCTACCGCAACCCCGATGAGCTCGTGGCGATCGGCGAGGCGAACGTGAAACGCGGGTGGCACATGAATTCCGTGTCGTACCCGAACTTCCGGAGCTGGCAAGCGGAGAACCGCACGCTCGACAACATCGCCATTTACTCGGGCGCGTCGTTCAACCTTGCCGATGGCGACGGCGCGCAGTGGGTGCAGGGCGGCACCGTGTCATGGACGATGTTCCGCACCCTCGGCGTTGCGCCGGCGCTCGGACGCGACTTCCGCGAGGAAGAGGATCGCGTCGGCGCACCGAAGGTGATTCTGCTGAGCGATCGCATCTGGCACGACCGGTTCAACGCGCGACGCGACGTCGTCGGCCAATCGATCATGGTCAACGGCGTGCGAAACATGGTCATCGGTATCATGCCGCCCGGTTTCGAATTTCCGGGCACGGCCGGCGCGTGGACCACGATGCAGATGGACCCGCTCAATAATCGAGGCAACCACTCCTGGAACGTCATTGGGCGGCTGAAGCGGGGTGCGACCATCCCGCAAGTCCGCAAAGATCTTGGCGCCATCGCCACGACGCTCGAGGAGAAGTATCCGAGCTCGAACACCGGGTGGGGCGCCGACGTCGAAACGTTGCGCGACTATCAGGTCGGCGACATTCGGCCCGTGCTGATGATCATGATGGCGTCGGTGGCCTTCGTGCTGCTCATCGCCTGCGCCAACGTCGCCAACCTGCTGCTCGCGCGTGCGACGGCGCGATCGAAAGAGATGGCCGTGCGTATCGCGCTCGGCGCCAACAGTTGGCGCGTCGTGCGACAACTGATCACCGAGAGCGTCCTCGTCGCGCTCGTCGGCGCCGCGCTCGGCGTTGCGTTCGCGTATGCGTTCCTTCAGTGGATCAAGGCCAACATCCTGGGCGGTATGCCGTTCTGGATGAAGTTCACGATCGACGGTCCGGTGTTGCTGTTCACCGTCGCCGTGGCGGTCGCAACCGGACTGTTGTTCGGGCTTGTTCCGGCGCTACAGTCCGCTCGTCCCAATCTCAATGAAACGCTGCGCGACTCGGGAGCGCGGGGCACGAGCGCGGGTCGCGTGCGCCAGCGCCTGCGCAGCAGCCTGGTCGTCGGCGAAGTCGCGTTGTCGCTCGTGCTACTCGTCGGCGCGGCACTGCTCATTCGGAGCTTCCTGAGCATGCAGAGCGTGCAGCCGGGATTCGACCCGAGCAACCTGCTGACCATGCGCCTCACGATGAGCGGGCCATCGTACGACTCGATCTACAAGCGAATCGCCGTTCTCGATCGAATGCTGGCGGAGCTCAATGCCAGGCCCGGCGTCGTGTCGGCGGCGATCACGAACAACATTCCGCTGAGCAACAGCAACAATAACAGTACCATCGACATCGATAATCAGCCGACGCCACTCGGGTCGGAGCCGCTGCTGGAAATCCGCTGGGTGTCGCCAAAGTATCTGGAGGCGATGCGCATCCCGCTGCGGCGCGGGCGCATGTTCACGCAACAGGAATGGGCGGACAGCGGAGTCGCCGGTCGCGTGGCGGTGATCAACGAATACATGGCGCAGCGATTCTGGAAGACCGACGACGAGGCGATCGGAAAGCGCTTCAAGTTCGGCACCGCCAACGACACATCCACCCGATGGATCACCGTGATCGGCGTCGCCGCGGACATCAAACACAGGCAACTGACGTCGTCGAAGCCGGACTTTCAGGGCTACATGCCGTATCGGCAAGGTGGATGGAACACCACGTCGATCGTCGTCCGCACTCGCGGCGACCCCACTCAGGCGACGAGCACCGTCCTGAGCGCCATCAAGCAGGTCGCTCCGTTGCTGCCCGCGTACCGGATCATGAGCATGGACGCGAACATCCAGCAGTCGTACTGGCAACAATCGCTGTACGGCAAAATGTTCGGCGCATTCGCGGCGATCGCGCTCGTGCTCGCGGCGGTCGGCGTCTATGGCGTGATCTCGTACGCGGTGTCGCAGCGCACGCAAGAGATCGGCGTCCGCGTCGCGCTCGGGGCGCAGCGCGGCGACGTAATGCGCCTGATCGTCGGGCACGGCGCGCTCCTCGGCGGACTCGGGATCGCCATTGGGCTGGCCGGCGCACTCGGCGTCACGCGCTTTCTTCGCACCATGCTGTTCGGCGTGTCGCCGTTCGATCCAGCGAGCTTCGTCGGAGTCGCCGCGGTGCTGACCACCGTCGCGTTGTTGGCGAGCTACATCCCGGCGCGCCGCGCCGCCAGAGTCGACCCGGTGGAAGCGCTCCGGTACGAGTGATCGCGTAGTTCTCCCGGGCGAACGACGACCACGTAGACCAGCGCCGCCGCCGTTGCGCACGCGGCCATGATGCCGGTGACCGCGAGCGCCGACCGCGCGTCGATCAGCGCCGCCACCGCCGCGCTCGACGCGGCGCCAGTGAGCATCTGTACGCCGCTCATGACGGCGCTCGCCACGCCGGCGATCGCCGCCATCGGCTCGAGCGCGCCCTGTGTTGCGTTCGGTCGCACGATGCCCTGGCCGACAAACCCGATGAACGCCAAGCCGACGAGTCTCCAGACACCGAGCCAGCCAGCCAACGTGATCGCGACCAGCACGAGCGACGTCACCACGATCGCGCCCAAGCCCCATCCAATCAGCCGGGCGTGCGACACGCCTCGACGGCTCAGACGCGCGCTGGTCAACGCGCCGATCATGAGCCCGAGGGATGTCATCGCGAACAGTAAACCGTAAAGCCGGCGTGACACGGAAAGCTGTCCGATCAGCACGAGCGACGAGCCGGACACATACGCGAACAGGCAGCCGAAGTTGAGCGCGATCATCACGATGTAGCCGAGCGTCACGCGATGTCGCAACACGGTGACGTAGCTGCGCGCGGCAGTACGAATCGTGTGCGTCATGTGGCGCGGCGCCGATTCGCCGATCCATATCGCGACCACCGTCACGAGCACGATGCCACCGCCGGCGAGCGCGCCGTAAATCGCGCGCCATCCGCCGAGCGTCGCGATCGCCACGCCCACTGTCGGTGCGATCACCGGGGCGATTCCCGCCGCGAGATTGACATACGATTGCTTGACGCGTGCTTCGGCGCCGGTGAAGAGATCGCGGATCATTGCGATCACCGTCACCTGACACGCGCCGGCACCGGTGCCCATCAGGAATCGCCACAGGAGGAGCGTGTCGAGCGAGTTGGCGAATGCGGCGAGTGCGCCGAACGTCGCGAACATGGCGCTGCCCGTCAGCAGCACGGGACGCCGGCCGTAGCTGTCTGACAACGGGCCGAAGAGCAGGGGGCCGAGCGCGAACCCCGCCATGAACACGCCGAGCGTGAGCGCAGCGGTGCCGGGCGCGACGCCGAGCGATGCCGCCGTCGCCGCGAGCACCGGGAGTCCCATGTCCGTGGCGAACGACGCCAGAGTGACGAGGGAACCGAGGAGCAGAGTGAATGCGAGAGAGTGCGGCCGGAGACGTGGCACGCGTGAATCTACCGCGCCGCGCAACGACTCTAGCGATGCACCGGGGTCATGTCCGAGTAACGCGCGCCTTGCGCGACACCGACCGGGAATATCGCGTCGATGGAGTCGAGCTCCTCGCGGGAGAGGTGAATCCTTGCCGCGTCGGCGTTCTCCTCGAGATACCTCACATGCTTGGTGCCGGGAATCGGCACCACGTCGTTACCACGCGACATCACCCACGCCAGCGCGAGCTGCGACGGTTTCACCCCCTTCGCCTTGGCTAACCGCTCGACCTCGGCGACGATGCGGAGATTCTTCTGGAAGTTCTCGCCTTGAAATCGTGGATTGGTCCGCCGGAAATCGTTCGCCGGCAGATCGTCGAACGATTTGAATCGCCCGGCGAGAAAGCCGCGGCCGAGCGGGCTGTACGCGACGAACCCGATCCCGAGCTCGTGCACGGTCTCCAGCACGCCGTTCTCCTCGACGTCACGAGTCCACAGCGAGTACTCGGTCTGCAGCGCGGTGATGGGATGCGTCCTATGTGCGCGACGAATCGTGTCGGGCGCGGCCTCGGAAAGCCCCAGGTACCTGACCTTTCCGGCGCGAACGAGGTCGGCCATCGCGCCGACAGTCTCTTCGATCGGCACCTTGGGATCGACGCGATGCTGATAGTACAGATCGATGTGGTCCACACCCAGGCGCTGGAGCGACGCGTCGCACGCCTGACTTACATACACCGGATCACCACGAACGCCGAGTCGCTCTCCGGTCTCCGCGCGCACGCTGGCGAACTTCGTCGCCACCACGACGGCATCTCGACGATCGCGAATCGCGCGACCGACGAGACGCTCGTTCGTGAAGGGACCGTATGCGTCCGCGGTGTCGAGAAAGTTGATCCCGAGCTCGATCGCGCGATGGATCGTCGCGATCGATTCTGCGTCGTCGCCCGGCCCATAAAACTCGCTCATTCCCATGCAGCCGAGGCCCATCGCGGACACCGCGAGCCCCGGCTGTCCCAACGTTCGCATCTGCATCGCACCGTCTCTCGTCCGAAGGTGAATCAACCCCGAAAGGATACGGTGGTAGCCAACCCCGATG
>DASVYG010000111.1:0-2805 GCA_036392315.1 Gemmatimonadaceae bacterium
CCGCCGATCCTAGCACGGGCGGTCGCCGTAACTCTGGGTCGGCGCCGGTGCAGCAAGCCGGATCCGCCGTGGGCGACCGCATGTTCGGCAAGCTTTCGTTCATCGACAACGCGGTGGACACGACGACCGGCACGGTGCAGCTCAAGGCCACCTTCGACAACATGAACGGGCGACTCTGGGCCGGACAGTTCGCGTCCACGTCGCTGCACCTGTTCGATGAAGACAGCGCGCTGGTGGTGCCGCAGCAGGCAATCGTCACGGGACAGCGGGGTTCGTACGTCTACATCGTCGACCGCGCCGATACGGCGCGGCAGCGTGCCGTGGTCGTAGAGCGAACGGCAGGCGGTTTAGCGATCGTCGCCACTGGGCTGCGTGAGGGCGATCGCGTCGTGATCGACGGTCAGTCGAAGCTCACACCCGATTCGCCGGTGCGAATTCGCGGGGCGAACGACGCCGGCGGCATGGTGGGTGCGCGGCGCGGGCAAGGTGGACGCGGTGGACGCGGTGGACGCGGAGGCCCAGGTGGCGCCGGCGGCGGCGCTGGCGCGAGCGGTGACGGCGGACAGGGTAGGCGCGGCGGCTGAGCCAGGAGGAAAGTCACAACGTGAGCCTTACGGGTCTGTTCATTCGGCGCCCGGTCATGACGACGCTGATCATGATCGGCATCCTCGTGTTCGGGATCGTGTCCTACCGCAAGCTGCCGGTGAGCGACCTTCCGACCGTCGATTATCCGACACTGAATGTCGACGCCAACCTGCCCGGCGCGAGCCCGGAGACGATGGCGGCCACGGTCGCCACACCGCTCGAGAAGGCGTTCTCCGGCATCAACGGCATCGACGAGATCACGTCGAGCAGCGGATTGGGCCACACCAACATCACGCTGCAGTTTGCTCTCGACCGAAGCGTGGAAGCCGCGGCGCAGGACGTGAACGCGGCGATCGGCAAGACGCTGCCGTTCCTGCCGTCGACGATCTTGCCGCCGAACTACCACAAACAGAATCCGGCGGCGGCGCCCATCCTCAACATCGCGCTCACGTCGAACGTGCTGCCGATGCAGCAAGTCGACGAATACGCCGAGACGACGATCGCGCAGCGCCTGTCGATGATCGAAGGCGTGGCGCAGGTCGGCGTGTGGGGTTCGGCGAAATACGCCGTGCGCGTGCAGCTGGATCCGGCGCAGCTGGCGAGCCGCAACATCGGCGTGTCGCAGGTCGCGGCGGCGATCCGCAACAACAACGTCATGCTCCCCACCGGCGTGCTGTACGGCAAGAACAAGACGCTCACCGTGCAGGCGACGGGTCAGATGAGCACCGCCAGCGAATTTCGGCGGCTCATCATCTCGTATCGCAACGGCGCGGCGGTTCGCCTGGGTGACGTCGCGAACGTGATGGACGACATCCAGAACAACAAGTCGGCGAGCTGGTACGACAACGAGCGTTCGATCAACCTGATGGTGCAGCGCCAGCCGGGAACCAACACGGTCGAAGTGGCCAACCGCGTCAAGGAGTCGCTCGCCGAGATCCAGAAGGGGCTTCCGCCCACGCTTGGCGTGCACATCCAGTACGATCGCTCGGTGTCGATCGAGAACGCGGTGCGCGACGTGAAGTTCTCGCTCCTCGTGGCGCTGGTGCTCGTGATCGCCGTGATCTTCTTCTTCCTGCGCAGCGCCGTGGCGACGATGATCCCGAGCCTCACGCTGCCGCTGGCCATCATCGGAACGTTCTCGGTGATGTTCGTGCTCGACTTCAGCATCGACAATCTGTCGTTGATGGCGCTCACGCTGGCGGTGGGCTTCATCGTCGACGACGCGATCGTGATGCTCGAGAACATCGTACGCCACATCGAGATGGGAAAGCCGCCGATGCAAGCGGCGTTGGAGGGCGGGGAAGAGGTCGGCTTCACCGTGCTCTCCATGTGTCTGTCGCTGTCGGCGGTGTTCCTGCCGCTGATGTTCATGGGCGGCATCATTGGGCGGTTGTTCCGAGAGTTCGCGGTCACCATCAGCGTGGCGGTGCTCGTCTCGGGGTTCATCGCGCTCACGCTCACGCCAATGTTGTGCAGTCGTTTGCTCAAGTCGCACGCCGAGCAATCGAAGAGCCACGGACGATTCTTCAACGTCACGGAGCGCGGCTTCCAGGCCGCGCTGCGCGGCTACCAGCGGACGCTTGGCTGGGTCATGCGCCATCGCCCGCTCACGCTCGCCTTCTCGGCACTCATCCTGGCACTCACCGGATTGCTCTGGACCGTAATTCCCAAGGGACTGTTTCCGCCCGACGACACCGGCTCGCTCAACGCCACGGCCGAGGCGGCGCAGGGAACGACGTTCGTCGAGATGCTGCGCTACGCCAAGATCGCGAGCGACCGACTAGCGACTGATACCAACGTCGCGTCGTACACGACCAACGTGGGTAGCTACGGCGGCTCGAATTCGGTGAACTTCAACATCACGCTCAAGCCGGCCGGACAACGTCCGGCGGCGGACGAGATGGTGCACGAGCTCACGCGTGTGATGGCGGGAATCCCGGGCCTGCAAGTCTTCGTGACCAACCCGCCGAGCATTCGCATCGGCGGTCGCGGCTCCAAGACGCTATATCAGTTCACCCTGCACGGGCCGGACATCACGCAGCTGTACAATCAGGCGAATCGCCTGATGACGCGGCTGCAGCAGCAGCCGATGCTCAGCGGTGTGACGTCGGACCTGCTCAATCGCAGCCCGATTCTGCGCATCCACATCGATCGCCAGCGCGCGGCGGCGCTCGGCGTCACGCCGTCGGGGATCGAGCAGGCGCTGGCGAACGCGTACAA
>DASVYG010000112.1:0-5440 GCA_036392315.1 Gemmatimonadaceae bacterium
TGCTGGCGAATGATCGTCGTCTGCAGCGTGGTATAGGCCAGCGCCGCGCACGTCAGCAGCACACCGTAAAGTGCCGTCGGAGGCGCGGCGCGGTGGTTCTGACCCACCCACGCGGTGCCGAACGGCACGAGCGACAACCAGAACAAGAGATGCAGATTGGCCCACAGCACCGCACCGTTGACTCGATCGGTGGCGTTGAGCATGTGATGGTGATTGCTCCAGTAGATGCCGAGGAAGACGAAGCTCAGGACGTAGCTGAGGAACGACGGCACGACGCCGCGTAACGCTTCGAAGTCCGCGCCGTGAGGAGGCCTGAGTTCCAACACCATGATCGTGATGAGAATCGCGATCACTCCGTCGCTGAAGGCCTCGAGTCGTCCCTTGCTCATGCTCGGCGGTTTCCGCGGAGTGTGATAGATTCTGCGTCGGCGACGACGCGCTGCACTGGCCTCAACAATTTGGCTCGGCTCGACCATGATCGGAACCGATCGTGACGCCGACACATCCGGGATGATCGAATGAGCGCCGACACGACGAGCAACCGCGAGATGTTGCGACACGCCGTCGCCACACTGGCCTATCGCGCCGGCAAAGCGATGCGGAATGCTCCGCCAACGTTCTCGACGTTCCAGATCGGCGATCGCTCCCGCACTCCCGGCCAGATTCTCGCGCACATGTGCGACTTGTTCGACTGGGCGAACTGGCTGGCGCTCGGAGAGCATCGATGGAGCAACTCGACGCCGGCAGACTGGGACGCCGACGTCGCTCGATTCTTCGCCGGATTGCGTCGATTCGACGACTACCTCGCGAGCGACGCGCCACTCGGGCGATCTCCCGAGCTGCTGTTCCAAGGCCCCGTCGCCGACGCGCTGACGCATACCGGTCAGCTCACGATGCTCCGCCGACTCGCCGGCTCACCGGTTCGCGGAGAGAACTACCTGAAGGCGGACATAGGGATCGGCCGAGTCGGCCCGGAACAGTCGGCGCCGCGCGTCGAGTTCGATTAGACACGCCGCGAGATGGCGTCCGTTCGGCTGGTTCCGTATGACGACCTTTGGCCGCGCGAGTTCGCTGCCGAGGCCGCGCGGATCGAGACGGCCTTCGACGATCTCCCGATTCGTCTCGAGCACATTGGCAGCACGGCGATTCCGGGCATGTCGGCCAAGCCGGTCATCGATATTCTCGCCGGATGTCCGGCGAACGTGAACCGCGCGCCGTATGTCGCCGCATTCAAGCAGCTCGGCTACGCGCATCGCGGCAACGCCGGACTGCCCGGCCGGAATTATTTCGTCCGCGGCTCGCCGCGGTCCCATCAAGTCCACCTGGTCAGCTGGTCGGGCGCCCTGTGGCGTGACCATCTGGTGTTTCGCGATTATCTGCGTGCACATGCCGATGTCGCCCGACAGTACGAGGAGTTGAAGCGGCAGCTCGCGATCACCTTCGCCGACGACAGCCGCGCGTTCTCCGAGGCCAAGGGACCGTTCATCCGCGCGGTCCTTCGTGACGCGCGTCGAAACCCTACGGCAGAATCCGCTCGCAACTAGACCCGCCATCGCGTGTACGAGTTGTGGGAGGAAATCTGACATGACTCTAGCCAATGTCTTTCGCGGCCCTCTCGCGGCCGCCGTTATGACCGCGTTTGCGTTTGCGACACCGGGCTCGGCGTTGAACGCCGCTCCGGTGGCGCCCGCTCCAGCGAGGCAACCGGTCATCGAAGTCACCCCGAGCGACGTCGCTGCATCGAATGAAAAGATCGCGATGGCCTACGGGTCGTTGGTCAAGATGTGGACGAACCAGTTCCAGCAGGTCGGTGAACGGTTCGCCGCGCCGCGAGTCGTTCGATACACGGGCGGCGTCATGACGTCGTGCGGCGTGATCATGCCCCACAATGCCGAATACTGTCCGCGCAACAACACCATCTTTTACGACGAGGTGTTCGTCGCCGGCATGGCGAAAGCCGCCGCCAACGCACTCGGTACCGATGGCGACATGGCGGCCGTCGGCGTGATCGCACACGAGATGGGACACGCAGTGGCAATTCAGCTTGGTGACGAATCGCGGAGCTCGTACGAGAACGAGTCGACCGCCGATTGCCTTGCCGGCACGTTCGCGCGGCAGGCGCAGCGGGACGGCGAGCTCGAGAAGGGAGATATGGAGGAAGCGTTTTTCGGAATGTCCATGGCCGGCGATCCGACGCCCCAGGAAACCGGGAACCGGCGCGTGGACGCGATGATTCAAGCGCGCCTCGCGCGCGAGAGCCACGGTACCAAAGAACAGCGAATGCAAAACTTCCGCACTGGCCTCGAAGGCGGGCCCGGCGCGTGTCTCGAAGAGTTCGCTAATTAGGAAAACCAGAAGGGTGCGAGCGCTGTTGGCTCGCACCCTTCGAGTTTGGGTCGGCTTCTAATCGGCCCGTGGCGGAATGGTGCTCGGCCCGTCGCGGGCCGGCGCACCGAGCGCCGTCTTCAGCTCGTCGACCCATCCGGTGATGCGGTTATCCAGCGCTTGATGCACACCACTCATTAACGTCGCCACGACATCGTCGAGCGCCGAGCCGAGTCTGCTGCTCGCGCCCTTGGTGGCCGTCACCGTGGCCGCGGCGGCCTTCACGTCGGCGCTCGATCCGCTGAGCAGCACACCGGCTCCGACTGCGAGCGCAAGCGCGGGCCACGGATGATCGCGGACCATCTGTACCACGTTGAGCTTGTTCTCCAGCTCCGTCAGCGTGCTGGACATTCGCTCGCGCGTCAGCTCGATGTCGCGCCGGACGTCCGCCGTTGTTTCAACCATTCCATATCCTCCTTGAGCGTCGTCGCAGTTTCAGTCGGCGCGAGCTGCCGCAGCGACAGGTGTGCCATTCCACGACGTGCGAACCACGCGGCGACCGCACCGGCAACCACCAGCACGATGACCGCCGCGAGCCAGTACAGATCGGCTGGCAACCACTGATCGCCGATCAGCAGCACAATGCCGACGAGAAGCGACAACCCGCCGAGCAGCGCGAGCACCGCACCCGTGGCAACGAGCGCCGTTCCCTTTCCGATACCCGACACCGCCGCACCGACCTCGATCTTCGCGAGACGTACCTCGCCGCGGACGAGCGTCGCGCTCCCCTCGGCAAGGTCGCGGAGCAGTGCGCCGATGCCTCGACGGCCATCGCGTGCATCGACCGTCATGGCGATCTCCTACTTCCGCACCGCTTTGCCGATCAGATAACCGAGCCCGACGGCCACGAGGAGCGTGCGGCCAGGATGCTCTTTCACCTGCCGCTCGATTCCCGTTTTGACACTGTCGAGATCTGTTTCACGGAGCCAACCGGCGGTCGCTTCCATCCCGCCCGCCACTTTCGTCGCCACTGGCGCGATGCGACTACTCGTCTCGACGGCGACTGAGCCGCCCTCCGTCGCAGTCGCGAGCTGCTGGCTCGAGCCACCGCGGTGACGAAGACGGTCGGCGCCGCTGTCGAGTGCGTTGGCGAGTGAGTCCTTCAGATTGCCCGCGCGATCGCGCACCGTCGAGCCGACGTCGGCGAGCTTCTCCTGCGCCGTGCCCGCGACATCGCGCGCGCGATCGGCAAATCCATGCGACTGCGAGCCCGATTGGCTCGGCGTCGACATCGACGTGTCGGCGTTGGCCGACGAACCAGCCGCGTAGCCCTGCGATCCCAACGTGTTGCCTGTATTGCCGATGCTGCCCGTATTGCCGGTATTGCCGGTATTGCCCGTATTGCCAAAGCCCGAACCGGCTCCCACGCCGCCGGTCTGTGATGGCGTCGAGCCTTCCGTCGAGAATTCGTTCCGCTCCATGCGCGCGCTCCTCCAAGGGTGGTCCATTAATGTGTGCACACGATGTGCCTGACCAATGGAATGGTCTGCCAACTCGCGTTGTCAGTTATCGAAACCTTTTTTTCGAGGGAACGATGCGAAGCAACATGCTGACGATTGCCGCGCTGGCGACGATGACGACAGCCACGCTGGCGGCCGCGAGATTCGTGCGATCATGCAGACGGGCAAAGCGATCTCCGACGAGCTCGCGCCGGCCCGTAAGGAATTTCACGACTCGGTCGAGAAGCTGTTGACGAGTGCTCAGATCGCCGCCGGCTGCATCCCTTCGGCGCCTGGTGGTCCGCCGGGCGGTCGCCGTGGTGGACCACCCCGGGGCCGCCGCCGATCAGCGATCGCTAAACCCCGTGCGCTACTGGTCGACGAACTCGAGGGCCGCCAATGCCAGCGCTTGAAGCTGCGCGATCCCCTCGGCCTTGCTGACCTTCGTCATCCACGGATCGACCGAGATCCAGTCATCGCTCAGAACGACCACTCCGCTGTCAGTCGAGGGTGGAGTCTTCGTTTGAACGCGACCGAAGCCGCGCGTGTCGGCGCCGATGCGAAGTCCCAAGATGGCCAAATCTGGTGAGGACGACACATCTTACCGACGATCTCGCGCTGCGCCATCCCACGGCCTTGTTTGCCATGCCACGACGCCGACTCGTACCAGCATTCCTTCTACTTTCCGTGCTCACGACCGGCTGCGCACAATCGGCGCAGTGGCTTCGAACCATCGCGAACAACTCGCGATCATCATGGCCGACCGGCAGCGTCCACGAGGACGCGTTTTTCTCGCCGTCACTCGGCGTGCGCAAACACGTGGTCGTCTATCTGCCGCCGTCATACGGCAGCGACAGCGCGCGACGATATCCGGTTGCCTATTATCTCCACGGGCTGGCCGGCGCCGAGACCGACTGGATATCGAAGGGGAGCATCGACGTCACCGGCGATTCTCTGTTCGCGTTCGGCACGCCGGAGATGATCATCGTCATGCCCGACGGCGATGACGGCTGGTACACAACGTGGGAGAACCAAGTCGCCTTTCGCACGTGCGCCGACACGCTGCACAACGAGTCGCCCGACCGCTACTGCGTCGAGCACGAACGGTACGACGACTATATCGCGCGCGACGTCGTGCAGCACGTCGATCAACACTATCGCACCATCGCCGATCGCGCACACCGAGGAATCGCTGGATTGAGCATGGGCGGCTACGGCGCGATGATCCTCGCGCTGCGTCACCCTGACATCTTCGGCGCCGCCGCCAGCCATTCCGGTGTGTTATCGCCGATGTACACTGGACCGCACCCGTTCAGCGAACCAATTCGATATGCATCGACCATCGACGAGATTCGACCAGCCGCGGGCCCGTACTGGACACGGTTCCTGAATTACTGGGGCACGAATCTCGATCGCTGGCGCGCCGTGGATCCCGCTCGGGCCGCCGAGCTTCTCGTGCGCCGCCGATCGGAGCTCCCGAGCCTCTTCATCGACTGTGGTCGTGACGACGGCTTCGTCGATCAGAATCGCGCATTCCACGCCGAGTTGACGCGATTAGGGATCACGCACGCGTACGCCGAGTGGCCCGGCGCGCATACGTGGCGGTACTGGAGCAC
>DASVYG010000113.1:0-2224 GCA_036392315.1 Gemmatimonadaceae bacterium
TCGACAGCAGCGCGAGGCAGGTCCACACGCCAAAGGCGATGGACCAGGCGCGTGCAGAGAACCGCTGCTCGACCATGGCTTCTTTGTAGTCGCCGACCGAGTGTCCACAATGGTACGTCGACGCAAACCGTCCCCATGCCAGGCAGAGTCGTCACAAAGTCGGTGCGAAGACGACGCGACCCCGTCATGATCGTTTGTGGAAGGCGCGACCACTGGGCGGGCACCAACTGCTCAGGATCGCGGCGTACCGCCCTGGCCTATCGGTGCTCAGGCCACGAGGCTCAGCCGATTACACCTCGACGCGACGGAGAACGCACTGATGCCGACATGGTACGGGACACCCGTTCGTTCGTTGCTCTTCATCGCTGCCCTGCTCTCCCTGCATGCCAGATCGGTTTGCGGACAGTCGAGTGCCGATTCCGCAGGAATCCGCGTCGCCGCGTTCGACTACATCGAAGGATGGTATGCGGGCGATGCGGATCGAATGGCGCGCGCCCTTCACCCGGAGCTCGCCAAGCGGATCGTCGTCACCGACTCGACGGGCCGCTCCCGCATTCAGCAGCAGAGCGCGATGACTTTGATCGAGGGCACGCGCGCCGGTGGGGGCAAGCGGACACCGGTCGAGCGACAGCGCAAGGACTTCACGATTCTCGACATCTATCATGGCGCCGCGGTCGCCAAGATCGTGGCGTCCGATTGGGTCGACTTCCTCGAGCTGACCAAGTGGAACGGTCAGTGGAAGATCGTGAACGTGCTCTGGGAGCTGATACCGCGAGGACAAGCGCCGTAGTCTGGCGAATCGGCCTTGGCTACTGCGCCTCGCCCGCGGCGGCTAAACGTCGTACGTTCGTCGTGTGACACTCACCGAGAGCCGGACGGACACGGGCTACGCTGCGGCCACCGCGCAGGACTCGGGCGACACAGGGCTCGTTCGGCGCATCCGCCGATGGGACCTCGTCGCGCTCGTCCTCAACGGCGTCATCGGCGCGGGGATCTTCGGCCTGCCGAGCAAAGCGTTCGCCTTGGCGGGGACGTACAGCCTCGTCGCGTATCTCGTGTGCGCCGTGCTGGTGGTGCTCATCGCGATCTGCTTCGCGGAAGTAGGCAGTCGCTTCACTGCGACCGGGGGACCCTACATCTACGCGCGCGAGACGTTCGGCGCGCTGGCGGGATTCGAAATGGGGTGGCTCCTCTGGCTCGCCCGCGTGACCGCCTTCGGCTCACTCGCGAACCTTTTCATCGGCTACCTCGGCATCTTCTGGTCCGGTGCCGGCGCCGGCGTCGGCCGCGTGCTGATCATAGGGAGCCTCGTCGTCGCACTCACGGTGCTCAACCTGGTCGGTGTGCGGCCCTCGGCGATCGTCACCGACGTTTTCACCGTCGGGAAGCTGGCGGCGCTCCTGCTCTTCATTGTCGCGGGGATGTTCTTCGTTTCTCGCGCCAACTACTCGACGGCGTTCGTCCCGTCGTACGGTCAATTCTCGCAGGTCGTGCTGCTCCTCGTCTTCGCGTTCAGCGGGTTCGAGGTAGCCGTGATCCCGTCGGGAGAAATCGTCGAGCCGGCGAAGCAGATCCCGTTCGCACTCCTGGTCGGGATCGCGATCGTCGTCGTCCTCTACATGCTCGTCCAGTTTGTCGCGATCGGTACGCTGCCGACGCTCGCGACCTCCGAGCGGCCGATCGCCGACGCCAGCGCGCATTTTCTCGGCGCCAAAGCCACGGCGTTCGTCTCGCTGGGCGCGCTCGTCTCGATCGGTGGCACGCTCAACTCCGTGGCGCTCGTCACTCCGCGTTTGCTGTTCGCGATGGCGGACGACGGCCACCTTCCACGTGTCATCGGAGCCGTGCATCCACGGTTCCGAACGCCGCATGTGGCGATCGTCCTCTCATCCATCGTCATGTTCGCGCTGACGCTCTCGGGGTCGTTCGTCGCGTTGGCGTCGATCAGCGTGGTGATCCGGTTGCTGACGTACGCCGCGACGTGCGCCGCGCTCCTTCGCCTGCGACGCCAGCCGAACGCGACGCGGGCAGCATTCGTCGCTCCGTTCGGCCGGTTCGCGGCCGTGTTCGCGATCGGTCTCTCCGTGTGGGTTCTGTCGAACAGCACACGGGCGGATGCATGGATGACGGTGATCGCGGCTGCTGTGGGGTTGGCGTTCTATGTCATCTTCCGGGGTGGCTTTTCCCGCCGTGCACGCGCGGATCGGTGATCGGTTGTGGACGA
>DASVYG010000114.1:0-2991 GCA_036392315.1 Gemmatimonadaceae bacterium
AGTCGTGCCGCTCGAGCGCCGCGAGCGCCGCTGCCGGAGAGTTGACCGTCTGCACCTCGAAGCCGTGGCCTTTGAGCAGCAGGCGGAGCGCCTCGAGAACATCGTGCTGGTCGTCGGCGACGAGAATGCGAGGTCGCTCGGCCACGGCGGAAAGGGTCATGCTTGGATAATATGCGTTCGATCCCTTCCGCGCGGCGCGATCCCTACTCGCTTCGCAACGCCGCCATCGGATCCACGCCGGCGGCTCGTCGCGCCGGGATCCAACTCGCCAGAATCGTGACGCCGGTGACCAGCGCCGCGATCAACGCGAACGTCGCGACGTGATTCGACGCGACGCCCAGAAAGGCTGCCGCGACGACACGCGTCAGACCCATGGACAGGCCGAGCCCGGCCACGAGACCAATCGTCGCCAACCGAACGCCTTCGGCAACGAACAGACGAACGACACGCTGCCGCGCCGCACCGAGAGCGATTCGAATGCCGATCTCTCGCGTTCGTTGCCCGACCGAAAAGGCGACGACCGCGTACAGGCCGACGCTCGCGAGCAGCACGGATAGCGCCCCGATCGTACCGAGCAAGGTCGAACCGAGCGCGATGGATGCAAGTCTCTCGCGCCGGTATTGACCAAGGCTCTGCATCTCGTACACCGGAAGGCCGGGATCCACCGCGTGGATCATCCGTCGGATGGCCGGGGCCAGCGTGGTTGCATCACCGGCCGATCGAACCAGGAGGGTCAGCGCGCGCGCATTCGGCGTTTGAGCCAGCGGCCGGTAGACGATCGGACGGGCGCGCTCACCGATACCGAAGACGCGGGCGGATTGCGCCACGCCGATCACGGTGAGAAACGGGCCCTTCGCGCCGCTGGTGCTCACGTGCTTGCCCAACGCGTCTTGGCGCGGCCATGCCCGATCCGCAAAGTCCCGGCTGACGATGGCTACGCTCGGCGCACCGTCGACGTCGTCCGACCCGAAGTCGCGCCCGGAGATGAGCCGGACGCCAAGGGTGTGAAAGAAGCCGGGGGCGACGGCGTTTCCATACACTTCCATGCCGCGTTGGCCGAACCGATGCTGCTGATCCGATTCTTTGTCGTCGAGCGCAATGTCCGTGAAGCTGCGACGCTCGCCGAGTGGGACATCGGTCGTGACGCTGACGTCTGTTGCGCCGGGCAGCGCCGCTCCTTGTGTTCGAATCGTCCTCACGAACGTCGCCGTCTGGCGCGAGGTATATCCCTGCATTCCGAGGTCGACCGACGCCGCGAGCACGTGCGAGCTCGCATCAAACCCCAGGTCGACGCGCGCCGCCTGGTACAAGCCGTCGAGGAACATACCCGACGTCGTGAGGAGCACGAGGCTGAGTGAAACCTGCGCGATGACGAAGCCGCCCTGTAAGCGTGACCGGCGCTTGTCCACCCCAAGCGTGCCGGCCTTGAGCGCGGACGCGAGATCACCTCGTGTGGCGTGCAACGCCGGCAACATGCCAAACAGCACTGCGGCGAACGCAGCGACGATCACCGTGAAAGCGATCGTGTGCGTCTCTGGAGATACGTCGATGGTCGGCACCAGTGTCGATGCAAGCAACTCCGTCGCCCACGTGGCGAGCAATAAGCCGACGACGCTCGCCACCGCCGCAAGCAGCATGCTTTCGGTGAGGAGTTGGCGGGCGATTCGCGTGCGCGTTGCGCCGAGCGACAACCGGACACCGATTTCGCGCCGTCGGCCGATCGCGCGGCTCAAGAGCATGTTGCCGACGTTCGCGCAGCAGATGAGGAGAATCAGTCCCGTGGCGGCGCTGGCAAGAATGCTCACGGGCACGATTGTGCGAATGTCGGCCGGCTCGATGCCTCCGCGCATCGCGAACACCGTCGCGGTCATTTGAGCATGACCGGCGGAATCCGCAACGGCGAGACGAGCCGCGACTGCCGCGACCGCCGCCCTCGCCTGCGTGATCGATACTCCCGGCTTGAGGCGTCCAAACGCCGAGAGCCACCACGCGTTTCGGTCGGCCAACGATGATTGCGGTGCGACGCGGGGCTGCATTGCGAGCGGGACCCACAGATCCACTCGCTGGTCGCCGACGTCCGGACCATTGAAGCGATCGGGCGCAACGCCCACGATCGTGCACCGAACACCGTCGACGGCGATCGTGCGGCCGAGAACGGAGCCGTCCGCCTCGAATCGCTCCTGCCATAAGCGGTGGCTGATCACGACGACCGGACGTGGAGTCGCCGGATCGTCCTCGTCAGGCGTGAAGCCGCGGCCCATCGTCATCTGAACGCCAAGAGCGGAGAAGTAGCGGCCGCTCACGATTTGTCCACGCACGCGCGTCGGCTCGCCGCCGTCGGAGAGCGAGAGCTCGGTGCCAGCGAATGCCGCCGCTTGCTCGAACACCCCGGCTTGGTCGCGATAGTCGCGGAAGTCCGGATACGAAATCGGGAGCAAGCGGCCGCCGATCGTACTAGCCGGCATAAACCACGTGAGGCGGCCGTCGTTACGCACGCCTGGCACTGGCCGCAGCAATATGGCATTCATCAGCGTGAACAGCGCGACGTTCGCGGCGATGCCAACCGCCAGTGTGAGCACGGACGTCGTCGTGAACGCCGGCGCTCGCCGGAGTTGGCGCAGCGCGTATCGGATGTCGTCGATCATGGGAGGCGCCCTAAGGTTGCCTGCGTGAACGCAGAAGCCGCCAGAGGGAAGGTGCGTGCCGAATCAGGTCAGCGCCCTAACTCCGTACGCTCGAACGGGTTGATGCGAGCAAGTCGTATCTAGTCGCCAACCACATGTTGGTCGAATGTGGGACGGGCTGTCCAAAAGCGGACGCGATTGCGCGTCGTCCGCCGTTTACGCCGTGATCCAGCCGTCCCGCAACTCGATGATCCGATTGCCATACTTCGCGTTCTCTTCCGAGTGCGTGACTTGGATGATCGTCGTCCCTTGATCGTTGAGCTTCTTGAACAGCTCCATGATCTCGCGGCCCTGCGTCGAGTGCAGG
>DASVYG010000115.1:0-19669 GCA_036392315.1 Gemmatimonadaceae bacterium
GTCGCTGCCAGCGCGGATTGGGGAGTATCTCTTCGTAGGTCGGGGGTTCCGTTCCGCTCGGCATCACGAACAATTGTCCGGCATCCGGCACGGGGTAGGCGATCCTGCTGAGCGACACGCCGTACAAAAAGCTGTCGACCAACCCATGCGGATCGTCCGTCGACACGAGCTCCTGAATCGGCGGAGACTCCGCGAACAGATCCCCCACCGCGACGCGCCGATGCGCGGCCTGGGCTCGACCCAACCCGATGGCCACACGGCCGGTCGCGACCGGATCGATGCCGATGACCACGAGCGCGCTGTACCCGCTCAGCGACTCGCCGAAATCCCTGCCGGCGGCTTCCCAATCGAACGAACGCATGGTGTGGGGCGCCGTCACGGTGTGCCCGCCATGACGTAGTAGCTCAGCCCCGATGCGCGCCCGACGCGGTCGGCTTCGGCGCGGGTCGCGTAGGGACCGAGCACGACACGATAGACCGTGACGCCGCTGGTGGTTCCAGTCACCACACGCGCCACGTGTCCTTCGACGACGATCTTCGATGCTTGCTCCTTCGCGGCGGCTTCGTTCAAGACGGCCGCGAACGAAACCAGAAATCCGATCTTCGACGAATCGACTCGCTGGGGCGGCGGCGGGGGCGCGGCAACAGTGTCGCGCGGAGGTGCCGCCGGTGGGAGCGCCGTGGCTGGGCTGTCGGTCGGGAATTGGACCGGCTGGTCGAGCGCCGCGGCGCGGGCGCGGAGCCCATTCCAAAGAAACGCATACCAAAACTCTGATGCGCCGCCCGGTGATCGGCGTGTTTCCTTGAACGTCGATGGGTCGAGAAACGCGACGTCTCGGCCGTTGGACACGGCAATGGCACCGTCTGGAGCAACGAACGGGACATCGCCGCGCCAAACAGAATGCACCGTGCCGACGACCTGATCGGTCCCGACGCCGACGACCCACACCTCATCGCCGGTCGCCGCTCGGACGAGGAGAAATCGTCCGAAGGGGTCGATGCGCAAATCACGCGGACGCCCCGCGAGCTCGATCGTTCCGCTTTGCCGGTCCTGATATTGGTCGATGACGTTCACGCGGTTCGACGAATCGGTGATGACGTAGAATCGATCACCGCTTGGGGTCGCGGCGATGTCGGTAACCCGGTGACCGAACTCGATCGACCTCGTGGCGGCTAGTCGTCGAGCGCGCACGCCGAGCAGCGTGCGCTCCGACGTCTCGACGTAAACACGATCGGCGAGCGGCGACCCGGCGCCCGTGCCGGTCACCGTCTCTGGAAGCGTGAGCGAGTCGAGAATTCGGTTGGAGGGCGGGTGCATCCGCCACAGACGCGCCGTCGTCCGGCCGCCGCCGAGGATCAAGAGAATACCTCCCGACTGCGGGAAGACCGCGCGGGCGGGAGCGGGCGGCTTGAACAACCATGTGCCGGTTGGCGTGAACCGCACCACGGCTCCGTCGTCGCCGACCGCGAAGATGCTCGATCCGTCGACCGAAGTGATTCCATGGAGACCACCGCGAAGGTGGGGAAGGGTGACGGTTCCGACACGAAGATCGATCCAGACGGGAAGCCCACGGGAGTCGAGTGCGGCGATCAACCCCGCGTCTGGATCGAAGGCGAGAACGCGATCCAGCGGCGGGGCGGCGTCGGTCGCGTTCCAAACGGTCGAATCGATGTTGGGGTAGGCCGTGACTCGGCCGACTCCACCAGCGCGCGGCACTCGCAGAAGCAGCGCGTCCGGCCCGCGTTGGGAGGACGCCGACGAGGCCGTTCGAGTAGCCGGAATCGAGGACCTGTCGTCGCCGCCACACGCAGCGAGCACGAGCGCGAACGCAATGAACGAGCGCACCGGAGAAACATACACGGCGAGGCCGGATCAGCTATCCGCGGCTCGCTTGGTTCTGGTCAGAAGCTCGGCCACAACGACCAGGTCCAGACTCCCTTGTGACCGACCTGGTCCACCGGAATGGCAAAATCCCACCGCACGATTGCGTAGTTGAAGAGATTGAGCCGCAGACCGAAGCCATAACTTCGCAACGGGTAGCGCTGGTTGGCGACGTCGTAGTCCGGTGGTCGTGACGCAAAGACGGACTGTCCGCGCGACCACGCGAGCCCGGCGTCGTAGAAGAAGAGCCCATCGAGCGGCGGCAGATCCATGGGCAGGAATCCGAGCTCGATGCGGCGAATGAGTGGGAAACGGAGCTCGACGTTCGCGACCGCGACGCGGCTTCCGAGCAGCTGGACCGCGCTGCAGTTCGTTGGATTGGCCCCGATGACCGGGCATGAAAGGTAGAAGGTGCTGTTCCGGTCGTAGCCCCGCACGAAATCGGGACGGGCAATGTATTTCGGAAACGCCGTCTCGTCCGGGCCGATCGACAAGTCGCTATAGACCCGCGTCGCCAGGGTGAGATAGTTGAAGACGATGGGGTCGTACCGGCGATAGTCGGCCAGATATTCGACCCAATCGTACGAGCCGACCACCGGAGTCACCTGGAGGCGAAACCGTCGCCCCATGATTGGTCCGGTGTAGCCGAACAACGTATTGTCGGACACGAGGGCGATTTGTCCGTCGACGTAGTTGAGCGACGGATCGCGGTGCGTGCTGTCCACCGAATAGCCGCCGGCCGACGTTCCGTTGAAGATCTTGCGCGTCACGAACCACCGGCTGCGATCGATGTTGTTGAACCCGGCGCCGAACTCGAAGCGCGTGAATCGATCGAGCGGATACGCGGTGACGCCGAACGCCTGGCGCGTCACGTAGGTGGTGATCTCTTGATTCTCGAGCGCCACACCGGGGTCGATCGTATTCGACAGCGAATCGGACGACAAGAAATAGTACGGCGCCTGCGACAATCCGGTGGAGTACTGCCAGCGACTCGCCAGGTTCGTGTAGCCGAGAAATGCGCGCGCCTCGCTCAGGCGGCCGTTGACCTCGCCCGAGACAGCCACATGGTTGTTGCCGAGCATGTCGCTCATGACGAGCGTCGTGCCGCCGAACACGCTGCGGCCGAATGCGTCCGGGGTGTATGCGATGCTGGGCCGCGCGGCGTAGTCCGGCTGCAGCCGCACGTGATATGGATTGACGCGGAATTTCGTCGTGTCGGGAAGGCCGATTTCAGCCGAGTCGAGCAGCGCCACGATCGACACGGATTTGGTCGCCGAGTCGGCGGCCGTCGGCGGTGTGACCGCGATGACGGGCGCTGGAGGATCCCGATACGGCGACTTCTTCAGCGCGCGCGGATTGTTGATCGTCCAGATCGTGTATTGAGCGTTCTCATAATAGGTGAACGCGAGCCGGTCCGCCTGCCGCGCCCAGCTGATTGCCGGACTGAACTCGGTGAGCGCGGACACGGCGCCGGGCACGTTGGTCAACGCGTAATGTTCGCGCGCGTCGAGGTCGTATAGGAACACGTTCGCGGCCCCGCTCCGATCGGAGAGGTATGCGATCGACCGCCCGTCCGGCGCCCACTGCGGGTTCAGATTCAGTCCCCGCTGTCCCGGGATCACCGTGATCGATCCCGACTCCACATCGAGCAACGCGATCTTCCACGGCTTGAACTTGAGCAGATCGAAGCTCGCGCTGTCCCGGTCGGTGGCGAACGCGATCGTCTTGCCGTCGGGAGACCATTGGGGTTGGAGGTCACCAAACCGATCATTGGTGAGACGGCGCAGGCCGGTGCCGTCGGCGTTCACGATATAGAGATCTGTGATGCCGCCGCGGTTGCCGCTGAACACGAGTCGTCTGCCGTCCGGCGACCAACTTGGTCCGGTG
Organism: Gemmatimonadaceae bacterium; assembly: GCA_036392315.1. Taxonomy (GTDB): domain Bacteria; phylum Gemmatimonadota; class Gemmatimonadetes; order Gemmatimonadales; family Gemmatimonadaceae; genus JAQBQB01. The sequence continues at coordinate 3,769 of DASVYG010000115.1, forward strand.
GCCGATTCCATGTCGAGGTCGAGACGCTTGACCTCTTTGCGCGACCGCACGTCGAACAGGTACAGCACGTCTTTCCCGCGACGCTGAGCGGTGACCGCAAGCCGTTCACCATCGGGCGAGAATGCGCTCTGTGAGTAGAGGAGCCGCAACTCCTCGAAATCCGGATTCAGCGTGCTCTTGATGAGCCGCGCCGTGCGCTTGCCCGTCTCGGCGTCACCAAGCCAGAGATCGATGAAGACCTGTCCCCGAACGAAGCTGCCGTTGGAGAGAAACGCGATGGTCTTGCCGTCGTTCGACAGCGCGGGTGCGAGAAAGATCTCGCCGCCGCTCCGCTCGGATGTGAGCAGTGGCTGGGCAAAGTGCCGCGGGCGGTCCATTGTTCCGACCGCGGGCAGCAAACGCGTCTGGAGATCCTCGCGCCATTCGTCGCCGAGGTCTTCGAACGAGACGCCGAGCTCGCGCCGGAAGGCGCGTTCGACGCCAACGCTTGGCACGGAGTTCATGATTTGGCCAATGACCTCGTCGCCCCACTTTTGGCCGATGTAGCTCCAGAGCGAATGGCCGTAGCGATACGGAAAGTATTTGTCCGGGTCGTCGCTGAGCTGCGCGATCGTCGGAATCTTTCCGTTGAGTGCAGCGTCGCGCATCCAGGTCGTCGTCAGCGGCGAGTTGGGCCCGAGCGACAAGTATTCCGCCATGCCCTCGGCGAACCAGAGTGGCGGAAGGAACTGCACGAGTGTCTGCAGGCCGTTGCCCGCCTTGCCGCGCGCGAAGATGTCGTACTGGAACGTGTGCACCATCTCGTGGGTGAGCACGTGCTCGAAGCTTCTATAATCACCGGTGAAGTTGAGCAGCATGCGGTGACGCATTGCTTCGGTGACGCCGCCGGTGCCTTCACCCAGGTCTCCGGTAACGTTGTTCTGTCCAAAGTCCGTTCTCGAGGAGAAGAGCATGATGGGCTTCTTCTCGCGGAACTGATGGTCGAGGACGATGGATAGGCGCGCGTAGGCACGCTCGGCCATCCGCGCGGCGTCGAAAGCGGCACGAGCTTCCTCGGGGTAGTAATAGATGAGAAAATGCTCGGTCTCTTCGATCTTCCAGTCGAACTTGTCGTACTGGACTTGGTTCTGGCCAAAGTAATTCTGTGCCGCCGCGGGCGCGCCAAGGGCGGCGACGAGCGCGAGCCCTACGGCGACGCGCATGCTTTCACGCCCGCGCCAGGTCACGCACGGCTCTCTTGAGCGATCTCCACTGGAATCTGCTCGGCGTCGGCCCACAAGCGTTCGAGTTGGTAGAAGTTGCGGAGCGTCGGGTGAAATACGTGCACGACGAAATCGACGAAGTCCAGGAGCACCCAGCGTCCCTTCTCGAGCCCCTCGACGTGGTGCACCGGCGAGCCTTCCTTCTTCTTCATGTCCTCGATCAAGTGCTGGCCGATAGAACGCACATGGGTATCGGAGGTGCCGCTGGCAACGATGAAGAAATCGGTCATGTCGGTGACTCCACGAAGGTCGAGGAGCACGACGTCTTGAGCTTTGTTATCGATGGCGATCTGTGCGGCGCGTTGCGCGAGTGCGAGGGAATTCGAGGTTGTGGGAGAAGTCGCTGGCATGAAGTCGAGCTCGGTGCTCCTTGAACGTGAAGGGGTCCGTCTGCGGCAGACGGCTCTCCCAGTAGCATAACTCCGGGACATATCTTTGTAGAGCACGCAGGCGGCCATGCGGGCGTCCAGAGGATATACCCGGGACGTGGGCTGCTAGTTGCCGCTGCTCGCAGCCGGTATGTCCGTTGCGCCGTTTGCAGTCGCCAGCAACCAGTGACTAGAAAGCGAAAGCCCCGACAGGTGTCGGGGCTTTTGTTTGCCTGCCATTGCTTACTGCTTGATGACCCAAACGCGCACTTCGGGCTTGACGTCGGCGTGCAGACGGATCGGTACGCGGTAGACGCCGAGCGCCTTGATCGGTTCGTGCAGATCGATCTGGCGCTTCTCGATATGGAAGCCCTGGGCCTCGAGCTGCTGCGCGATGTCCGCGGTCGTCACCGAACCGAAGAGCTTTCCTTCCTCGCCGACCCGCGCCGAGAATGTGAGTGATACCTGTTCGAGCCGCTCCGCCTGCGTTTGCGCGGCGGTGCGACGCTCGTTCTCGGCGGCGTCGAGACGGTCGCGCTCCTGCTGGATTCGCTTCAGGTTGCCCGGCGTCGCCTCGTAGGCGAGACCGTGCGGCAGCAAGTAATTGCGAGCGTAGCCCGCCTTGACCTTCACCACGTCGCCCGGCTTGCCGAGGTTCTCGACCCCTTGGCGGAGGATGATTTCCATGATTGACTCCGATCGATGAAAAGAATTTACGAGGTGGGGCGCGCCCGGCTTCGCCAGTCCGCCCAGGTGTCACCAAGTCCGAGCGCCAGCGACGCCACGCCGAGCATGGTGAACGCGAGCAGCGCAAAGATGTTGACGACGGGGGCGAGCAGCAGAATGAAGCCGATCGCCAGCGTGACACCGAGACTGCCTGGCGCCATGAACCAGGACAGCACTCCGAATCCGCGCACGGCGTACAGCGCGCCGAAAAAGACGAGAAGGTTTTTGCCGAGCCCACGTAGCGACGTGAGCGTCGGCAGCAACACGATCGTGAGACCGACGATGAGGCCCCAGACCAGTTGATCGTTGAACCGAAATTCGCGCAGCGGTCGAAGCGGAGCGCCGAGTCGCGCGCGTCCGAGGCGATGATACACCGCCCAGGCGAGCGCCAGCGCGGCCAGTGATTGAAGGGCGAGCAGCGCCGGGAACACAACAACGCCGGCCTTGGAGAGAGCGTCCAACTCCTTCTCCGCTTCCGTCGGCAGCGACGCGAGGCGTGGAATTTTCGCCGACAGATCGGCCCACTCTTTCGGGTGCGACTGTATGACGCCGTTGATCGCCGCCATCACTTCCGCGTCGCGCCGGGCGAACTCGCCGGCGACCGTCTTCGTGGCCTGTGACAGCGTCACTGGACCGAGCAGGCTCATGACCGTCGCCAACGCGAGCGTCATTCCCAGCGCGAGGAGCGCGCGGGCGAAAAACGGGCGCGTCGTGGTGAACAAGCAGACGAGCCCGAACGATCCGGCGAGCAAGAGACTCCAGCCGCGCACGAGGTTGTAAAACGGACTTGGTGGCGATCCGGTCTGCACCGTCATCAACGTCGCGATCGCGACCCACGCAATGGCCAAGAACGGCCGTCCACCGGCCCACCATCCAACCAGCGCACACGCCGCAATAGCCGGCACCAGGAGCACCATTGCCTGATCGATCGGCAACAGCGCGCCCAGTTGTGCGGGAATGATGAGGAACGCCACGGTCGCGATGAGGAGCTTGCCCCATCCGCGCTCGGTTGGCGCTGGTGTCGGTGCGACGGACGCCGGCTCCGTCATGAGGCTAGGCCTGCATCCCGCGAATGTACGGAATGATGGCCAGATAGCGCGCGCGCTTGATCGCGGTCGACAGCTGACGCTGATGACGCGCGCAGACGCCGCTCAAACGGCTCGGAAGAATCTTGCCGTGGTCGGTGATGAAGCGGCCGAGCGTGCGGTCGTCTTTGTAGTCGATGAAGTGCACGCGCGTCTCGCAGAACGGGCAGGTTTTTTGGGGCCGTCGCATGTTCATTCCTCGTCCTCGTCGTCTTCCATCTCGCGACGGCGGTTAGCTAGGGCGAGCTCTTCTTCCGACATCGGCGGCGCGCCGAGCTCGTGTTCGTAAAGAGTGATGAGATGACGGACGATGCCGTCGTCGAGCTTGATTGCGCGCTCGTACTCGGGAAGTGTGGCGGCGTCGGCGGTGAAGCGAGCGATGGCGTAGTAGCCGGACTCGCGTCGGCCGATGGGGTAGGCGAGCTGCCTGCGTCCCCAGTGGTTTACCTGGAGATCTCCAGGGTTTCCGAGCAGGCCATGGAATCGGCCCAGCTTGTCGTTGATGGCGGCGTCCTCGAGTGTCGAATCGAAGACGTAGACCGCCTCATATTGGCGCGTCATGCGTTGGCAATCCTCCCTTTGGTCGTGGCCGCCCCCCGCTGGTTGCCGGAGCAGGGGGAGGGGAAGTTTTTTGCGGCGCGCGCATCGCAGAGTGCGGTAATCGCGTGCCAGTAGCCTCTAATCTTAACAGACACAACGAATTACCTCAAGTTGGCATCTGCTATGCCTTATCAGGAGGCAGGTGACGCGCGGGGCGTCGACCAAAACAACGGTCTCAGGGGTGAGGGTAGTCATATGCGCGGCAAGTATCTCTTGGTCGGACTCATTGCGGCGACGGCGACGGTATCGACCGTCAGCGCGTGTTCACGTACGCAGGAGGCGGGTGGCGAAGTCGTACCGTCCACGTCGATTGGTCTGCATGTGAGGAACGACAACTTCCTCGACATGGACGTCTACGCCGTGTCCTCAGGACTGGCGACGAGGGTCGGAACGGTGACGGGCAACAGTTCGCGCACGTTCGTTCTGGATGGATCGCTCGCCGATCGCGATTTTCGAATTGTCGCGACGCCGATCGGTGGCAATGGTCGCGCCTCGAGCGGCTCGCTTGCGGTGTCGCCGGGCGAGACGATCGACTTCACCATCGGGTCGATCCTCCGCAACAGCAGCGTCTTCATCCGCTGAACGCGGTCAGTCGGTGGCCGACGGGCGAGACATGCGCCCGTCGGCACGCGGCGCCGGAGTCGCGACGTGCAGCATCGCGCGCAGCTCGTCATCCGGCAACTCGTACCAATTGGCCGGGATCGGCGTGAACCTGCGCTTCTCGGTGGCCGATTGGAAGCAGAGCCAACCTTGCTGTAGCTCCGGATGGACGGATCGTTCATTCCGTCGAGACATCCGCTCAGCCGGCACAGGTCCGGCGCCGGGTGGCGTGCTCGCGCGGCGGTCGTAGGCGAGGCGTCCCAGATCTTCCGGGTGCACGTCCCAAACAACCCAAACCACGCCGCCTTCGGTTGTGAATTGGCGCTTGGCCACGAGAGGATGAGGGAAAAACAATCGGGTGGGGACGTCCGGGGAACTGGGCACTGCGTGCAATACTCGTTCCCGCTTCCGTCTCTTTCGCCCGTTGGCCACTGCCCTCAGCCGTGGCGCCGTGCACCCTCGATCCGGCGCGATCAGCGCCGAACGTGCACCCACGCCGGAGGACGATCGCCGTGCGCGAGCGCCTCGAGCACGGGATACACGGCGCCGGCCTTTGCCGGTCGGTTGATTGGATCGACGATGTTATGCGGCAAGCCCAACGAATCCGGAAATTCGTACACCGCGACCGCGGACCCTCGACGATTCCACGCTCGCGCGAGGTCGAGTACCGGCGCGGTTTTCACGGTGTGGTCGTTCGCGTTTACCAGAAACAGCACTTCGGCGGTGGCCGGCGAGAATCGGTCGGCGTCGCGTCGCACCGCCAATCCAAGTCGCAGCACCTGCGCGAGTCCGTGGGTCGCGAACCCAGGGTCGCGATCGGGACGCGCGGTGTCCGCAGCCGCACGATGCGAGAGATTGGGAACGTGCGAGCCGAAATTGACGAGCGGCCGCTCGAGCATCGACGGCACGTGCGCGACTTCGAACGGTGGCGCGATCACCACCGCGCGCCGCACCTCGACGCGATGCTCGGCGGTCCACGCGGCAAGCGTCCCACCGACACTCAACCCGACCACGATCACCGAGTCGCCAAGTCCCGAGGCGACGTCGACGGCCGAATCGGCAGTATGACACAGCTCCGCCGCCGTCAGGCGGGCGAGCTCGCTCGCATCTTTGCCACGTTCGGCGTGGTGCGGCAGTCGAGGAACGAGGACGTTGTCGCCGTCTGCATAGAGCGAATCCGCCAGCGCCGCGAACTGACGCGGCGAGTCGGTGAATCCGTGAAACAGAATCACCGCGCGTGGCGTTCGCGCACCGTGCGTGAGGAGAATCGTCGAACCGCCCGGCGCGGCGATGCTGTCGTCGGCGGCGATCTGTCGCGTGGCGCGCGCCACGGCGGCCGCATAGCTGTGCGTCGGCCTGGGATGTGAGCGCACGTCCCCGGCCGTGGCTGGAACGACAGCTGCGAGTCCGAGGATGAGCATCGTACCGCGCCAAACTGCTGCGAGACTGGGAACGAACACGTACACTTTCTCCGGAGAGTGGAACCACTGCCGCAGCTTTGGGCGTTCAACACGCCCGATCTTTATACGGCCGAGGCGACGAAAGGATTCATGCGGCCTCGGTCGAAACGTACCGAGACGAAGGGATAGCGCGCGGAGACCGCGAGGCCCGCTTGTGCTGTCACGCGGCACGGCGTCGGGCTTTCCGATCACCACAGCCCGGGTCAGAAAATTAACGGGGCATGCTCGGCCTGTCTGCGGGACCCGGCTTTCTGCGCTCCGCATCGCCGCAGCGCTCCAGCCTGATGCGTCGAACGCGCGTCGCCGTGCTTCCGGCAGCGACCCGGATTCAGTTCGGGGAATGTCGGCAACTGACTTTTTCTGGTCGCGGCGACGGCGGGCACAAAGATTAGAAAGATCTAATCTTCGCCTCGCTGATGAACAGAAGGCAACGCTCCTAGTTGGCGAACATTCTAAATGAGAAGACGTGACACCGCTTTGCTGAATAGGACCGCAGTCGGTTAAGTGGCATCAAGAGAACGGCCTGCAACGAGTCGTTAACGCACAAAATCGCGCTAATGCGAGACGCGTTGAGCGCATCGCTTCCCGCTTCTTCCTTTTCTCGTCGCACACTCCCCGAATCCAGGCCGCGTTAGGCATGACGCATGAGAACGCTTTAATGCTCATACACCAAAAACGCGACCTTGCGCTTCGCTGTTGTGTCACGTAGGATGGCTCTCGGTTGAGCGCGGAAGCAGCATTTCTGCTCGGTTAGTCCGCCTCCTCCTGGCGACGACGCCCGCCGCTCGTTCCAGCGGATCGGTTCCTGACGGTATGCTTTGACTCCATTTGGCCGATGAGTCCGGAAGTGCTCCGTCGCACGCTTCAGAGATCGGCTGTCGCGCCGCTGACACGGGCTGGCACGCGCAAGCTGCTCGACCTAATGGCACGGTTGCAGGTACGTGCACGCCGCCATCCGAGGGTCGTTCAGAGTGTTCGCTCGCTGCGGAATCTGATCCACTTCGGACCGTGGCGACGGGTGGCGCTCGCATACGTCCGATGGAAATCGCCACCGCGGGACGAGGTCAGCCATCAGCCTTCGATCTTGACGAGCGCTGTCGACCTGTCGGCCGCCGTCGACGCGCTCGAGCGGGACGGATACTTCGACGGACTGCTCGTTCGTCCGGAACTGTTGGAGCAATCGGCGGACTTCTGGCGCGGCAAGACTCCAGGGGTCTACGGAGACGTGCATCTCAAGTCGAAAGCGCTTGAGCGCATCGCAACCGATCCGCAAATTGTCGGCGCCGCGCGCGCGTACTTCGGCTCCGAACCGAAGATGATCGAATGCAAGCTCTTTGTCGCGAACGTCGACCAGGAAGACGAACTCACGAAGGCATTTCATTTCGATCATGCCGGTGTCCGCTCGCTGTTCGTATTGGTGTATCTCGCGCCGGTCGGGGTCGAGAATGGACCGCACGTTTTGGTGGGCGGTAGTCATCGGGGCAAGAAGCTCCGCGATTACCTTCGCGAGCTCACGCCGATTCAAGAAATCGAGCGGCGCTATGGCACACGGGTTCGCGTGATCACTGGACCCGCGGGCTCGGTGCTGCTTGAGAACGCCGAGATATTCCACCGGCGCCTCGTTGCGCGGCGCCCTCGCGTAGTGTTGATCACCATCTTCAGCACGCGCGGACGCCGAATCCTATCGCGATTGTCAATGATTCTCGACCGGCCGCGGCCTTGATGGACTCGGCGAGGCTCGGGGCGAGGAAGTTATTTCCACAAGCGCGACAACGGTCGTGTCCGGGAGCGAGCCCAGTCCTCCGCTCGGCGAGCCAGGCTGACTCTGCCCCTGTGCTTCCTTGTGATTGCCATATGCGTGCTTCCCCAGAAAGTCGTGGCGTGCCAGAGGCGAGCCAAATCGACCGGTGAACCCTGGCGACTTTCGCCGTTCCTTCGGGAAACTCAAACAGGACAACGCCCCCGGATTCGGCATGGGTTAACCGCCTTCTGGGCCGACTCAAACATTGAAGCGAAACAACATCACGTCGCCGTCCTGCACGACGTACTCTTTGCCTTCCGATCGCACGGCGCCTTTTTCTCGTGCGCCCTTCCAGCCGCCGTTCGCGACGAAATCATCGTAGCTCACCGTCTCCGCGCGTATGAACCCGCGCTCGAAGTCGGTGTGGATCACCCCGGCGGCGACCGGCGCTGTGTCACCACGATGAATGGTCCAGGCGCGCACCTCTGGCTCGCCGGCGGTGAAGTAGGTCTGTAGCCCGAGGAGGTGATACCCGGCCCGGATGAGTCGATCGAGTCCAGCCGACTCGAGTCCGAGCGATTCGAGAAAACCGCGACGGTCCTCTTCCGACAACTCGGAGAGCTCGGCTTCGATCTTGGCGGAGAAGGGAACGACCTCCGCGTGCTCGCCGCTGGCCGCGATTGCCTCGCGCAGACGCGTGAGATGCTCGCCCTCGTGTCCCGCGAGCTCGGCGTCGGTGACGTTGGCGGCGTAGAGAATCGGTTTGAGGGTGAGCAGCGAGAGCGGCGCAATCACCGCACGATCTTCCGCCGACAACCCGCCATGCCACAACGCGCGCCCCTCCGACAGCGGCGCGTACGCGCGCTCGAGCGCGCCCAACTCGGCGAGCGCCTCTTTGTCGCCGGTTTTCGACGCCCGTTTCACGCGGTCGAGTCGCTTCTCCACGACGGACAGGTCGGCCAAGGCGAGCTCGAACTCGATGACCTCGCGGTCGCGCACGGGATCGACGGCACCCATGACGTGCAGCACGTCGTCGTCGTCGAACGCGCGCACGACGTGCACCACGGCGTCCGTCTCGCGAATGTTGGCGAGGAATTGGTTGCCCAGGCCCTCGCCCTGCGATGCTCCTTTCACCAAGCCCGCGATATCGACGAATTCAACGGCCGCCGGCACCACGCGCTGGGGCTGGACGATTCGCTCGAGCACGGCGAGTCGCGCATCGGGAACGTTGACGCGACCGACGTTGGGGTCCTTGGTGGCGAATGGATAGTTCGCCGCCAACACGTTGGCCGACGTCAGTGCGTTGAACAGCGTCGATTTGCCGACGTTCGGCAGGCCGACGATTCCGAGTTTGAGCATCGCAGAAGTATGAAGTTGACGACGGCGCTACGTTGCGTCGCCGGTGAAACGATTCATCACGGGGACGATCCCGCCCTTGATCCACAGCTCGAGGGCTTCGGTGAACGTCGGCATCAGATCGCGGATCACCGCGGCTTCACGCTTGCCGAATTCGTCGAGCACGAAGTCCTTGAGCTGCCCACGCTCGCGCGGTTCGTCGGGCGAGATGCCGATGCGGAGTCGCGAGTACTCTTGCGACTTCACCGCGGACTCGATGCTCTTGAGTCCATTGTGGCCGCCTGCACTGCCTTTGGCGCGGAACCGATACCGCCCGAGCGGCAACGCCGCTTCGTCGACGACGATCATCAAATCGGTCGTCGCCGACCAGAACGGTCGTCGCAGGTACGGTCGCAATACCGCGCCGCTCAAATTCATGTACGTGAGCGGCTTGATGAGCCGCACTTTCGCGTTGCCGACCGTTCCGGTTGCGACGCGCGCCTCGTTGTCCTTTCGCCAGCCATCGAAACGCCAAACGTCGGCTAGGTGGTCGACGACCCACCAGCCGACGTTGTGACGCGTTCGCTCGTACTCTTTGCCCGGATTGCCGAGTCCGACGATGACTTTCATTGGCTCGTCGTCGCGCGCTGCCGGTTTGGCTCGGCCACGCCCGAACAAGAATCGGAGCACGAAGCCGATTACTTGGACTCTTCCTCTTCTTCCTCGGGCTTCGCCTTGCGAATGAGCTCGGGCTCGGCCACGACGCCCGCCTCCGCCTCTGGCGCCACGACTTCCTCGACCACTGCCTTCGGCGCGGTGCAGACGCAGACGGTCGCATTCGCGTCGTCGAGCACGGTGATGCCTGCCGGAAGCACGAGCTCGCGCACGTGAATGCTGTGCCCGATGGTGAGCGGCGTGACATCGACGTCGATGTGATCGGGGATCGACGCCGGATCGAGGCGCAGATGTAGTTGGTGCATCGTTTCCTCGAGAATGCCGCCGCCGTTGCGCACGCCGTCGGCCACTCCGGTGAAGCGGAGCGGCACACTGACGGTCACCTTCTCACCGGCGACCAATTCCTGAAAGTCGAGGTGCACGAGGTTCCGCTTCACGGGATGCCGCTGGATCTCGCGGATCAGCGTCCGCGCCGTCCGTCCGTCGAAGGTGAGCTCGATGACCGTGCTCGCCGCCGAAATCGTGGAGAGGAGACGATCGACGTCGCGGGCATTGAGCGAGAGCGACTGGGGCTCGCGGCCGTGGCCGTAAATGACCGCCGGAACCTGACCGGCCTGACGGAGCTTGCGAGCGACGCCGGTGCCGCTGTCGTTGCGCGGGGTCGCGCTGAGGGTGGATGTTGCCATTTCTATGATACCAGTAAGTGCATGAATGTTTCGCAGCCGACTCGCGCCGAATCGTGTCTACTCTCGGGAGGCTGCGTCCTCCCTACCATATCCGAGACGGGCGAGGTGAAACCAAACTCGAGCCGTCATCCTGAGCGAAGCGAAGGATCTGCTTTTCGCGACTGGGTTCAGATCCCTCGTCGCTTTGCTCCTCAGGATGACATGAATCAATCAAAGAGCGAACTCACCGACTGTTCCGCATGCGTGAACCGGATGGCCTTCGACAACAGCTCTCCGACCGACAACACGACCAACTGGCGCGGGCGGCGCTCGTCGGGCATCGCGATAGTGTCCGTCACCGCGACTTCTTTGATCGGCGCATCGTTGATGCGTTGCTTCGCCGGTCCCGACAACAGCGCGTGCGTCGCGCAGATATAAATGTCCTGCGCTCCCAGTGTCTTGAGCGCGCGTGATGCTTCCGTCACCGTCCCGGCCGTATCGATCATGTCGTCGACGAGAATACAATCGTGTCCTTCGACGTCACCGACGACGTTCACGACCTCCGAGACGTTCGGCTGGGGGCGGCGCTTATCGATGATCGCCAGCGTCGCATTCAGCCGTTTTGCAAAACCCCGAGCCATCTTGGCCGAGCCCACGTCGGGTGCGACGACCACCGGATCGTGCAGCTGCATCTTCCGATAGTGCGCCGTGAACACGGGCATGGCGTACAAATGATCTACGGGTACGTCGAAGAATCCTTGCAGCTGGTGCTGGTGAAAGTCGACTCCCAGCACCCGATCCACACCGGCCGCCATGATCATGTTGGCCATGAGCTTGGCGCCGATCGGAACGCGCGGCTGGTCCTTGCGGTCCTGCCGGGCGTATCCGTAATACGGCATCACACACGTGATTCGCGCCGCTGAAGCGCGCCGGGCCGCGTCGATCAGGAGCAGGAGCTCCATGATGTTTTCGGCCGGCGGATTCGTGGGCTGCAAGATGAAGACATCGTTGCCGCGCACGTTTTCATCGATTCGAACCGATATCTCTCCGTCGGCGAACCGACCGAGATTGACCCGGCAGAGCTCGACCCCGAGGTGGCGGGCGATCTCCTCCCCGAGAACTCGGTTCGCGGTGCCGGACAACAGCTTGAGGCCGTGACTCGGTACTGCTAGTCCGTCCATGGCGGAGCCTTGTAAAATAAAGCGGGGGAACGACTTGAGGAAGTTACCAGAGTCAGCCCTCACTTCTGAGGCTTGGGAGTGCGATCGATCCTCGAGAGAGTGTGGGGGACCCGGCTGGCGGCGTTACATCATCCTTCCTCCAAACATTCCGCCGCCAAAGAGCACCCATAAGAGCAGGATGACGAGAATCAATGTGAGGACATCCCCACCGCGCCCCCAACCCCATCTGCTTCGCCCGTAGCCGTAATAGCCCGGCGTCCAAAGCAGAAGCAGCACAATCACGATGATCAACAGCATCTCAACCGCCTGAGAGTGGTCGAGCGGTACTTATGCAAAGAGCGGAGCTATCGCTCGCAACCGTCGACAATTTCTATCGATGAGTCACGACCTGGCGACCGAGCGCTGCAATTGCCCCCGGTGGATTCGAACCACCATTCTCGGATCCAAAGTCCGATGTCCTGCCATTGGACGAGGGGGCAGCAAGCCCTTAAAGCTACTGGTCGAGCTCTACTCTTACAACTCGGTCGCTTGTCCTGGTGACGATGGTCGTCAGCCCGGTGCTTCGCGTGATCGCCGCCGCGTCGGGCGGATCATTGAACAGACCGTAGACACTCGAGCCCGACCCGCTGAGCATGGCGACGATGGCGTCGGCCGAGCTCAACTCGTCGACGAGCTCCGCAATGACAGGATGACGCGCGCCGACGACTCGCTCGAAGTCATTCGTCGCGATCGACGCCAGCGATTCCCACGTGGCGAGCGACTCCGGTGAGATCACCGCCGCCGTCGGCGCATAGGCACCGCGATCGGTGGCGAGCCACGCATACGCATCGGCCGTCGGAATTGCGAAACCGGGCACGAGCAGCGCGACATACCTTGGGTCGAGGACGCGCAACGGGAGTAGCCTCTCGCCGCGGCCCCAAGCGAGCGCCATCGGGCTTTCGATCGTCATGAACGCGACGTCCGCCCCGAGCGGGGCCGCGAGCTCGACCAGGCGCGCGCCGAGTTGCCGTGGGGACAGCGCGTCCAGAATTCGAAGCACGGCGCCGGCGTCGGCGCTGCCACCGCCAAGCCCGGCGCCCACCGGAATTCGCTTGTCGATCTCGATCGAGAAACCTGAGGGCCACCCCGTGGCATCCGCATACGCGACGGCGGCGCGGTAGGCCAGATTGCGTTCCACCGGGCCGAGCCCGGACGAAGGCATGGCCGCACCGGCGCACTGGAGCGAGCGACCCGGCGCGACGCGCACCCGAACATCGTCGCCGAGGTCGAGACGCAAGAAAACGGTCTCGATCGAATGGTAGCCACTGGCTTCTCGGGCGAGAACGCGGAGAAGCAGATTGATCTTTGCCTGCGCGGTCACGCGGGCGGAGAGCGTCACGCCGGCTCGCGACCCGCTGTGCCGATCTCGCCCATCGTCAAGCCGAGCTTGGCGAAGTAGTACGCCCCGATGAGGGTGATCGGAATGAACGTGACGACGTGGAACACGAGCGCCCACGCGATGGCCGCCGACTCGGTGATGCCGTACAATCCGAGCGAGATGACCGCCGCGCTCTCGAACAGTCCGAAGTATCCAGGAGCGGACGGCAGTGAGACGCCGACCACGATCAGTCCTTGAACGAACAGCGTCGCGGACCAAGACACATCAATGCCCAAGGCCTTGAGCCCGAGCCAGAACGCGAGCGGCTGGACCAGCCAGTGGAGCAGCGTCCACCAGAACACGGCGATGAAGTGCCCCGGCGTTCGCAGGACGCTGAGGCCGTCGGCGAAGCGCTTGAGCATGTCGCGGCCGCGCTCCTCGATTGTCGGCGACACGCGCCGCGCGAGCAACTCAAAAAGCTTGATGAGTGTTCCTGGAAAGAACACGAGTGCGTATAGCACGACGAGCAGCACCAGCGGAACGATCGCGAAGCCCGTCGCGATTTCCGAGATCGGACGACCATAGATCACCGCGCCGCTCGGGAACCCCGGGGCGATCATCGCGATGGTCAGCAGCAGAAGGACAACGACCGCGTCGAACACGCGATCGACGACGAGCGATGCCAACGCCGTCGAGAACGTGATCTGCGGTAGCTCGCGCGTCAGAGCGTACGCGCGCGCGAACTCGCCGGCTCGCAGCGGCACGACGTTATTCACCATCATTCCGATCGCGGTCGATCGCCACAACGGACCGAACGGTAATCGAGGAGCGATCGGGTCGAGGATCGTTCGCCAGCGGCGCGCGCGGAGCGGGAACATGCTGGTGGCGGCCGCCGCGCCGAGCAGGAGCAGCCAGTAGTTGGCGTGCCGCGCGTGATCGACCGCGTCGGCCCACTTCACGTCGTGGAAGGCATAGACCAACGCCGCGACGCTGATGACGATGCCCAGCGCGCCACGCCACCCGAACTTCATGGCGGGCTACTCCGCTCTCGCCAACTCGAGTAGATCGAACAGCTCCTCGAGCGCGACTCGATCGACCTGCGCGCCGCCGCGCCGGATCTCGTCGCGAATCTCCACCGCGCGATCGAGCGCGGCGCGCCCTCGGTACAAGAGCGACTCGATCGGCACGACCGTGTCCTCGGGAATCGGAATCGGCTCGCTGAACGGATTCGATCCAAGCGCGTCGAGTGCGGCAATGCTCGAGTCGATGAGCGCGGCGGCCGAGCCGTTGGTCGACGGGATCGGCGTCTCGCGGCGCGCGGGGGACGGGGACGCGGCGGCGAGAGGAATTGATGCGGCGGCAGGAGGTGTCCGAGCCGCCCCGGGCGTCGGGGCCGCGATTGGGGCGAGTGAGGGCGCGGCCGGCGGCACCGGCGGCACCGGCCGGGTCGTGAGCGCCGGTGTCAGTCGCGTCGTCAACTCGACCCCTACCTCGTCGCCAAGCCCGACACCGGCAGTCGTCGCGACCTCGTGCTCGTGGGCCACCTCGCGAAGTCGCGTCCGCAAGCGCTCGCCGCGAACGCCGGGATCGGCGAGCAGCGACGCGAGATCATCGAGCGTCGCCAGTCCGTGAAAGTCCAATTCGTCCACGGCCGCGGCGTGGCCCGCGACGAACTCCGCGACGTCACGCTCGCCGAAGCTGGCGGCGGCCGCCTGAAGCGCGCGGAGCGCGCCGCGAAGATCGCGCCGTGCGCGGTTGGTCGACGCCGCATCACTCACGTGGCGGGCGCTGTCGACGACTTGTCGCAGGTGCTCTCCCAGGCTCACAAGCTCGAGGCGGAAGCGCTCGGACGCGGACGTCGGCGGATTCTGCGACGACTCCACCACGCCGGGGCCCCCATCCTCGTAGAACAACTCGGCGATCGGGACGACGCGCTCGCGTTCGCCGGCCTTATTCGCCCAGCTGTCTTGCGCGGCGAAGAATGCGTCGCGCTCGGGGCCCGCGGCGTTCACGTCGCTCCCGCCGCGAAGTGCCGAGGACAGCGTGCGAAGATACCCGGCAGCGGCCTCGAGCAGCTGCCGGGCCTCCGCGCTCATCGGCTCGCGTCCAGACTCCAAGCCGCGCGACGCGTCTTCCGTGGCTTCGAGAACCTCGGCGAGCGGAGCAACCTCCTTCACGCCGGCGACACCCCGCAGCGCGCGCACGCGATTCAAGACGTTTGTCGCGGTCTCGGCGTCGCCTGAGCGGGTGGTCAGCAACTCCAGGCCGGCGGCGATGTTCGCGGCCTCGGACGCGAGAAAGCTCGGCGGCGGTGCGGCGGCGCCGGATCCGCTCGGCTCACCGGGTGTGGAGCTCGCCCGTCGCGGGGCGTATCGCGACAACTCCGCCGCGCGCGCATTCGCCCGGTCGTCATCGGTGGTGGACCACCCGCGCACCGAGCGCAAGAGTGTCTTGAGATCATCGACGGCTGCAACCAGGGCGCCGCCGAGGGCTGGTTCCCAGCGAAGTGAGCCGTCGTGGAGCGCGCGACCGACGCGCTCGACGCTTGCCGCGAGGCCGGCGAACGACGGCATCTTGGCCATGGTCGCCGCTCCGCGAAGCGCGCGGGCGAGACGCTGCATCGCCTCCGCGTCGGGTCCTGTGGTGCTGGCGCCGAGCAGCACGGAGTCGATTTGCTCGACGTACTCGCTGGCCTCGAGGATGAAGAAGTCCAGAAATCCCGGCGCTCCGGTCATGCACGCTCCATTGGTATGCGCGACACGAAGTTAGGAAGACCGGCGAGCGTCGTCCATGGCTTTGCGAAGCTCGCGCACGGCATCGGCGAGTCCGACGAAGACGGCGCGGCT